>JADHOF010000268.1 GCA_016779125.1 Verrucomicrobiia bacterium | reverse complement strand
TGGCCGGCGGCAATTGGATTCCCGACATGATCGAAATGCTCGGAGGGAACAGTCTCATCGCCAAGGCGGGAGAACATTCCGACTGGATCACCCTGGATGAAATCGCGGCGGCAAACCCGGACGTCATCGTCCTCCTTCCCTGCGGATTCAACCTTTCACGCACGATCACCGAAGCCGCAGCGCTGGAGAAGCTCCCCGGGTGGAACCAACTCGACGCCGTCAAAAACAAGCGCGTCTACGCCACCGACGGCAGTTCCTTCTTCAACCGGCCCGGGCCGCGCCTTGTCGACTCCTTGGAAATACTGGGCGAAATCTTTTATCCGGGCATGATCGAGTTCGGCCGCGAAAGCGCGCACTGGCAGTCCCTCTACTGAACCCCCTCTCATCCATGTCCCGCCTCCTCATCCTTCTCCCCCTCTGCCTCGCCCTCCAAGCGTCCGCCGCCACCGGCCGGCAGCGGATCAATTTCACATCGGGCGGCCAAACCCTCGCCGGGCTGCTGGAGTTGCCCGCGCGCGACGCTCCGCACCCGGTCATTCTCTTCGCAACCGACGACGGCCCGATCCCGAAGGAAACCTTTCTCTCGGCGACCGGGGACGACGCCAGCCGCTCGGATCACCACGCGATCGGACGGTGGGACCGCTTTACCCGCCTGGGCTTCGCCTGCTTCGCGTGGGACAAACCCGGCACGGGGGAATCCTCCGGCGAATGGAAACCCGACACCTCGGCGGATCGCGCCCGGGAAATCCTGGCGGCCATCAAAACCCTCAGGCAGACACCGGGCGTGGACCCGGACCGCATCGGCCTTTGGTGCAACTCGCACGCGGCTCAGGCGCTCGGCGCCGTGCTGGCCGGCGACGGAAAACCGGCCTTCCTCATCGCCCTGTCGCCTCCCGTCCGCACGCCCTTGGATTCCGCCGCGGACCAGCTGCGCGCCGAATTGTCCGCCCGGGTCGCCGACACAAACCGCGTCGATCGCGCGGCCAACCTCTTCCTCCGCAAATGGGAGATGCTCCGCTCCGGCATTCCCTTCGCCGCCCTCACCAAATACATCACCGAGGAGCGACGCACCTTGGCGGATGCTGACCACGCCTGGTTGGCCCCCTTCACACCGGATGAATTCGCCGAACTGACCGGTCCCCGCCGCGTGGAACTGGAAGCCTGGTTTGACGCGCCCTTCACCCGCCTGCTCCACGCGGATTTCCCGGTGCTCGCGTTCTTCGGCAACGACGATCCCGCCCCGAGTTCGAACCCATCCCTCCACCCGCATCTGAATATCCTCCGCTTCCGCGACGCCGATCACCGCGCGCAGGACGCGAGCGGTGCCGTCACACCCACCTATTGGCGGGCCTTGGAGACATTTTTCACCGCGCGCTTCCCCGAAGTCGGCGGTCGACCGGCAACCGTCTTCAAATCCACGACCACCTCGATCGACGGCATCACCGTCGAACTGAACTTTCTGGACGAACGAACGATCGCGCACGAGCTGAACCTGACCGACCTCGCGGCGCGCGCACTGCGACACTACGCCGGCCTCTTCGGCGGTCCTCCACGTGACGAATCCGGCGCCTACTTCGACCGGCTCCTGATCAACATCGATCACGGCGATCTCGCGGCCAAGGCCACCTCCGGCCGGGTCGACCTCACCATCGGGCCGCAGAAAGCCTTCGGTTACCTCGACTGGCGCACCACCTTCCTGCACGAACTCGCGCACCTGTGGATCGGTGAATCCTTCCGCCCCGCAGACACCCGGGTGGAATGGTTCAACGAGGGCGCAACCGAATACCTGTCCCTCAAGACCGCGATCCGGCTAGGTGTCCTCCCCGCGACGGACGCTCCCGACCTGTTGCCCAGATCGTGGGCCAACTACCTCAGCGCGCGGGGCATCGGCGAAATCTCGCTCATGAACGCGGGCAAAGAGGGGCCGCGCGCGCGCTACTTCCTGCTCTATCACGGAGGACTGACGGCCTCGATGATCCTCGACTACGAAATCCGACGTCACACCGCCAACGCCAAGGGAATCGACGATCTGTTCCGCCTGCTCCACCAGCCGGCCGTCACAACATCCACCTACGACGCCGACACCCTTCTCCGGCATCTCACCACCCTGACCGGACAGGACTTCACCCCCTTCTTCCGCCGCCACATCGCCGGAACCGAAATCATTCCCGTCGGCCAATACATCACCCGCCTGGAGGTCGAGGCACTCAAGAGCGGTCAGATCGAGAAACTACCCCAGCCCGACCGGGACATCCTCCGCACGATCTTCGAAATTCCGCCCGGCCCATGACAAGTCATTGAACCGCCGGAAAGGCTCCATTCCAGGCACCCCGCCCACCCGCCCGCAACCAGCCGAATTGAGCATTGTTAATCCCCCGAATGTAGACCGAAACTGGCCTGAGCATGTGTGAGTTGTCGGAACCTTTCGAAAACAGCCGTGGCAGGCGCCGCAGCCTTTCCGTTTTTCTGCTGGCAGTCCTCCTTGGCGGCATCGCCCCGGCACCGGCAGCGCAGACCCCGCAGTGGGCCTTCCAGCCGCTCCAGTCCGTTGAGCCGCCGATCGATTCGTCCGGCTGGGCGGCGAACGAGATCGACCGTTTCATTCTTGCGCGACTCCGTGAGCAGGACCTGAAACCGAACCCGCCCGCCGACAAACGCGTCCTCCTTCGGCGCGCGTATTTCGATCTTATCGGCCTGCCCCCGACGCCCCGGCAGGTGGATGCCTTTCTCGCCGACCGATCGCCGGACGCCTTCGCCAAGGTCGTCGATGAACTGCTCGCCTCGAAACACTACGGCGAGCGCTGGGGCCGTCATTGGCTGGATCTCGCCCGCTACGCCGACACCTCCGGCGACGGAGCCGACGCGCCCGTTCCCGAAGCCTGGCTCTATCGCGACTACGTGATCGACGCCTTCAACGCGGATCTGCCCTATGACCAGCTCATCATCGAGCAGATCGCCGGCGACCTGCTCGCCAAGACCGATCCCGCCACCCGCGCCCGCGAACGCCTCATCGCCACCAGCTACGTCGGCCTCACCCGCCGCTTCAACAACGGCGAATACCGGGACATGCACCTCGTCATCGAGAACACCCTCTCCACCATCGGCAAGGGCATGCTCGGGATGTCGATCGGCTGCGCCCGCTGTCACGACCACAAATACGACCCCATTTCCCAGCAGGATTACTACAGCCTCTACGGCTACTTCGAGAGCACCCAGTATCCGCATGCCGGCACGGAATCGGGACGCCAGCGCAAGAACTTCACCCCCCTGCCCGGCGGCGGGCTCGCCTACGCCGTCTTTGACAAACCGGACCCGAAACAGATCCAGGACACCCGCGTGCATCAGGACGGCAATCCCTCCAGCCTCGGGGCCGTCGCGAAACGCGGCTACCTCGACATCCTCGACCCCGCCGACGCCGAGATCGCAGAAGGTGAATCCGGCCGACTGCAACTCGCACGCTGGATCGCCTCCCCGGACAACCCGCTCACCACCCGCGTCATGGCCAACCGCATCTGGCAATACCACTTCGGGCGCGGCCTCGTGAAGACCTCCAGCACCTTCGGCAAACAGGGCGACCAGCCCACCCATCCGCAACTGCTCGACTGGCTGGCAACCCGCTTCGTCCAGGACGGCTGGTCCTTCAAGAAGATGCACCAGCGCATCCTGCTTTCGCGGACCTGGCAACAGTCCTCCGACGTCTCCGACCTCTCCGCCGACCACGATCCCGACAACAAGCTGCTGTCTCACTTCCCGCGACGCCGCCTCGACGCGGAACCGATCCGCGACGCCATCCTGTTCGTCGGCGACCGGCTCAAGCTCGGCAGCCCCGGCCCGCATCCCTTTCCCAAACCGAACGCCAAGGACGAATACAACTACACGCAGCACAACCCCTTCAGCAAAGACTACGAAAACGAATATCGCACGGTCTACCTGCCCTCCCGCCGGCTCGGGAAACATCCCTACCTGGAGACCTTCAACGGCCCCGACCCGAACGAATGCACCGCCAATCGCACCGTCTCGACCGTCCCGCTACAGGCCCTCTTCTGGATGAACAGCGACTTCCTCGAAACCAACGCGAAGTCATTCGCCGCACGCCTTGCCGGTCATTCGCCAGACCCGGCCCAACGCGTCAAACTCGGCTACGAAATCGCCTACTCGCGCCCGCCGTCACCGGACGAGACCCGCTCGCTGACCGACTACGTCGCGGCCCAGGCCGGGCGGATTCCCGCCGAGGTCTCCCCGCGCGAACGCGAAACCCGCGCCTGGACCAGCCTCTGCCGCATCCTCCTGTCGGCGAACGAATTCATCTACATCGACTGAAATGAACCCGCACCGTCTCTCCCGCCGCTCCCTCCTGCGCCGCTCGGCCGCTCTCGGCACCGCCTGCGCCGGCTACGGTCTGACCGGCCGGCTCCTGCCCCTCCTCGCCTCGCCCGCCGCCGAACCGCATCCGCTCGCCGCACGTCCGCCGCACTTCACCCCACGCGCCAAGCGCGTCATCCTGTTCTTCCTCACCGGCGGGATGTCGCACGTCGACTCCTTCGACCCCAAGCCCGAGCTGACCCGCCGCGACGGACAACCCTACGGCGAATCGAGCCGCTCCAACCAACGCTACGTCGCCTCCCCTTGGGCACACCGCCCACACGGCCAAAGCGGCCTGGAGATCACCGACCTCTTCCCCCACATTGCCACCGTCGCCGACGAGCTCTGCCTCATCCGCTCAATGCACGGCAACCACAGCGACCACTTCGAGGCCACCCTGCACATGCACACCGGCTCCAACGGCGGCGCCCTGCCGGGCCTGGGCGCCTGGATCAGTCACGGCCTGGGGTCCGACAACCTCAACCTGCCGTCCCACGTCGTCTTCGCCGCGCGCCAGCCCTACGCCGGCGCGCAGGTCTGGGACTCCAACTTCCTGCCCGCCTACCACCAGGGCGTGCGCCTCAATCCCGGCAGCGCCGAAATCATCCCGCACCTCACGCCGCAAAAAGACAACCCACCCGCACTGCAACAGGCCGAACTGGCCATGCTCACCCACGTCAACCGGCGGCATCTCGCCACCCGCGGCGACGGCGAACTCGCCGCCCGCACGCTCAGCTTTGACACCGCCGCCAATCTCCAACGCCTCGCGCCGCAACTCTTCGACCTCACGGGCGAAAGCGACCGCACGCTGGAACTCTACGGCGTGAAACGCGGCGACAAGCGCAGCTTCGGCTGGCAGACCCTCGTCGCCCGCCGCATGGCGGAAAGCGGTGTGCGCTTCATCGAACTGGTCGACACCGGTTCCAGTGGCAACTGGGACCGCCACAGCAAGATCGCCGGCAACGGACCGCTCGCGAAACAGATCGACCAACCCATCGCCGCGCTGATCACCGACCTCAAGGAACGCGGCATGCTGGACGACACCCTGATCATCTGCGCCTCCGAATTCGGCCGCACCGCCTACGGCGCGGGCAGCGGCCGCAACCACCACGCAAAAGCCTTCACCTGCTGGCTCGCCGGCGGCGGTGTGAAACGCGGCCACGCCTGCGGCGCCACCGACGACTTCGGCCTCGCCATCACCCAGGATCCGGTCCACGTGCACGACTTCCACGCCACCCTCCTCCACCTCCTCGGCCTCGACCACGAACGCCTCACCTACCATCACGAAGGCCGCAACTTCCGCCTCACCGACGTCTTCGGCAACGT
>JADHOF010000267.1 GCA_016779125.1 Verrucomicrobiia bacterium | reverse complement strand
GCCTTGGGCTGCGGCAGATCTCGAATGTAGTTCGCGCGCGCAAGTTCCGCGTAGTCTCGTGGCGATCTCCCATGTTCGAAATGAAACCGCCCGAGGGCCGATTCCAAAACCGTCACCCGAATGATGGAGTCGTCCGTCGAGGAGGGACTGAAGTGGAGCCCGTCGGAGGCCACCGCCGGTACCGACTCGTCAAGCGAAGGACGAAAAAGCCATTGAATCCCGGAAAGCGCGACGACGAGCGTTCCAACAACGAAGGCCACAGCCAGAATCCCGCGCCTTTCGGGTGCCGCTTTCGCCGCCAGGCTGCTCCCGACATAGTAGAGAAACAGAAATGGAAATCGAACCAGATTGAACAACACTTTCATGGGAATTCGAGCAGACCTTAAAAAATTCGCCCCGACGGAACAATCGCCAAGCGACCAAATCCTCGAGAACCGAAAACGAGGATTCAAGGGCTGACCGTTACTATAAAGATAAAGATTCCCATAAAACCGCATCCTTTATTCACCCTAGGTAAGTCTACTCATTTAAGGCCTCGCAATTCACTGATTTTGGTCCGCAGTTTGCTAGCATGGTTTTCCGCCGCCGCTGCCTTGACCCCTGATGCCAAGGGGTTTATACAGCAGACCTCAATCCAAGCAGCGGACAGCCGAAACCCGACCCGAAAATGTCTAAGCACGTCACCAAACGAGATCTCGTCGTCCGAATCGCAAATGAGACCGGACTTGGCCAACAACAGATATTGGACGTCGTCCAGAAGACGCTCGACCACATCAGCGACGCCGTTGCCCAAGGCGAAACGGTCGAGTTGAGAAATTTTGGAGTTTTCGAGGTGAAGATCCGCAAGGCCCGCGTCGGGCGGAATCCGAACTCACCCAAGACCGACGTGCCGATCCCTCCCCGCGCCATCGTGAAATTCAAACCGGGCAAGGAGATGCGCGAATCGGTCATGCGATCGCAATCCGACACGGAAAGCGATGAGGCCCAACAAGAGCGCATCACCGAGTTGCCCCGCCCCAAAACCGAGCGTCGAGATTCTTTCGCGATTTCATCAGGGTCGCGCGTGCGTGCGATTGCCTAGCTGTTTCGGGAAACATTTTCGAAATCTCAAAAGAGCCGTTTTCCTTCATTGAAACGGCTCTTTTCTGCTTTCACGCCCCATTCGGGCCTGCTACACACGCGCCCTTTTCAATGGATCGACTCCCCGGCTTTCGCGACTTTTATCCCGAACCGCTTCCGAACAACGACGTTTGGAGTGCGGACATACGCAATCATGTCTTCGACACCTGGCGATCCGTCGCAAGATCCTACGGATTCAGCGAATACGACGGACCGCCCTTGGAACCAACGGAGCTTTTCACGAAGAAGAGCGGGGACGAAATCGTCGGGCAGCTCTACAACTTCACCGACAAGGGCGAGCGCGAGATTTCACTCCGCCCGGAGATGACCCCCACCCTCGCCCGAATGGCGGCGGCGGCGGAGCGGAATTACAAGAAGCCCTTCAAGTGGTTCTCCATCCCCCAGCTCTTCCGCTACGAGCGACAGCAGAAAGGCAGACTGCGCGAGCACTAC
This sequence comes from Verrucomicrobiia bacterium, assembly GCA_016779125.1. Classification (GTDB taxonomy): domain Bacteria; phylum Verrucomicrobiota; class Verrucomicrobiia; order Limisphaerales; family JAYPXF01. Next base: position 4,123 of record JADHOF010000267.1, on the reverse strand, counting down.
CAGTTGAACTGCGACATCATCGGCGAGGACTCCCCGGCGGCCGACGCGGAATTGATCGCCCTGCTGATCGATTGTCTCCGCGCGCTCGATCTGTCGGCCGAGGACTTCGTCGTGCGCCTCAGCAGCCGAAACGCCTGGCAGGACTTCTTCGACGCCCGCTGCAACGATCCGGCGAAGGCCTACGAGTTTTACCAGATCATCGACAAGCTCGAACGGGAAGATCCGGCCGTGAGCGACGAGAAACTCGCCGGGCTTGGATTCTCCGGCACTGAAATCCGGGAATTCATCGCGGCCGGCGAGCCGACGGCGGAACTGAAGCTCATCGTCGACGACCTCGCGGCCCGCGGTCTGCGTGACTTCGTGAAAATCGACTACGGCGTCATTCGCGGCCTCGCATATTACTCGGGTCCGGTGTTTGAGGCTTTCGACCGCAAGGGGGAATTCCGCGCCATCGCCGGCGGCGGCCGGTACAACCAACTCATCCGATTGATCTCCGATGACAAGGTGGACCTGCCGGCCCTCGGTTTCGGCATGGGAGACGTCGTGCTCACCGAGTTGCTGAAAGCGCGCGGCCTGCTCCCCGAACTCGAAAGCGACATCGACGTGTTTTTTCTGATCGAGGACGAGGCGCTCCGTCCGCGTTCCCTCCGGCAAATCCAGAAACTTCGAGAAGACGGCTACAATGTTGAGTTTTCGCTGACGCCGATGAAGGGCAACAAGCAGTTCAAACGGGCGCAGGAACTCGGGGTTGAGTTTACGATCCGACTCGAAGGCGAGATGGCGGTGGTCAAAAGCCTGAAGACCCGCGACGAGGCCCGGCTTGCTCCCGAGGAACTGACCGACTATCTGGTCGACACCATCGTCGACAGAATCGACGAGCAGAACGTATAAAACCCGTCTCTCCAAACAATCATCCCATGGCAACGCGAAACCTTCTTATCGGCATCGACAGCGGCACCCAGTCCACCAAGGCCCTCGTCGTCGACGCCAAAAGCGGCAAGGTCCTTGGCGAAGCGTCCGAGGCCTACGATCTCATCCCGAATCTGCCCGCCGGCGCCAAGGAGCAGGATCCTGAAACTTGGCGCAAAGCCACGGCAAATTCGATCCGCAAGGCTCTCAAGACGGCGAAGGCCAAAGCCGGCGAAGTCCGGGCCATCGGCATCAGTGGCCAGCAGCACGGCTTCGTTCCTCTGGACAAAAAGGGCAAGGTCATCCGTCCGGCCAAACTCTGGTGCGACACCTCCACCATCGCGGAATGCGAGGAGATCACCAGGCAACTGGGTGGTTCCGCCAAAACGATCAAGGCGATCGGCAATACCGTGCTGCCCGGCTTCACCGCATCCAAGATCCTTTGGATGAAGAAGCGCGAGCCAAAAAATTTCAAAAAGCTCGCCACCGTCCTCCTGCCACACGACTACCTGAATCACTGGCTTACCGGACGGGCGGTCATGGAGTACGGAGACGCGTCGGGCACGGCCCTCCTGGACGTTCGAAACCGGAAATGGTGCGGACAGGCTCTGAAAGCGATCGACGCGGACCTCGCCGGAAAACTGCCGGAACTGATGCCCAGCGATCAACCCGTGGGCCGCCTGTCGCAGGCCGCCGCCGACGAACTCGGACTCACCACCGAGGTTCTCGTCAGCGCCGGGGGCGGCGACAACATGATGGGGGCCATCGGCACCGGCAACACCGAGGAAGGTGTGATCACCGCCAGCTTTGGAACCAGCGGCACCATTTACGCCTGCGCAGAAAAACCCGTCGTCGATCCGGACGGCGAGATCGCCGCCTTCTGCGATTCCACCAACCGCTGGCTGCCGCTGCTCTGCACGATGAATGTCACCGTCGCGACGGAGATGCTTCGCAAACAGTTCAACTGGACTCACGATCAATACGCCAAGGGCGCGGCCAAGGTGCCCGCCGGCTCGGACGGTCTCCTCCTGCTCCCCTATCTGGACGGCGAGCGCACGCCGAACGTCGCGAACGGCACCGGGGTCTTCTTCGGCACGAACACGCGCACCTTCAATCGGGACCACTACGCCCGCGCCGCAATGGAAGGCGTCACGCTGGGCATGAACTACGGCCTGCGCCGTCTGGCAAAACTCGGCGTGCGCCCCACGCAGATCCGCGCCACCGGTGGCGGGGCAAAATCAAAGCTGTGGCGTCAGATCATGGCGGACGTGTTCGATGCGGAGGTCGTCACGCTGAAGGTGGCCGAGGGCGCGGCCTTTGGTGCGGCATTGCAGGCTCTCTGGTGCTGGCGCCTGCAATGCGGAGAAAAGATTTCAATCACGGAAATCACCGACACCTTCGTGAAACTCAATCCCCGCGAAACCGCCGTTCCCATTGAGGACAATGTGGAGATCTACGAGGAGATGCAGATCCTTCAGGACGAGGTTTCGACCTCGCTGCGGGAGGCTTTCATCCGACACCGCGCCATTGTCACCGGCTGAGCCAAAAACGTTTAATCATCACTATTAAGCGTAAAACACTTTCACTGGAAAAGATTACAGGCTAGTTACACCTTAACACATGAAACTGATCCTCTCGACGCATAACCTCACCCTCACCAAAGCCATCGAAGATCACATTCTGGAGAAGCTCGACAAGCTGGAGCATCTGGATCGCTGGTCAATCGACGCCCGCGTCACAATCGAGCACGACCACACCCGTGATCCGAAAAAGCAGTTCGGCTGCTCCATTCGTCTCGGCGTCCGCGGTCCTGACCTCTTCGCGGTCGATCATGAGTCGGATCTCTACGCCGCCATCGACATCGTCGCCAAAAAGATCGAGCAGCAGATCCGCAAACGCCACAGCAAGAGCAAGGCGAAGAAGAGCACGGCCGCGCGCACAAAGAAGAAGCGCCAAGAATCCGCGCTCTGACCGATCAGGTCGGACCTTCGCCCCATGCTGATTCGGGCTCGCGCCGTCTACCCGGTCGTATCCCCGCCAATCGACAACGGGGCGGTAAGAATTGAAAACGGGCAGATCCTGGAAGTAGGAACTTTCCAGGATTTGTCGCGTACCGGGGACACGATTGACGACCTTGGCGAAGTCACCCTGATGCCGGGCCTCGTCAACGCGCATTGCCATCTCGACTACACGGACATGGCCGGCCTGATCGCGCCCCCGGCCTCCTTCCTCGACTGGATCACCGCCATCATCGCCATCAAGGGCGAATGGGATTACTCCGACTACGCCAGATCATGGGTCAACGGGGCCGCGCAACTGCTGAACTCCGGCGTGACCACCGTGGCGGACACGGAAGCCGTTCCCGAGATGTTGCCCGACATCGCGAACGCCACCTCCATCCGGCTGCACTCCTTCATCGAACTTCTTTCAGTTCGAAAGCTAAAACCGGTCGCCGCGTTGCTCAGAGAAGCGGAGGAATGGATCAGCAAATCCGCCTCCGTTTCAGACCGTTTCACCGGAGGTCTCTCCCCTCACGCGCTCTACAGCACCTCGGAGGAACTCCTCCGAGCCGCAGCCTCAGACGGGCATCGACTTTCCATTCACGTGGCCGAATCGGATCACGAGGACGCGATGTTCCGCCACGCGGAGGGGCCGATGTTCAACTGGCTGCAACGCAATGGCCGCGACATGTCGGACTGCGGCGGGCTGTCCCCCGTGGGACGATTGAAGCAGCTGGAATTGCTGTCCGACCGCTTGATGGCGATCCACTGCAATCATCTCGACGACCAGGACATCGAAGATCTCGGAAACAGCGGCACTCACGTGATTCACTGCCCCCGCAGCCACCACTATTTCGGTCACGCTCCGTTCCAGCTGAACAAGCTGACGGCCGCCCGCGTGAACGTCTGCATCGGCACGGACAGCCTCGCCAGCGTCCGCGGCGGGGGAAAACCGAAGCCAAGCTTGAATCTCTTCAGCGAGATCCGCCAGGCTCTCGACACGCACCCGGCACTGACACCGGAGACCGCAATCAGAATGGTGACGATCCAACCCGCGAGGGCATTGGGCAGACAGAGCGATCTCGGAAGCATCCGTCAGGGGGCGAAAGCGGACCTGATCGCGGTCCCTGGCTCAACCCCTGAAGAGATCGTGGCCACGAAGAAGCCGCTCGCCGTCATGATCGATGGAAGCTGGGTTCATTCAACGTCGCGCT
>JADHOF010000018.1 GCA_016779125.1 Verrucomicrobiia bacterium | reverse complement strand
CAACCTGTGGGGAGGGGACGAGTTCGCGTTGTCGTTTTGGTTTCGTCTCGACGATCTCAGCGACGGGGCGTTGCTCAGCGAGTTGGATGATCCCGACGATCTTCGGATCGGCACGGTGGTGGACCTCAAGGACGGACGGCTTCGCTTCATGCTGTCGCACCGATGGAACTACGCGGTCACCTGGTTTGAGTTGAGGGAAAATCTGAAACCGGGACAGTGGTATCATTTCGCGGTGACCTGTGACGGACAGGTGCAATTGCTGGCCTATCGGGCCTACCTCAACGGGAAGGCGGCCTCGATCAATGTGATTCAGGACAGCGCGGTCGACGGGAAGAAGATCCGGGAACCGCTTGTCCTCGGGGGGAGTCCGCTGGGGCCGGGATTTCGCGGGGCGCTCGACGAGCTTCGTTTTCAGAGGCGGGTTCTCCGCCCGGACGAAATCGGGATGCTCAGTGTCCGCGCGCCCATTGCGGACCTCGCGAAACGACCTCGCGGGAATCGTTCCGAGAACGAGCGATTGTTGCTTCGGCAATATTTCACCGAGCACGCGATGGACGGCGAAGCAGCGAGGGCCTGGGGGGCGCTCCGTGCGGCGGAGCGGGAGCGAAAGGCGTATGCGGATTCGCTGCCCACGACAATGGTCATGCGGGACGAAAGGACGGCTCCCACGCGGATGAGGGTCAAGGGACGTTTCGATTCGCTGGGCGATCCAGTGCGGCCGGACACGCCGGGCGTGCTGCCGCCGATGAAAGACGGCCTGCCTCGGAACCGACTTGGCTTCGCGCGTTGGCTGACCGATCCGACAAATCCGCTCACCGCACGGGTTGCCGTGAACCGCCTCTGGCAGCATTTTTTCGGACGAGGCTTTGTCGATTCACCGGAGAACTTCGGAACGCAGTGCTCGGAGCCGATTCAGTTGGAATTGCTGGATTGGTTGGCGACCGAATTCATCCGTCTTGAATGGGATGTGAAGGCGATGGTCCGATTGATCGTCACCAGCGAGACCTACCGTCAATCCTCGTCAGCTGAGGAATCCTTCTGGCGGGAAGATCCTGAAAATCGCCACCTTGCGCGTGGCCCGAGGCTCCGCCTTTCGGCTCCCGAGTTGCGGGATCAATCGTTGGCGCTCGCCGGCCTGCTGCTTGGCGAGATGGGTGGGGAGCCTGTGTTTCCGCATCAACCTGAAGGCCTTTGGCGTTTGACGAGCAACCAGACCTACGCGATGTCGGAAGGATCGGGGCGGTATCGGCGCAGTCTCTACACCTATTGGCGGCGTTCGATCGCGCCGCCCACGATGACCCTGTTTGACGCCCCCGGACGTGAATTCTGCAACGTCGGTTATCGGCCGACCAACACGCCTTTGCAGGCCTTGGCGGTTCTCAACGAACATTCGTTCGTGGAGGCGGCGAGGGGGTTCGCGGTGAGAATGTTGGAGGAGGGCGGAAACTCGGATGAGAGCCGGGCTTCGCACGGGTTTCGATTGATCTTCGGCCGCGATGCGGAGGAATCGGAATTGGCCCCGATGCTGAAGTTGTTGAAGGACGACCGAATTCCAAGGGACGAGGCATTTGTGCATCTGGCCACGCTGCTGTTGAATCTGGACAAAACGCTGACCAAGGAATGACGAGCAACAGGCGCACATTTTTTCGTGGAATGGCCGGCGGGCTCGGGGCTGCGGCTTTGGTGGATCTGGAGGGCGCGGGCATTGCCGGTAATTCGATTCCCAAAACCATTCCCAAGGCAAAGCGCGTCATCTTCCTTTTCCAGCACGGAGGTCCGTCGCAAATGGAGACCTTTGATCACAAGCCGTTCCTCGAAACGGTGCACGGATCCGAAATGCCCCGATCGGTGATCGGCGACCAACGGCTGACGGGCATGACGGCCGGACAGCTTGCTTTTCCGGTGATGGCGTCCCCTTGGAAGTTTCAGGCCCACGGGCAAAGCGGAATTGAGGTCAGCTCCCTGCTTCCGCACACGGCCCGGGTCGTGGATGAACTCTGCGTGATCCGTTCGATGAACACGCCGCAGATTGATCACGACGCAGCGGCGACCTTCATGCAGTCCTGCCTGCAGTTTCCCGGTCGTCCGAGCGCGGGCGCCTGGGTGAGCTACGGCCTCGGCAGCGAGAATCGTGATCTGCCCGCCTACGTCGTGATGGTCTCAAACGGGAAACCGTCCAGTATTCCGATCTACGATCGCATGTGGGGCAGTTCCTTTTTGCCGTCCCAACATCAGGGAGTGCGATTCGGTGGCGCGGGTGAGGCGGTGCTTTATTTGAACAACCCACCGGGAACCACTTCCGCCTCGCGTCGAGCCACACTGGAGCGACTGGCGGAAATGAACGCGCTGGCGCATGAGCGCGTCGGGGATCCGGAGATCCTGGCGCGCACGGCGCAATACGAACTCGCCTTCCGAATGCAGACCTCGGTGCCGGAGTTGACGGACGTGACGGACGAGCCGAACTCGACCTTCGCGCTGTACGGCGACGAGGCCAGGGTGCCGGGGAGCTACGCGCACAATTGCCTTCTGGCCCGCCGCTTGGCGGAGCGCGGCGTTCGCTATATTCAGCTGTTTCATCGGGGATGGGATGCGCACTTTGACATTCCGAAAGACATGCCCAGACAGTGCGCCCAGACCGATCAGGGCACTGCGGCGCTCCTCGCCGATCTGAAGCAACGGGGATTGCTGGACGAGACGCTCGTCGTTTGGGGCGGGGAATTCGGTCGATCCACCTTTTCGCAGGGATCCAATCCGTCGGCGAAGAAGTTTGGGCGCGATCATCACGGGCGGTGTTTCACGATGTGGCTGGCCGGAGGTGGAGTGAAGCCGGGAATCTGTTTCGGCGAGACGGATCAATGGTGCTTCAACATCGCGGACAAGCCGGTATCCGTGCACGACCTCTACGCGACGATGCTGAAGTTGATGGGAGTTGATCACGAGCGTTTGACCTACCGCTTTCAGGGGCGGGACTACCGGCTGACCGATCTCTACGGCAAGGCGGTTTCCGATATCATGGCCTGAAAGTTCGGGCTGGCGGTCCGGTCGCGGCGTGCGAATGATGCCCGCATGTCGAGATCCTTGGTTGCCACGCTTTGCGTCTTTTTTACCCTCGCCTCGTTGCATTCCGCTCCCGCCCGCCCGGAGACCGCCAAAGGGAGAGGTCAGGCACAGGCCCGCCGGATGCCCATGCCTCGGCCAGCGCCTCCCGGGTTCAAACTGGTCCTGAATCAGGATTACGGCGGCGCGGGCAATCCGCGACAGATGCTGGATCTGTATCTGCCGGTGGAGCCGGATAATCGTCCCTTGGTCGTGTGGATCCATGGCGGCGGATGGAAGAACGGAAGCAAGGAGAACCTGCCGATGATGTGGTTGCTTGAAAAGGGGTACGCCTTGGCGAGCATCAACTATCGACTGAGCGACGAGGCGAAATTTCCGGCCCAGTCGCATGATTGCAAAGGCGCCATACGGTGGTTGCGAGCCAACGCGAAGCGATTCGGCTACAACGCGACCAAGATCGGGATCGCCGGCAGTTCCGCCGGCGGGCATCTGGTCGCCTTGTTGGGTGTCAGCGGCGGGGTGAAGGAGATCGAGGGCACGGTGGGCGGGAATCTGGATCAATCGAGTCGCGTGCAGGCGGTGATCGATTTATACGGTCCGACGGATTTTCTCTCCATGGTGGATCAACCCAGTCGGATGGATCGTTCCGGGCCGGACTGTCCCGAGGCGCTGCTGATCGGAGGCACCGTGAAGGAGAATGTGGAAAAGGCGCGCGCGGCCAGTCCCTCCACCTATGTTTCCAACGATGATCCGCCGCATCTGATCTATCAGGGGGACAAGGATCCCTTGGTGCCGTGGAAGCAGAGCACCAGCTTTCATGAGTTGCTGAAGAAAGCCGGTGTGAACTCGGAGTTGGTGATGATCAAGGGGGGGGAACATGGCGGTCCCGCCTTCACGCGGGACGCCAAGGCCGTGGAGACGCAGCTCGCCTTCTTTGACCGGTATCTGAAGTAGGCCCGGGCTCGACTGAACGAGGCGGCTGTTGGAATGAATCCACGTAAGACAACGCGCGGGCGGATCTTTCTGTTCCGGGCGCTGGCTTTGGCGCTCGGATTGTCGGTGGTTTGCGGGGCGGAATTGCTTTGCCGGGTCTTCGGGTTGGGGGGGCTGCCCGTATCCGAGGACCCATTCGTCGGTTTCAAGCGGGTAGATCCGCTGTTTGTTTTGAACGGGAAGACGCAATGGTGGGAGGTGGCACCGGCAAAGCTGAAATTTTTCTCACCGGAATCTTTTCCCGCGAAGAAGAAGGGATTTCGCGTTTTCTGTCTGGGAGGGTCCACGGTAAAGGGGCGGCCCTACGCGAAGGAAACCTCGTTCACAACCTGGCTGAAGCTTTCGCTTGAAGCGGCCCAACCTGATCGGGAATGGGAGGTGGTGAACTGCGGCGGTATCTCCTACGCGAGCTATCGGTTGGTGAATCTGATGAAGGAGTGCCTTTCCCACGAGCCCGACCTGTTCGTGGTCTGCACCGGGCACAACGAGTTTCTGGAGGACCGGACCTACGAGTGGTTGAAACGGGTTCCCGACGCCGTCGCGGTTTCGAGGGATTGGGCCAGTCATTTGCGGCTTTACCGGATCGGGCGACGATTGTTCGAAACTCGCGCGGAGGGCACGGGCGGTGGCGGGCGGCATGTGATGCCCGAGGAGGTGGAGGCGTTGTTGGATTATCGCGGGGGGCTGGAGGTCTATGATCGCAATGACAAATGGCGTGCCGACGTCGTGCGGCATTTTGACAGCAACCTTCGCATCATGGCCCGCCTCGCGAACGAGTCCGGCGTCCCGCTCGTGTTTGTTCGCCCGCCTTCGGATTTGAGGAGTACGCCGCCGTTCAAGTCCCTGCATCGGGACGATCTTTCACTGGACGATCGGTTGGAGTGGCAGGAGGCCGTCAATCGGGGGAGGGACGCCTACGCTTCCGACATGGTGGCGTCCGTGAACGCATTCCGCGAGGCGCTGCTGATCGACGACCGTTTCGCGGAGTTGCACTTCGAACTGGGCAAGTGTCTTGAGCGGCTTGGCCGGGTGTCGGAGGCGAAACGGGCCTACACGCGGGCCTTGGAGGAAGACATCTGTCCGTTGAGAATGATCGAGGCGCTGGACAGGGCAATGCGGGATGTGGCCGGTGCGGCGAGGTTTCCTCTGGTGGACGCCCACGCCTTGTTGGAAAGGGAGAGCGCTTTTCAGATATTGGGGAACGATCAACTCGTGGATCACATTCATCCCTCGATTGAGGGACACAAACGAATCGCGGACGCGCTGCTCGGGGTGTTGGAGAGGGAAGGGATCTGCCGCCGCGCCCCGGGATGGGAGGCGCGGCGAAAGGAACTATATGACTCTCATTTCGCGACCTTGGACGCGGCCTACTTCGCGGCTGCGAGAAGGGCGCTTCACGGTTTGGAGGAATGGGCGGCGGGACGCTCGGATGGCCCGCCGATTGAGGCGCTGCCGTCCCCCCGGAAACGGTGAACTACTCGTGGCGAAGGGCCTCAATCGGATCGAGGTCGGCGGCGGCGGAAGCCGGGTAGATTCCGAAGATGATGCCGATGGCGGCCGAGATGCCGAAGGCGATCACGACGGAAGAAACGGTGACGATGGTCTTCATCTGGGCGAAATGCTCCACCAAGATCGGGGTGATCACACCGATGAACACGCCGATGACGCCGCCCGCGACGGAAAGCGTGACGGTCTCGACGAGGAACTGGACGATGATGTCGCGTTTCTTCGCCCCGAGCGCGCGACGGACACCGATCTCGCGGGTTCGCTCAGTGACGCTGGCCATCATGATGTTCATGATGCCGATGCCGCCGACCAGAAGTGAAATCGCGGCGATCGAACCGAGCACAATGTTGAAGATGCGTTTGGTCTCCTCGGCCTGCCGGAGCAATTGCAACGGCACGATGATCTCATAGTCGGTCTTGTCGTGAAAGCGGACCATGGCCCGTTCGATCTGCGGCTGGGCCCGTTCAACGGCTTCGACGTCGTCCATTCGCACCGTGATCTGATGGAGTTCGACCCTTTCGGCGGAAAAGCTGCCCGAGGACATCTTCACGATCAGTTCACCGAAACGTTTTCGCGAGGTGGCGAGGGGAATATAGACGTTGTTGTTGATCGTCTCGCCCTCGTTCTTGGAAGTCTTCGTGCGTTCCTCCACGCGGTTGGTCTCGCGGACGATGCCCACGACCTGAAGGTAGATCGCGCCGACCCGGACCGACTGATGAAGCGGGTTCTGGTAGGGGAAGAGGCGGGATGCCAGATGTTCCGTGATCGCGCAGACGTTGTCCTGATTTCTCTCGTCATTGACGGTGAGGAAACGGCCTGCGATGAGCTCCAGCCCGACGATCTCAAGGTAGTAGGGCAGCGTGCCGATGATCTGGGCCTGAAGGCTGTTGGCGCTGAAGCGCGCGTTCTCGCGGACGATCCGCATCGGCAGAACCCGGTCCACCCCGGCGATGGTCTCGCGAAGTCGACCGGCGTCCTTGTAGGTGAGCCCGTATTCCAGAATGTAGGAGCTGGCCCCGTTGCCCTCGTTCTCGGACTCGGGCGGTTTGAGGCTGCGGATGATGATGTTGTTGCTGCCGAGCTTTTTGATGGCCTCCTGCGCCTCATACGACGCGCCTTCGCCGATCGCCAACATCGCGATGACGGAGCAGACGCCGAAGATGATGCCCAGCATGGTCAGGCCGGACCGCAACTTGTGCAGCAGCAGGCTTTTGACACCGAGCTGGATGGTGCGGAGATAGCGCTGAATCATGTGAGGCGGACGGGTTTTGGAAATCGGAACGGGTCAGTTCTCTCCACCCTTGGCGCGCTGGCTCTTAAAGTACTCCGACATCGCCGGACGCTCGTCCTCGTCGATCACGCCGTTTCCGTTGGTGTCGAATTGCTTGAGGATTTCGGGACTCGGTTGGCGGCCCTTGCCCCCCTTGCCAGATTTTCCGTCGCCGCCCTTCGAGCCTTGTGAGCCTTTTTTCTGGCCCTGCTTTCCGGGGCCGGACGCGGACAGGGAATCAGCTACGGGTTTAACTATTTGATTGGGCGGCAGTTCCTCGCCGCTTTCGACCAGATCCTTGTCGAGGCCGACCTCGCCGGAATCAACAGGAGGCGAAAGGAGCACCTGATCGCCGGGGCTTAGTCCCTTGATCACCTGAATGAACTTGGAGTTGTAGAGTCCCAGTTCCACCGGAACGGGCTCGTTTTCATTGCCTCGGCGGAGATAGCAGACCTGCTTGTTCTTGAGGGTGGTGACGGCCTGGATCGGGATCTTGATGACGTCGGTCAGATTGGTGACGACGATTTCCGCTCTGGCCGAGAGGCCCGGTTTCACGTCCGGGAGCTTGTCGTCGATCAGGATCTCCGTGGAGTAGACCTTGAGGTTTGGATTTGAGAAACGGCTGCCTTGGTCGGGCATCAGGTTCACCTTCTGCACGTGCGCCTTGAAACGTTCATCAGGCAGGGAATCCAGCACCACATAGGCTCCCATGCCCGGATTGACCTGGTTTACGTGCGACTCGTGAACCTTGATCGTGACCTTCATCTGCGAGATGTCGGGCAGCTTGATGATCTCCTGTCTTGGCCGCACGGCTGCGCCGTCCTCGATCATCGCCTGGCCGGGAGAGCGGAAGCTGGTAAAGGGATAGACCACCATGCCGTCCTCGGGTGCGTAGAGTTTGGAGGCGGTGATCTGTTCCTCGTATTCCTTGAGCTTTTTTTCCTGCAGCTCCTTCCGATTCTCCGCGGACTTCAGCTCCGCAGCGGCTTGGGCGAGGCGGCTGGCCGCCTGAGTCTTCACGCGCTCCAGATCGGCGACGACTTCTTCGAGGTTGGCCTCAAACTGGCGGAGCAGCTTGGGGTAGTCGTATTTTTGCAGGAGACGGAGACTTTCCTCGGCCTGTTCCAGTCGAACCTTGGATTGGAGCGCGGTGTATTTGTCGGATTCAACCTTCTTGTCGGTCTCGAATCCCTCGGCCGCGAGTTTTTGAGACCAGGAAAGGCTGTCCTGATCGATGGAGAGCTTTTCCTTGGCCGTGAGGATCGCGGTTTCGGCGTCACGTTTGAGCTGGGGCCAGTCGCCCTCGACGTATTTTGAAAGGTCGGTCTTGGCGAACTCCACCTTCAACTCGGCCGCCTTGATCAGACTGTCGTTTTGACTCTTTGTGATCTTCAGGCTTTCGGTGGCCTGGCTGACGGCGAAGGCGGCGTTTTCGACCGAGAGTTTTTGCTCGTCGAGGCGGTCCTCGATTTCGGAGACGTCCAGCTCGCAGACCAGCTGCCCCTTCTTGACGAAAGTGCCTTCCGGAATGACGGAGACGATCTTGGTGTTGTATTTGACGTCGTTGCGGACGCTGATTTCGTTGACGGCCTCGAGCGTTCCGCCCTCGACGATCGTCACAAGGAAGGTGCCTTTTTCAACCGTGAGGAAATCGCCGTCGACGTTTTCGGTCGAATCCCCGCCGCTGAAGAGAAACAGGCCTCCCACGATGCTCGAAACGATCACGAGCGTGATGAGGATGAACGCCGTGGAGATGCCGGATTGGCGGCGGCGGGTGGAGGTGTCGAGTATCACGGTTGAGGGCCTTCCTGAAAGAGTTGGAGCGGGGACATGATCTGATTTGTCGAAACGGAAAGGTCGGGGGCGGGCAGTTCGTTGGAGACGAGCGGGGCCGCCTCGGTGGGTTGGGTGTCGTATTGCGGGCGGAGCCAGAAATTCGGTGCCTGGCTGTTGATCACGCCCATGTCGACGAGGAGTTGGAGAAGGGTTTGTTGAAACGCGACGATGGCCGACACGCGGCTGTTTTGCTGATCGACCAGATCGTTTTGCGCGAAGATAAGGGTCTGCTGGTCGGAACGGCCGGCCTCCAGGAGCATCTTCTGCTCGTTCACGCGGCGTTCGGCGATCTCGACGCCGAGGCGGTTGTTTTCGTAGTTGAGGCGGCGCTGGCGCAGGGTACGCAGTCCTTGATTGATGACGTCGCGGCGGTTGTCGAGTGTCTGGCCAAGGCTTCGGATCTGGCGTTCAAAATCAATGAGGGCCGAGCGGTAGGCGTTGCGTTGGTTGACCCGGTTCAGCGGAAGATCAATGACGAGGCCCATGTTGGCTCGGACATTGTCGGCGTTGAATTCCCAGTAGTTGTCGGGCGCGTTGGAGGCGAGACCTGCGGAGCCGGAAATATCGAGGCCTGGCCGGAGGGCGTTGGCGGCCACGAGGATCCGGCGTTTGGCGTCTTCGAAGCGATCGATCTCGTTCAAGGTCGGCAGATGCCGTTCGATGGCGAGGCGGTAGGCCGTCCCGGCATCGAATTCGACATCGGCCATGCCGGTGGACTCGAGCAGATCGAAGGGCTTGTCATCGAGATAAATCGAGATGCTGAGCGGGATGGCGAGGCGGTCCTTGAAATCGTCGAGGACTCGCTGGTAGGTGATGACCGAGTCGATGTAGGTGTTCTTTTGTCGAAGCTCGGCCTGACGGGCGAGGAAGTAGGGTTGCTGGCCGTCGGTGGGAATCCGTTTCTCGGCCCGGAGCGTGGCGATTTGGCGGCTGAGGTAGTTGGCGTAGTTGTTGCGAATGGTGTTCTTGCGACCGAGGAGGTCGAGGTAGTCGCTCACCACATCGACTGCGAAGCCCTTTTGGAACTGTGTGAACTCCCGGATTTGGTAGATCACGTTGCGCTCCGCCTGAGTGAGATTGTTGGCGAGTGTGTTGTATTGTCCGGCACCGCGCAGGAGGGGCTGTGTCAAGGAGAGGGAAAGCGTGTTCACCACGCTCCGCCGGGGACTGCCGGTGAAAAACCGCAGGATATCGTTGGCCAGTTGCGCGGTCACGACTCCGCCGGTCTGGAAGACCCTTTTCGAGATGCCCAGTGAAGATCTTTGGCGCGTCTGGAATTTCACGTCTCCGCTGCTGTCCCGCTCGATGTCGGGATTCGATGAACCCGACCAGATGCTGCCGAACACGTTCTGGCGGTCGCTGAGCGCCAAGGCGGACAGATACAGGTTTTCCTTTTCCCGTTGAAAATTCCGGCTGTTTTCAAACGCAATTTCCAGGGCGTCGTCGAGGGTCAGGCGCAGATCCCCTCCCACCATGCGTTCGCGGATGATTTCCGACGGTTCGACCTCCTTCGGCTCCCGGGCCGAATAGCGGGTGTCGATGCTGAATTCATTGGTCCGGCCAAACACCTGTGCCTCGACGCGTCGGAGGATCTCGTAGTTTTCGGAGTCCGCCTGACGATGGTATTCGGAGGTGGAGCAGCTTGCCAGACAGACCAACGCGGACAACGTCGCCGTGAACGACGCGACTCTGGACACGTAATTGCTTTTTTCGATTTTATGCATGTGCCCGGAGGCTATTGGACGGATCGGGCGGTTGGGTGCGGCAGGCTATCGGCGCGAGAACCGACGGCGCAACAGCGATTTGCTTCAAATCGATTTTTGATAAATTCGCTCAATGCCCGCCTCCGACACGAGATGGATGCCGTCGGAGCCAAAACGGGCGGAGGCCGTGGCACCTCGGCCCGCCTCCATGGACGCGAAGTTGAGATCCCGAACACGGGCTGCTGCGTCCACGATGGCGACCGTGATGCGGGCGTCCTCGGCGTGGGGGTAGATGGGCGCGAGTTCGTCGCGGGACGCGCCCGATAATCGAGAGCGGCAGATGGCGACGAGGCCTGCCGTGAGGCTGTCGACTCCGTAGCCGACGTAGCCCTTGCTGCCGTCGGGCCGTTTCACGTCCCGGGTGAAATGATTGTTGGCCGTGCGTCCTCCACCTCCCGCGTGCCAGTAGCGGAAGCCGCGATATTGCTGGTCGCTTTCCACCTTGCCGTCGGCTCCGACGATTTCGTGGCCCTGATTCACGGGACCTTCGAAGTCGGCGGGCGTGATCCAGTTGTTCAGGTAGTTGATGCTCATCCCGTTGGCGTAATCGACCCGCACCTGGACGGCGTCGTAGGCGTCGATTCCCTGACGACGCAGGCGTTTCTTTTGTCCGACTGCGGTGAGCGAGACCGGTTTGCTTTTGAAGTAGTGTTGAATCAGGTCCGTCCAGTGGGGCCCCACGTAGCTGAACGGATCGCTTTGCTCCACCCACTTGAACGTGCTGGTGGAAACCTCCAGAGGTTCCTCCAGGTAAGCCGTTCCGTACAAGGGATCGCCGATTCGGCCCGCGACGTCGTCACGAATGCGCAGGTGATCGGGATCGTATCGCTTGTGCATGTCCACGGCGACGACGAGATCTTTGGTGACGGCCAGTTCGATGATTTCGTCGGCCTCGCCAAGCGAGAGGCACATGGGTTTTTCGGTGATCACGTGGACACCTCGCCGCAAGGCCGCAAGAATCGCCCCGGTGTGAAGGTGGTCCGGCGTGGCGACGGCCAGCACGTCGAGATCCGGAAAGGCGTCCAGAATGTCGTTCCACGGTGAATCTCCATGAAACACGGCGGGACGATGTCCGGTGATATCCTCAAAACGCGTCGCGGAACGTTCAGCGGAAACCTCCGAGCGTGTGGCGACGGCGACCAGATTGAAGCGAACCGGGGCCAGTTCGCGGGTCCAGGGATCGAGTCCGATCCTGGCGAGTTGGCCGGCGATGCCGAAGCGTTGCAGATCCGCGTAGGCTCTCAGATGCACGTCGCCGCCGAACATGCCGGCGCCGACCAGGGCGATTTTGATTTCCGATGACATGCGAACGACCGGACGGTAGCGGAGCTGAACCGCGGGCAAAAGGCAGAAGGACGGGTGGAATCGGTGATTGACGGTGATCGGGAAGTTTCGTCACGTCACAGGCCATGAGCGGGCAAAGCCATCGCGGACGGGATTATAAGACCGGGGAACCGATCGAGGTGAAGGTCGTTGATGGCGTTGTGGTGGGGATTGAAGCGTGCCCCGATTGCCCCGGGGACCGATGGCTCGCCCCGGGATTGGTCGACGTTCAGGTGAACGGATATCACGGGGTGGACTTTCAGTGCGACGGTCTCGATGAAAACGATCTGCTGCGAGCGATGGCCGGTTTGGCACGGGATGGCTGCCATCGCTGGATGTTGACGCTGATCAGCGCCGAGTGGCCGGTGCTTTTGGATCGGCTCTCGTGTCTGAGGAAACTTCGAGAAAGCTCGCCGGAGCTTCAGCGAGCCATTGTCGGATGGCATGTGGAAGGGCCCTTTTTGTCCGATCAGCCCGGTTACCGGGGCGCGCATGATCCCCGTGTCATGTCGGATCCCGATCCTGCCGCCGTGGACGCGTTACGAGCCGTGACGGGGAGTGATCGGGTGATGTTGACCCTGGCCCCCGAGCGTTCGGGATCGGATGCGGTGATTCGACGGGCGGTTGAACTTGGAATGACCGTCAGCCTTGGGCACACGAACGCGTCGGCCGGGTATCTCCATATGGCCGAAGAGGCCGGAGCAAGCGGGTTCACGCATCTTGGAAACGGCATGCCGCAGGCGATGGATCGGCATGACAACATCGTCTGCCGGGTGCTGGATACCGATTGCCTGACGGTGGGGCTGATCCCGGACGGGATTCACGTCTCGCCGCAGCTTTTTCGATTGATTCACCGGGCCTTGCCGGCGGGCAGGATCTACTACACGAGTGACGCGATGGCGGCTGGTGGGGCACCGCCGGGACGTTACACGATCGGGAAGATCGAGGTTGAAGTCGGAGCCGACGAGGTTGTTCGCATGCCGGGCGCGACGAACTTCGCGGGTTCCGCGCTGAGGCCGATCGAGGGCGTTCGCCGCGCGGCGCGAATGCTGGGTGTTTCGTGGCGGGAAGTATGGGACGCGTTCTCCGTGCGGCCGGCAGCGCTGGTCGCTTTGGCCTCGGGTTTGGAGGTGGGCGCGCCGGGGGATGTCGTCTCCGTTTCGGATGAATGCGTTTTGCTGTGAAGGAGACCGGTCGGGAGATGTCGAGATTTATGAAAATGAAAAACACGGGAATCAGGCAGCTGGGCACCTTCGTGCTTTTGTTGGCTGTGGCGCTGGGCGCGTCGGCAAAAACGAACGTGCTCTTTATTGCGGTGGATGACCTTCGCACAGAGCTGGGCTGCTACGGCGTGAAGTCGGTTCACTCCCCGAACATTGACCAGCTTGCGAAAACGGGGGTCTTGTTCGAGCGGGCCTATTGTCAGGTCGCCGTCTGCAATCCGTCCCGGGTGAGCCTGTTGACCGGGCTTCGTCCCGATTCATCCAGGGTTTGGGATCTGGTGACCCGCTTCAGGGAGACGGTGCCGGCGGTGGTGACGTTGCCGCAGCATTTCAAGGCGCACGGCTACCGGGCGCTTTCATACGGAAAGATCTTTCACAATCCGTGGCCGGACAACGCGTCCTGGAGCGAAGACCACAAATGGCCCGAAAACGCGCGGCTTTGGTCGGATGATGCGAAAGCCCGACTGGCGAGGCATCGGGAGGAAATGAAATTGGCCGGAAAGAGCGCGGCGGCCATTCAAAGGATTCGCGGGCCGGCCACGGAGATTGTCGATCTTGCGGACGGGGAGCACACGGACGGCGCGATCGCGGATCAGGCGATCGCCGCGATGCGGGAACTTGCCGGGAGAGACGAAGCGTTCTTTCTGGCCGCCGGATTTGTGCGTCCGCATCTGCCCTTCGTGGTGCCGCGAAAGTATTGGGACCTCTATGATCGGAGTTCGATCGAGCTTGCGAGGGACGGTTTTATTCCACGAGGCAGTCCGGGCTTCGCGCTCAACACCCTGTATGAACTGCGGGACTACATGGATTTCGCGGGAACCGCTGATCCCCGCGACGGATCGCTCAGCGAGGCGCAGCAGCGGCGTTTGAAGCATGGCTACCTGGCCGCCGTGAGCCTGATCGACGCGCAGATCGGGCGCCTGATGGCGGAGTTGGAGGATCTCGGCCTCGCGGAAAGCACGGTCGTCGTGCTCTGGAGTGATCACGGCTGGAAACTTGGTGAGCACAACAGCTGGTGCAAGCAGACCAATTACGAGATCGACACCCGCGTGCCGCTGATCATCCGTTCCCCCGGAGCCAAGGCGAACGGGAAACGGACTGCGGCATTGACCGAGTTGCTGGACCTGTACCCGACCCTTTGTGAACTGGCCGGAATTCCAGCGCCAAAACATGTCGAAGGGACCAGCCTGGCGCCGCTGCTGGAGGATGCGTCGGGAACCGTCAAGGCGGCGGCGTTCAGTCAATTTCGTCGCAGAGATCAGGGCCGGGAACTCATGGGCTACGCGATGCGAACGGAGCGCTATCGTTTTGTGGAATGGCTGGACCGTGCCAGCGCGAAGCTTGTCGCGAACGAACTTTACGACCATCAGACGGATCCGGGTGAGAGCCGGAACATTGCGGCCGGGGAAGGGGAGCGAATCGAGGAACTTCGCGACCGGCTATGGAGCGCCTTGCCCAGGCCTGAGCCTGTGAAAGCAAGACGGCCGAAACTGACGATTCAAAATCAGTCGCGGCAGGCGGTCGGTGTGTTTTGGGAACGGGGCGATGAGAAGCCGAAGTTTTTGAAAGAGCTTCCCGTCGGAGGAACGCACGTGATCGACACGACGCTCGGGCATGTTTTTCGAATCAAGGGAACGCGGACGAGTTTCCAGAAAACCGTGACCGTGAAGCGCGCGGAGCAGACGTTTACCCTCCGGTCGGGGAACGCCGGCCAGCCGGAGCGGCCCAACATCGTCTTCCTTATGGCGGACGATTGGTCCTCACCGCATGCCGGGATACTTGGGGATCCCGCTGTCAAGACGCCGAACTTCGACCGCGTCGCGAGGGAAGGGATGTTGTTCCGCAATGCCTTTGTCTCCACACCGTCCTGCACGCCGAGCCGCTTGAGTGTGCTGACCGGTCAACATCATTGGCGTCTGCGCGAGGGGGACAGTCTGGGTGGTTCATTGAGGACCGATTACGAAGTCTACACGGATCGGCTCGCCGAAAGCGGCTACAAGATCGGGCGCTTTGGCAAGGGCGTCTGGCCAAGTAAACACGCCTTTCGAAAGCGAGATTCGTTCGGCGAAAAATTCGACTCGTTCGAGGCGTTTCTGGCGAAGCGCAAATTGAGCGAAGCGTTTTGTTTCTGGTATGGCGGGCAGGACCCCCATCGACCGTATGAACTGGGCGTTGGCGAGCGGAGCGGAATCGATCCGGCCACGATTCGAGTGCCGGCAAACCTGCCCGACAACGAGGTGGTTCGCTCCGATCTCGCGGACTATTTCTGGGAGGTGGAACGCTTTGACAACCAGGTTGGCGAGGTTTTGAAGGCACTTGAAAAATCGGGAGAGCTGGAGAACACGATCGTGGTCGTGTCCGGCGACAATGGAATGCCGTTTCCGGGCGCGAAGGCCACGCTTCACGACCTCGGAACACGCGTGCCGCTGGCGATCCGATGGGGAGCTGAAATCAAGGGGGGCGGGGTCGTGGACAAATTCGTCAGCCTTTGCGATCTCGCGCCGACCTTTCTTGAGGCGGCCGGATTGAGCAGGGGATCTTCCATGACCGGGCGTTCGCTCCTGGCTCTCCTGAAGAAGGGAGGCGACGGGCTTGATCGATCGTTCGTTCTGACAGGGATGGAACGGCATGTCTATTCGTGGCCGGCCCGTGGATTGCGAACGGAAGATTTTCTCTACATTCGAAATTTCGCTCCCGCCGCCTGGATGACAGGCGAGGTTCGAGGCAAGGAACCGAATTTTGATTTTGCGGCGGAACCCTGGCCCTCAAGGGAAGGGGCGTTCTCCTTCAACATCGATCCGTCGCCAACCAAGCAATTGCTTCGCCTGGAGCGGGATGCGCCCGGCGTCGCCGAATTCGCCGCGAAGATCTTGAGCCGGCCGCCCGACGAAGAATTGTATGATTTGCGCTCGGACCCGGCGCAGACGAACAACATCGCGGGGGACAAGGACTCCTCCGAAATCCGAGGACGGCTTGTGAGACAGTTGAGCGCCGAACTACGCGCGAGCGGAGATCCCCGTTTTGCCCTGCCAAATCATGCGACGCTCGACCTGCAAGGCTGGACGGTGCACTTGAACGAGTCTCTTTGGTTTGATGAACCCAAGGCGGTCGGCGAGATGCTTGCGCTGCTTTCGGAACAGTTGGCCCGGGTCGTCGCGGTGGTTCCTGATGCGGCGCTGAAGCATTTGCGAACGGTGCCGATCTGGATCAATCCCCCGTTTCCCGGCGGCCGGCCGGGTGCTGCTTATCACCCGGATCTGGGATGGTTGAGGAAGAACGGGCGCGATCCGATTATGGCGAAGGCGATTGAAATCACGAATACCAAGATTTTTGCCTTTGAGGACAATCGGATGCCGTTCCTGCTGCTGCACGAGCTTGCGCACGCCTACCATGATCAGGTGTTGGGCTTTGGGAATCCGAAGGTGAAGGCGCTCTTCGGGCAGGCACGGGACTCGGGCGGCTACGATTTGGTGGATCGCTACAACGGTCGGAAGATCGTCAAGGACAAGGCCTATGCACTCAGCAATGAGAAGGAATATTTTGCCGAAACCACCGAGGCCTATTTTGGGAAGAACGATTTCTATCCCTTCAATCGAAGCGAACTGAAAACACACGACCCGGCGATGCATGATCTGCTCGCCGAACTATGGAAGGTGAATGCGAAATGAAAGCTGTCAGCATATTCAATCACGTGCTGGGACCGGTCATGCGTGGCCCTTCCAGTTCACACACGGCGGGCGCCTACCACATCGCGAGCATGGCGCGGTCGATACTTGGAGAAACGCCCGCGAAGGCGGTTCTCCGTTTTGATCCCCGAGGTTCGTATGCGGCAACCTACGAGCCGCAGGGCGCGGATCGCGGATTTGCGATGGGGCTGATGGCAAAGCCCTTGACGGATGAATCCTTTTTTACGTCGTTGAACGACGCGCGGGAGGCGGGGCTGGATCTTTCCTTTTGTGTTGAAGAGTTGGAGGGCGCGGAGCATCCGAACACCACCGATCTTGAGTTAAGAGGCCGGGATGGGCGCGTGCTGCGGCTGGTGGCGCGTTCGGTTGGGGGTGGTGCCGTGGAGTTGATCAAGATCGACGGAAGGCCCGTGCTCTTTGACGGCTCCGCCCACGAATCGCTCGTCGAGACGTGCGGCGAGCGAGCCGAAGCGGTGAGGGCGGTTCTTGCTCGTCTCTGCGGTTCCGGAGAATCGCCGGTTTCGGAGTCCGACGACGCTTGTGTGCGCCTTTCAATCCGCACCCATCTGCCGCTCTCGGATGCTGATCGCGGTGAGATTCTTTCGGCTGATCGCGCCGCGCTGATCTGGGAGTCCGCACCGGTGTATCACGTCGCCAAAGGCGCGCCGCTGTTCGACTCGGCGGCCGAAATGGTCGCGATCGCGGAAGACCGATCGATCAGTCTTGGCGAGGTGGCTTTGGCCCATGAGTCGCGCCTGCTCGGAATGGACGAGTCCGCCGTGATCGCGGAAATGCTTCGGCGCTACGACATCATGGCCGAATCGGTTGAGCGCGGATTGAGTCCCGAATTCAGCGGACTCCAACTGCTGCCTGCCTGCGCGGGTTCCATTTTCGAAGCCGAGGCGGCCGGGCGGCTTTCGGTGCGCAGTCTTCATACCCGGGCGGCGGCCAGGGCGCTCGCGGTGATGCATGTGGACGGGGCGATGGGCGTGGTGTGCGCGGCTCCGACGGGCGGGTCGGCGGGGGTGATTCCCGGAACGTTGGTGACACTCGCGGAGGAACGATCCTTGTCCCGCGAACAAATCGCCAAGGCGCTGCTGGCGGCGGGCGCGATCGGGATGATTCTCGCGGTGCGAGGCACGTTCGCGGCCGAGGTGGCGGGTTGCCAGGTGGAGATCGGCGCGTCCGGCGCGATGGCGGCGGCGGCCGTGGTGGACGCGGTGGGCGGCTCGGCGAGGCAGGCCTGTGACGCTGCGGCGATCGGGTTTCAAAACACCATGGGCACGGTCTGCGACCTGTTGCACGGCATGGTTGAAATTCCCTGCCACACGCGAAACGGCGCGGCGGCGGCGGCGGCATTTGTAAACGCGGATCTGGTGTTGGGCGGATATCACAACTTCATCCCGCTGGATGAAACGATCGACGCGGTCTACGCCGTCGGACTCGCGATGCCGTCGGAGCTGCGTTGCACATCGAAGGGCGGACTCGCGGTAACCCCGTCCGCGCTGGCTCTCAAGCCGGGATGTTGCGGCTCAGGTTGCCGGAGTTGCGTCGGGTGAGGTGGACGCTTCGAAAGATCACGGATCGTTGCGTCCTTGGAAATCTCCCCGGGCGATCCGGGCAAGGAAGGCGGAAAGGGCGCCCTTGGTGACGGCTTGGGCGTAGAGGCCGATTCCCGCCGTGAACACCGCGCCGATCAGGAAAATGGTGTTCGGCGACAGTCCGAGCTGTGATTTTAGGAGCCAAAAAATGCCCGAGGCCGCGAAGACGCCGGCCGAGGTCATCCAGCCGTTGGTGGCCAGCACGGAACCTTTCATCTTGGGATCGGGACGATCCTGCAGCAAGGCGGTCACCGGGATGTCGTAGAAACCGCCGAAGATTCCCATCAGCCAAAGCGTGATTCCGACCGTCAAGAATTCGAGGTTCGGAACGAAGAGAACCGCGGCTGCGGCGGCCATACCCATGGCGCCGAGCGGGACCAGGCCGTACTCGATCTTTCGGCCGGAGAGGAATCCCGCGAGGCCGCAGCCGGCCGCGATGCCGACGGCCAGGAAGGCGCGCAGTATGCTGATCTTGGTGTCGTCGACGCCGAGCACATCCTGTCCGTAGACCAGAATGGCGGGTTCTCCGAACAGCGCGGCGATGAACCAGAAGTAGACGCTGCCGATCAGGGTCAATTTCAAGATGCGGTCGCGATTGATGATCTTCAGGTTGATCCAGAGTTCGGAAAGGAAATTGAGGTGGAAGACCTTTTCCGGGTCGGCGGCCGGCATCGCGGGAATCAGCTGGCTGACGGTCAGCCCGGCCAGCGCGAGCAGCACGAGCCCGGCACCGGCGAGCCAGATTCGGTCGGGGCCGAGATTGTCCGAAAGCAAGCCCGCCAGTATGCCCCCGACGATGATGGCGAGAAAGGTGCCGAGGCCCAAAAATCCGTTGCCCCATGAAAGGCGTTCCCGGGGCAGCATTTCGGGCAGGATTCCGTATTTCGACGGCCCAAAGAACGCGCTTTGAACGCTCATGAAAAACAGAACGGCCGCGAGAACGACGGGATGGCGGGAGTAGAGTCCGATGGTGCCCGCGAGCATGACGAAGACCTCCAGCAGTTTCGTGCCGACGATCACCTTCGGTTTCGGATAGCGGTCCGCCAGATAGCCCGCGGCCATTGAGAACAGCAGGAAGGGCAGGGAAAAAAGGGCGAGGATGAGGGAGATGTAGTTGTCGCGAGCGGCTTCGTCCACGCTTCGCGCGATCAGAAAGATCACGAGAAATTTGAACACGTTGTCACTGAAGGCTCCTTGAAACTGAACAGCGAAAAGGCTCCAGAATCCGCGCTTCCATGGGCGTGTCGTTTCGGTGCCACCGGCGGGGGCTGATTGGGATTCGCTCATGTGCGGACGGGATTGTGGGTGACGTTGTTTGGTTGGCAATGCTTCGTTGAGGCGGCCAGTGAAGCACGCGATGGAGGAGATGCGGGAATCGAAAGGAAGGGCGCGGGCATTGTTCTGAGCGATATTCGTTGCCGATCCGAGAGCGGGCGGGCGACGGTTCGGATTGTTGCGATGAAGTATTATTTCGTTTTCCCGCTGATCAGCAGCCTGCTTTACGTCGTCGGGGTGATGTTCATGAAGCAGTGCTCGGGCTTGGGCGTGGGGATCTGGCGCACCAGTTTTGTTTCAAACATCGCGACCGCGCTGCTGTTTGTGCCGGTGTTGGGTTTCGGAGGCGTATGGCGTCCGTGGACCGAGTATTGGCAGCCGGCGTTGGCGGGGCTGATGTTCGTCGGTGGACAAACATTCACCTTTGTCGCGTTGCGGAACGGGGACGTCACGGTGGCCACGCCGGTGATGGGCCTCAAGACCGTGCTGGTGGGGCTGCTTGTCACGGGAATCATCGGCGACACCGTCTCCCCCCGGCTTTGGGTCTCGGCCGGATTGAGCGCCGCGGGGATTGCCCTGCTGAACGTGGTTCGCGGGGCACGGCATCGTCATGTGGGCGGCACGATCATACTCTCGATGGTGGCGGCGTCTTGCTTCGCGCTGTTTGACGTGCTGGTGCAGAAGTTTTCTCCCGCGTGGGGTATCGGGCGTTTCCTGCCGGTGATGTTCGGATGGGTGACCGTGTTTTCATTCGGATTTCAGCCGTTCTTCAGCGCGCCGTTGTCCGAGATTCCGAGAGAGGCGTGGAAGTCGTTGGGATGGGGCTCGACGTTTTTGGCGCTCCAGGGACTGGTTTTGATCTGCACGCTGGGTCACTTCGGCGACGCCACGGCGGTAAACGTGATCTACAGCTCGCGAGGTTTGTGGAGCGTGGTTGCGGTCTGGCTGGTGGGCCACTGGTTCTCCAATCAGGAAAGGCAGCTTGGAGGCGGCGTGTTCCGATGGCGGGCGGCGGGCGCGGCCATGATGCTGATCGCGATTATTCTGACGCTGGTGTGAAATCCTCTGCTGCTTCAACAATCTCCCAAGTGTGATCGTGTAGCTGCCGGACGGTGGCCAGGTGTTTGCGCGCGAGCGGACCGAGTTCCTCAGGACTGATCATGGAGAGCATCGGCCGTCCCTTTCGATCTTCGTAGAGGTGGTAGACATGCCCGGGTGTGGGGATGAATTTCATCTCGCATTGGTAGATCTTGTAGGAAATCTCCGCCCGCGTTCGAATTTCCTTTGCCTGCCGGGCGAGGGTGTCGACCTGCTCGTAGATCTGTTTGAGTTGAATCTGAACCTGTTCCTCCATCGAGGTGATGGCGATCCCCTTGGCCTTTCCGATATCATCGGGGCGGATCGGGAAACCGCCGCGCATATGGGCGTAGGGCAACAGGCTGAGGATTTCGTCGTCGGGTGCGGCGTCTGGCGGTCTTTCTGGCACCGGCGAAGATTGTCGCAAAAAAGGCCGGATGCAAACGGTCTTCAGGTGAATGGAACGGCAAAAGCCTTGCAAACAGGGAGCGGATGCCTAGATTGCGCCGCGCTAACGCACTAGATATTTATGGCCAGTCAATCCGTAACCGCCCTGAAAAGGGGCATGGCAATCCTCAATAGCGGCGACGTCTGTGTTGTCGTCGAGAACAAGCATCATACTCCGCCGAACATGGCTGCGTCCGTGATGACCACGGTCCGCAGCATCGCGACCGGAAAGATCTCGCACCTCCGTTTCAACACCGGGGAAAAGGTGGAGACCATCCCGCTTTTCACGAAGAAGATGGAATTCAGCTACATGGACGGGGAAGACTGGGTGTTCGCCGATCCGGAGACCTACGAAATGGTGAACGTCACGCCGGAGGTTGTCGGGGACGGCAAGGATTTCATCGTGCCGAACTCGGAGGTGACCATGACCTTTGTGCAGGAACGCGCCGTGCTGCTCGAAGTGCCCCCCAGCGTTGTGCTGGAAGTCACGGACGCGCCGGATGGGATCAAGGGCGACTCCGCCAACAACGTGCAGAAAACGATCACGCTGGAGACCGGGATTACGATTCAGGCCCCCCTCTTCATCAAGACCGGGGAACGGATCAAGGTGGATACGCGAACCTCCAAATACATGGAGCGCGCCTAGTCTGTCCGTCGTGTCAGCCCATTCAAAAGCCCGCCCGAGCGGCGGGCTTTTCTGCGTCAGGGCATCACCTTGGCAGATTCGGATTAACGCCTTGCAGCGTTTGACTGAAAACCAATAGCGTTCCTTCCTTGTCCGTGACCGACCGCCAATTTTTTCTGCTCGCCGTGGCTTTCTACGGTGTGGCGACGTTGTTTTCGGTGTTTTCGCAGCGTCGGATTCGATGGTCCGGCGGTGCGGTGAACTACGGTCTTCTGATGGCCGGTCTGGCTGCGCACACCGTCATGCTGGCCATGCGCGGGTTTTCGTTGGAGCGGTGTCCGGTGAACAACCTTTACGAGGCAACAACCTTCTTTCTTTGGACGATACTGCTCGCTTACGGGGTCATGGGATTGTCTTCGAGATTGCGGTTTCTGGGGACCTATGCTGCTCCGCTGGCCTTTTGCATCGGCATCTTTGCGCTGATGCCGGCATTGGATCCGCCCCACGGACCCGAACCCGTTTTCGGCGGTGCTTGGATCAGTCTGCACGCGACCTTGATTCTGCTTTCCTACGGCGCGTTCGGGCTTGGCTCGTTGGCGGCCGTGATGTTTCTCACCCAGGACCACGATCTGAAGGTGCATCGCCTTCAGGCTCTGTTGTCGAAATTGCCTCCGATTGAGCGGATCGAGCGGATTGAGAATCGTCTTTTGGTTTGCGGGTGGCTCTTGTTGACGGTGGGGATTGCGATCATTCCGGTCGCGGTCGGCCGGCCGGCCGGCGTGTCGTTGCTCTCCGATTCGAAGGTGCTGTGGTCGTTGGTCGTATGGTTCGCCTATTCGGCACTGGTGTTGTGGCACTATCGGTTTCGTTTGGTGGGGCGTCGCTTTGCCTGGGGGGTGATCGCCAATTTCTTGTTCGTTCTGCTGACGTTCTGGGGCACGAATCTGATGTCCAGTGTTCACAACTGAGCCATGGAGATCGTCGCTCTTGGAATCAATCACAAGACCGCGCCCGTGGAGGTTCGCGAGCGGTTTTCGTTCAGTGAGAACGCGGTGCCGGATGCGCTCAGCCGATTGCGGTCGTTGGAGGGGGTGATGGAGGCGGTTCTGTTGTCGACATGCAACCGGGTTGAAATCTACGCGGTGGTCGAAGGGCAGGCCGGACGTGCTTTGTCGCAGATACGAGGGCTGCTGGCGGAATCCTCCCCGGACGGGGTGCCTTCGGAAGGTTTTTACGAACTTTCGTCCCCGGAGAGTGTCACGCACCTCTTCAAGGTGGCCAGCGGGCTGGATTCGATGGTGCTTGGAGAGACGGAGATCCTTGGGCAACTAAAGCAGGCCTATTCGATTGCGCTGAGCGAGGGGGCAACCGGCAAGTTTCTGAACAAGGCCTTTCAAACGGCGTTCAACGTGGCGAAGAAGATCCGGACGGACACGAACATTCAACGGGGAAGCGTCTCCGTCGCGTCCGTGTCGGTTGAACTCGCGCAAAAGATTTTCGAATCCCTTTGCGATCAGCGGGTGATGGTGATCGGGGCGGGGGACACCAGCGAAAAGACGGCTCGGGCTCTGCAGAGTCGCGGGGCAAAAAGCATCATGGTTTCCAACCGCTCGTTCGAGCGGGCGGAATTGCTGGCCAAGGAGTTGGATGGCAAGGCGATTCATTTTGACGAATGGCCGACTGAATTCACGAAGGTGGACATCGTGATCAGCAGCACGGCCGCGCCGCATTACCTGATCACTCGGGCGAATCTGGAGCCGCTCCTGGAGGCACGCGGAAGCAGACCTTTGTTGCTGATCGACATCGCCGTGCCCCGTGACATCGATCCTGCGGTGAACCTTTTGGACGACGTCTACCTGTACAACGTGGACGATCTTCAAGCGATCGCGGAGGAATATCAGCGGATGCGCCGCGACGAGCTCGCGGTCTGCGAGAAAATCATCAACGAGCGCGCCGGCGGGCTGCTGAAGAGGCCTGATGACGGGGCTGAAGGCGGCCTTTCATTGCGTAGGAAACCAGCCTGAATGACTGACAACGAATCACCCCCCTCTGAACGCAAGGGGACGGACATGCTGACCCTGATGCTGAAGACGGCGAGCGGGGTTGCGATTTTGATCGCGGTGGGCTTTTGCGTGCTTTTCGCCTACGTCGCCTACACAAAGAGTCTTTATGGCCGACTGAAAGACACCCACGATCTCAGAAAGCGGATCGAGGGTTATGCGGCCGATTACATGGCAAAGCGCCCGGAATCCGGGTTGGTGATCGGGGTCATTCAGGGGACGAACGCCGCAGTGTTCGCCTACGGGCATCTCGATGGTCCAGGCTCGGCGGTGCCCGACGCGGACACGCTCTTCGAGATTGGTTCCGTGACCAAGGTGTTCACCGCAATTGCCGGTGAGACGCTTGCCCGGGAGGGTGTTTTTTCGTGGACGAATTCCGTGCGAGAACTGGTTCCACCGGCGATCGACCTGCCGGCCGTTTTTGAGCAAATGACGCTTGAGCACCTGGCCAGTCATCGGAGCGGACTGCCGCGTCTGCCCTTGAATCTCGAGGCAGACAAGGTGGACTTGAACAATCCGTACGCAACTTATGGCACGAACGAGTTGATCGATTTTCTGAAATCGTATGACCCAAAAGTTCGACCGGGTTCGACCTTGGACTACTCCAATCTGGGCTTCGGTCTCCTTGGTTGGTTGTGCGAATTGAGGACCGGCGAAACGCTCGATCAGGTGATTCGATCAAGAATCGCCCTTCCGCTGGGCATGACCAACACCGGCAGCGCCTTCGGGCGCACGAACAACATCGCGGCGGGGCATCAGGTCGACGGCGGTTACGCGCCGTATTGGGAATTTGGAGCGCTTGCCGGAGCCGGCTTTTTGAAATCATCGTTGAACGATTTGATGTCCTTTGTGCGCGCCAACATTCGCCCCGAAGACTCACCGATGGGGGACGTTTTGGAGGCGTGCCAGCAGAAGCGGGGAGAGGCTTGGACTGGAAATGTCGGCTATGGCTGGCAACTGACACGAACCTTGCAGGGCCAGCTCGATTTCGTATGGCACAACGGCGGCACGGGCGGCTTTGTCAGTTTTGTCGGTTTTGACAGGAACAACGGGAACGGCGTGGTGATGCTCTCGAGTTCGGGGGACGCGATGAAGGGGGATTTCTATCTGGATACACTGGCCATGGAGATCCTGAAACTGGCATCGAAGATCTCGCTGGATTAAGGCATTGAGGGCCCCTTTATCCTTTTCGCAAATTCACCGGACGGATAGTTTCCGGGCCCGTTGATGGGCATTTATCCCGCAGTTTATATCACCGCGCTGACGCTGGCCGTCGTAACGGTTGCGCTTCTCGGCTTCCTGGTGGTTCGCCAATCGATTGTGCTCCGCAAGTTGGCGCGGAATGAAAAGCGCCAAAGGGAGCTTTTGGGGCTGGCCATGGAATATTTGGAGGAGCCGGAATTCATCCCCGCCTTCAAGGCGCAGCTGAAGAAGGGGGACATGCGACAGATTGTTCAGGTCTTCGTCGATCTTCTGCCGAAGCTCAAGGGGGACTATGTGGACAATGTGGTGTCGCTGATGCGCGAGCTCGGAATTCAAAAAACCAGCATCAAGGCGCTGCGCTCGAAGAAGTGGTGGAGGCGCGCCGATGCCGCCGCGATCTTGGGTTATTTCAAAGATCCGACGGTGATCTCCGCATTGGAGGATGCCTTGGATGATTCCGAGGTTCATGTCCGTCTCGAAGCCGCCCGATCGCTTTCCCGTCAGAAGGCGATCAGTTCGGTGGCCGGATTGGTTGCGCGCCTCTCGGTGGTTGATCCGTCCCATTCCCTGGCGGTTCGCGAGATTTTTCGTTCCCTTGGCAAGACGGCGGCTCCGGGTTTGATCGCGGTGCTTGAGAGCGATGTTCCTGAAAGCACCAAAATTGTCTCGGCCGACGCTTTGGGGCACATCGGGGATCCGCGCGCGGTCCGCGCGTTGCTCAAGGTGTTCGACGCGGGAGAGCATGCCGGGACGCCATCGCAGGTAAGCCGGCATCGTGGATTTTCGGCCAGCCCACAGACGGCTCATCGCAATATCACCCTGCAACTCACCGTCATGCGTGCACTGAGCCAGCTGTATGACGACGATTCGATCAAGGCGTTGACAACCGCGCTCGACGATCCCCTCTGGGAGATCCGCGCATGCGCCTGCGAATGCCTTGGGCAGATGGGCGAGCGTGGTGCGATTTCGAAGTTGGAGCATCTGCTCGGGGACAATCATTGGTGGGTCCGGTACTACGCGGCGAACGCTCTTTTCAATATGGGCGCCTCCGGCATGTCCGCGTTGCAGCGGGCCGTGGCGGGCCTTTCGGCACGCGCCCGGGAAATCGCGGGTGACCTGTTGAGGGAAAAGGGCGTGCCGATGGCGGAGGCGGTCGGGTGACGTGATGCAGATCTTTTGGAACACGATCGTCTGGATGAACGGCATCATCCTGGTCTTCCTGCTGATGCAGAGCCTGCTGCACCTGCTTCAGTTGGTCTTTGCCTACGTCGAGGTGCGTTACTTTCGGCACGCATCACCCCGTACCGATCCGTGGTGGCTGCTGACGAGTGGTGTCTCGCTACCCATTTCCATTCTGGTGCCCGCCCACAACGAGGCGGAGACGATCGTTGACAACATCCGCTCGATGCTTTCGCTGCATTATCCCGAATTCGAGGTCATTGTGATCAACGATGGTTCCAGCGACGCGACCCTGAAAACGATGGTCGACGAGTTGCAGTTGAAAAAAGTGGACAGGGCGTGGCATCAGGAAGTACCGCATGCAAAGGTCCGCTGCCTCTACGGGAGTTCGATCTATCCCCACCTGTTGGTGGTGGACAAGGAGAACGGAGGCAAGGCGGACGCGTTGAACGCGGGTATCAACCTGACGCGCTATCCGCTTTTTTGCGCGGTGGACGCGGATTCGTTGCTGGACCACAAGTCGTTGCTTCAAGTGATGCGGCCTTTCGTGGAAGAGCCCGAGGAGATGGTGGCGGTCGGCGGGCGGCTCTCGATCGTCAACGGTTGCGAGGTCAGGGCCGGACAGGTGATCAAGATCGGCCTGCCGAAGACCCTCTTTCCGCTGCTTCAGAGCATCGAGTACATCCGGGCGTTTCTGATGGCGCGGCTCGCCTGGAGTCGGCTGAACGCGATGTTGATCATCTCCGGGGCGTTCGGTCTGTTCAAGCGGAGCGCCGCCGTCAAGGTCGGCGGATACAGTCTGGACACCGTCGGGGAGGACATGGAACTGGTCGTCAAGATTCACCGCTATCATTGCGAGAACGATCTTCCCTACCAAATGCGTTATGTTCCGGATTCGGTTTGCTGGACCCAGGCACCCGATTCGTATTCGGTCCTCGCGACCCAGCGTCGTCGTTGGCAGCGGGGGATGTTGCAGACGCTTTCAAAACACCGGGTGATGTTGTTTAACCCCGCGTACGGGCGGATCGGGGTGCTGGGGATGGGATATTTTTTCACCATGGATGTGGTTGCCCCGTTGATCGAGCTGACGGGTTACCTTCTGGTGCCGTTCAGTTGGTGGTTCGGTCGGGTCAGCACGGAGTTCTTCCTGGCCTACGGAGCGATCACGATCGCGTATGGGGTCTTCCTTTCCACGGGTGCGC
>JADHOF010000017.1 GCA_016779125.1 Verrucomicrobiia bacterium | reverse complement strand
AATTATCAACATGAGCAAACGGCCCTTGGCATTGCCCGCCGCCAGACTCCGAGCCGCTTCCGTCATTTCCCGACCTCCACTCAGACTCAATGCGATTACGAAGAGTCCGATCGCGGCCATCATGGACCAAACCCAGCCACCGCTCCGGCGCATCACCGGCAGGCGTCGCATCGCGTGGGAGGCAAGGAGCGGCAGGCAGACCATGACGAGCATGAGAAACTTCACAGGGAACCGCATCGCCCCCAGGGGCAAAACCTTGTTGAGCAGGGGATAAAGTGCGCCGTCATTCCCCATCGCCAGCAGAATCGCGAAGGGCACAAGAAACACGAGCAGGCGAACTCTCCACGATCGATTGCCTGCAACGGCGCAAATCAACAACAGCCACGGAGCGATGCCGCAGTAGTACGAATGAGTCCATTTTTGGCTGACCTGATAAAAGACACCGGAACCCTGCGGCCCCGTGTTCTCGAACAAGGGAATGAAGAAGTTCGCCCAGCTTGCGCGCCCAATCGCCCAGTCCATGTACACGTCACCCGAGGCTCGCGGCGAATTGACGAACAGATCCAGGAACGGAACGAGCTGTATCGCGGACAAACCCGCCGTGAGGAACACGCAACATGCAAAGCGGAAGATTCCCTCCCGGCGAAATCCCTGCTGTGCCAGATCCACAAGCAGGATCAGTCCCGCCAGAACCCAGGTAAACAGGACGATCTCCGGCGCACCAGACAGCATCTGCAAGCCCCCCACTGCGCCGGCGACCAGAATCGAACGCCCCCCCTTCCCCCAGGCAAGATTGAGTGTCAACAAAACCCAAGGCAGCAGTCCCAGCGCGGCAATGTTGTTCGGCCACATCAGCGAGGTCTGCATGATGCCGCTGAATGCGTAGCTGACTCCGGCCAAGGCGGACCCGTGGGTGTGACGGGTCCACTTCAACGCGAGCGCATACATGCCCAGTCCTCCCAGATAGAGATGTAGCACGGCCAGCAATCCGACAGACCACGACAACGGCAGAAGCAGGTTCAGCAGAGCCGGCGGATAGAAGACCATCGTGTTCCACTGCGCCACGAAGGGCAGACCACAGTCGTTCAACGGATTCCACAGCGGAATTTCACCCGCGAGCAGGCTCTGTTTCACGTAGTGCGCCAACGGATACCCAAAGAGGCTGAAATCGCGGAGCACGAAAGTTTCACTTGAAAAGAGAACCGGCAGATAAACGATTCCAACGAAGAAGAACAACGTCACCGCAAAACCGAAAGGCCTCGGGAAACGATGACGTTCCCCGAATGCGCCCAGTTTGTTCAAGGCATCGGACATGCCTCGAAACGCTAGCGATCCCGCCCACCGGAACGCGAGCCCGGTCTTTCAACCCTGCGCGCTTTCAGCCACAGTCCGCCCATGCGCAAGGCATCCTTGGATTTCCTTAAAAGACTTGTCGAAACCCACGCTCCGTCGGCCCGCGAGGCCCCCCTGCAACGGGTGTGGCTGGAGCAGGTGAAAACGCACGCGGACAAGACCTTTTCCGACGCCTACGGCAACACCGTGGCGGTGCTGAATCCGGGAGGTTCCCCCCGCATCATGCTCGCGGCCCATGCGGATGAAATCGCACTGACGGTAAACTTCATCGATCCCAACGGCTACGTGTTCGTCCGCAAACTGGGCGGGGTGGATCCCGCGATCAGCCGGGCGCAGCGGGTGACGATCCACACGCGCAAGGGCTCCATCCTCGGCATCGTCGGCAACGTGGCTCCGCACCTCAGTGGCGGCGAGCGCAAGGTGCCCTCGGTGAATGAGTTGTTTATCGACATTGGAGCCAGTGACGAAGCCGAGGCGAAGAAGCTCGTGCGGGTCGGCGATCCCGTGACCTTCAACACCGAGTTTGAAATTCTGCGGGGCGACATCGCCGTCTCCCGCGTGTTCGACAACCGGATCGGCTCCTTTTCAATCGCCGAAACCCTCCGCCTGCTGAAGCCCGCGAAGGGCAGGCTCGCGCCGGAGATCTGCGCGGTCTCGAACATCATGGAAGAGGTCGGCTGCCTTGGAGCCCGGCAGATCGCCTACGAGCTGAAACCCGATCTCGCCATCGTCATCGATGTCACCCACGCGACCGACTGCCCCACGATCGACAAGGCATTGCATGGAGACGTGAAGCTCGGCGAAGGCCCCACCCTGACCCACGGCGGCGGCAATCACGCCGTGCTGGTCGAGCGACTTGAGAAGATCGCCGCCCGGGAAAAAATTCCGCTCCAGCATGAGGCCGCATCCCGTTCCACCGGCACCGACACGGACGTGATCTTCCTCACCCGCGGCGGGATACCAAGCGCCCTCGTCAGCCTCCCCAATCGCTACATGCATTCGCCCGTCGAAACGATTCATCTGGGCGACCTGGAAATGATCCCCCGCCTGTTGTCCGCGTTCTGCCTGTCCGTAAAGCCTGGCGAGGCGTTCAAGATTGCCATTTAGCAGGCGATCTGATTGGTTGCCCCGCCTTTTTCGAACGGATTCAGCAAGAAATGAGCAAGCAGTTTTATATCACCACCGCGATCGACTACGTGAACGGCGAACCGCACCTCGGCCACGCCTACGAGAAGGTCATCACGGACGTGATTGCCCGGACGCATGTCGCTTTGGGGGAAGAGGTCTTCTATCTCACCGGCCTCGACGAGCACGGGCAGAAGGTCGAGCAGGCGGCCAAGGACGCCGGCATGGAAACCCAGGCCTATTGCGACCGGCTCGCCGCGTCCTGGCAGTCCTTCGTCAAAAAGCTCGGATTGATCAATCGCGACTTCGTCCGGACCACCTCCCCCCGGCACAAGGATGTCGTCCAGGCCGTCTTGAACCGCCTCAACGACAAAGGTGAATTCTACAAGAAGACCTACACCGGCTGGTACTCCGCGAAGGAGGAAACCTTCCTGACCGAAAAGGACCGCAACGAAGACGGCAGCTTTGACTCCAAATGGGGCACGGTGACCGAACTCGAGGAGGACAACTATTACTTCAAGCTCGGCGAGCATCAGCAGTGGCTGATCGACCATATCGAATCAAATCCCGACTTCGTCCAGCCAACCAACCGCCGGAACGAGGTGCTTGGTTTCCTCAAGAACAACAAGCTCGAAGACCTTTGCAGCACCCGGCCGCAAAACCGGCTTTCATGGGGAATCCCTTTCCCCTTCGACGCGGAATTCGTCACCTACGTGTGGTTCGACGCCCTCACCAACTACATCAGCATCCCGGCGGCGCACGGGGACGACACCGTTCGCTCCGCGCTTCAGCTCGGAGCTTCGAGCGGTGAATCCCTTTCCCTGTGGCCGGCCGACGTCCACGTCATCGGCAAGGACATCCTGAAATTTCACACCGTCTACTGGCCGATCATGCTGAAGGCGATGGGCCTTCCCCTCCCGAAAACCGTGCTGGTTCACGGCTGGTGGCAGAAGGATGGCGAGAAGATGAGCAAATCCACCGGCAACGTCGTCGATCCGGTCGCGGTCATCGACGAATGGGGACTGGACGCCTTTCGTTACTACGTCGTGCGTGAACTCGGCATCGGCCCCGACGGAAACTGGACCGACGAAAGCTTCTCAAACCGCTATTCGAACGAACTCGCCAACGGCCTCGGCAATCTCGCGAACCGCTCACTCTCCATGCTCGGCCGCTACCGGGACGGCATCGTTCCGGCACGGCACGATGAACTCGCCGAGGAGGCCGCCCGGTTTGTGGGCGAGACCGTCGCCCACCTGAAGTCCCACAACCTGCAGGCCGGACTCCAGTCGATCTGGGGCCTTGTCCGCCGCGCAAACGAGTACGTCGATAAGACCGCCCCCTTCAAACTGGCCAAAGATCCAACGCAATCAGAGCGGCTTGATGAGGTGCTCTACAATCTCACCGAGGTCGTACGCATCCTCGGTGTCCTGCTCTGGCCCTTCATTCCGGAATCCGCAGGCCGCATCTTCCAACAGCTGCAATTGGAGGACTCCCCGGACCGTTTGGCCCTTGCCGAATGGGGTGGCATGAAGGCCGGTCATCAGACCGGGAAACCCGCCCCGCTCTTTCCGCGCAAAGATCTGGCCCCCAGGAATTAGCCAAAACTCAGGTATTTACCTAGATCGACAATCCCGACAACGGGTCACATTGCTCTCGCATGCGAGAACGTCTGGAACTGTTCAAGGGAGACATCACCACACTGGATGTGAGCGTCATCGTCAATGCCGCCAACAGTTCGCTCTTGGGCGGCGGCGGTGTCGATGGGGCAATCCACCGCGCGGCGGGGCCCGAGTTGGTCTGGGAATGTCGCAAACTCAACGGCTGCCCGACGGGCTCGGCCAAATTAACCGGAGGCCACAACCTCAAGGCGGCTCATGTCATCCACACGGTCGGCCCGATCTGGCGGGACGGAAACCACGGTGAACCGGACCTGCTGACCAAAGCCTATCGAAGCTGTTTTGCCCTGATCCGGCAGATGGGATTCGGCTCCGCAGCGTTTCCGTCCATCAGCACCGGCGCCTATCGCTTTCCACTCGAGCAAGCAAGCCGTATTGCGATACAGGAAGGATTGGCCGCCTTGGAAGAGAATCTCGTCCTGCGAAAGCTCATATTTGTCTGCTACGACGCAGCCACCCTTGAGGCATATCAGGCACGGATCGAACAACTCGCTCCGGTGCCCGCCTGAGCAAGGGAGAAAAGCCTTCCATTTCGAATTACCAGTTTCCACTATCCGGCAGTTATCGATTGTCGGGACGGGCTACCGTGCGCCCCTCCCCGGCCGACAAACTGCCATGGCTGCAGCCAGAAAATACCCCGCCCGAGCCGTCAGCACGATTGACGAGGAAGATGCCTATCCCGGCACACTGTCGGTGGAGCCCGACACGGTCGTCTTCACCTCCTCAAGCCTGACTTTTCGCCTCCCTTACCCGGAACTCATTCTGGATTTCACCAACAAGCGCAACAGTGCCGTCAGCTTTCAGCACCCGGACCATCCGCAGTGGCGAATCACCGCCTACGAGCACCGCGTTCTCCGGGAACGCCCCTTCACCGAACATTCGCATCTTCGACAACAGATACGGGACGTCCGCAGCCGGCATCAGGGTGTGGGCCAAGTCATTTCGACCATCTTCTTCGTCGCTCTGCTCATTGGCATCGGCTACCTCGCCGGGTACGCGGTTGAAAGTTCCGTAGCCGGGATGCTCAAAAATGTGTCCCCGGCGCAAGATGCACGCATCGGCGAAATTCTGCGTCCCATCGTCGGGAATCGATTTCCTCCGGCCAGCGGATACACCTCCATCGAAGCGCAATTGGACGCGATCCTGATGGGACTGATTCCGGAAGAGGAGAAGGAGCGGTTCAATTTCAAATGCCATGTTTTGGCCACCGAGGAAATCATCTCCTTCGCGCTGCCGGGCGGCGACCTCTATTTCTCAGCCGGGCTGCTCAGACTCGTGCCCGACGTCAATATCCTCGCCGGCGTGCTGGCTCACGAGGCGGGACACGTGCTCAACCGCCACGCGGTTCGAGCCGCCGTGACACGAAAAGGCGCCAGCATGATCCTCCGCGGCCTGCTCGGCGACGAGGATGGCATTGCGCGGACGGTGGCCCAGGCCGGGCCAGATCTCATTGCTCCGGTTTATCCCGTGATGATCGATCTGGAAGCCGACGAAACCGCGTGGAGCCTTCTCCTGAAAGCGGGAATCGCTCCGACCGCGTTGACAACATTTCTGAGCGCCGTAAATGACCGGAACTACAGCGAGGTAAAGGAAGAACGCCCCCATCCGTCACTACTCCCAGGAAAGGCGCGATGGGCTTCCCTCGAGCAAAAGCAGCTGGCCCTCGACAAGGAGATCAAATTCGAACCCCTGCCGCCGCTGGACCCGCTCCCTCCCCCCGCTGCGTCGGCTTCCTCTCTCGACCTCTGACCGTCATGGGATTTTTACGCATCACATCTGATCACATCGATGGAATGTTCGAAATCGGCGACGAGCCCCTCAAAGTGGGCCGCAGTCGCGACAACCCCATCCGGCTGCCGCACAAGAGTGTTTCACGCCATCACGCAACCGTCTCCGAAACCGGGGACGGGCTTGTCATCAAGGACCTGGCCTCATCCTTCGGCACTTTCGTCAATGAAGACAAATTGACACACGGCGTCGCGCATCCGGGTGACGTGATTCGCTTCGGCCGAATCCGCCTGGTTTACGAGGTTGAAAAACAGGACGCGGGCCGGACGCCCGGAAAACAGGCGGACCCGGCATACAGCGAGGCTCGCCGAGAAACGGGCAAGGACGCTGCTTCCGCAACGGACGGAGGACGCCCCTGCGAGAAACATCCCGCCAACCTTCTTTCCTTCGTCTGCCCCAAATGCCGCCTGCGATTCTGCGACTCCTGCGTCAACCGACTGGAAGTCGCAGGAGTCGAAAAACCGCATTGCCCCTATTGCAAGGACGCCTGCAAACCCCTCGGCTTCTTTCAGATTGAGGAAGACCGTCGAAAGGCCCGCGAATCACGCACATTCTTTCAAGCCCTGCCGTCTGTTTTCGCCCACCCTTTTTCCGCGACCGGCGTGCCCCTGCTGTTGATCGGAACGCTCCTGTATCTCGGCCTCTCCTACGCGGCGGACTACTCGCCCTTTCTCCTGATCCTGCCGGTCTTTTACCTCATGGCTTTCGTTCACAAGATCATGGCTTCAGCGGCCGCGGGCACGGAGGACCTTCCGGCCTGGCCCAATTTGGCTGAGGCGTGGAACGACGTAATCCGCCCGGGACTTCTGTTTTCGGCATCAAGCGCGATCGCCTTTGCCCCGCTGCTGGCCTACGCTTATTGGACCGTCAAAGCCTCCGAACCGCTCAGCCCGACAGCCCTCTTCCCGTTGACCGTATGGGGACTGCTGTACCTTCCGTTCTCCGTGCTCGCCACAGGCACCAAGGACGGTTTCGACGGACTGAACCCCATTACGGTCCTCAGCGCCTTCGGGCGTTTGCACCTGCAATTCATGTTTTCAGCCGTCTTCTGGCTCTTCCTGATCGCCGGCCGTTTCGTGCTTGAAAACGTCTTCGCGGCTTTCATTCGGGTTCCGGCGTTGCCGACATTGATGACCGGTTTTGTTTCCGTGACGATTCTTCTCGTGGCGATGCGACTCTTCGGAACGCTTTACCACACAAATCGCTCCAAACTGCACTGGCATTCGGAGGACTAACCGGCCACCGCCGGTTTGGCAATCGCACGTCGTATGGCCGATCTGTTCTCCGGAACCCAGAAGAATGAGTCGGACCCGGACAGTTCCACCGAGCCGGAAGCCCGTTCGACCGCCCCCTTGGCTGCGAGAATGCGCCCCACCTGCCTGGATGACTATGCGGGACAACGTCATATCCTCGCACCGGGCATGCTGCTGCGGCGATCCATTGAAGCGGATCGCATACAGTCGTTGATCTTCTACGGTCCTCCCGGGACCGGCAAGACATCGCTCGCCCAGATCATCGCGCGACAGACCAGTTGCCATTTCGAACGTCTCAGTGGCGTGGAATCCAACGTCGCGGACATGCGGCGCGTGCTCTCCGGTGCCGGCAACCGGCTGCGCAACACGGGTCGCACCACCATCCTTTTCATCGACGAGATCCATCGCTTCAACAAGTCACAACAGGACGTCCTCCTCCCCGACGTCGAAAGCGGCGTCATTCGCCTCATTGGCGCAACCACCCACAACCCGTTCTTCTTCGTCAACTCGCCTCTCGTGTCACGGTCCCAGCTGTTCGAGTTGAAACCGCTGGAAACCCAAGACTTGTTCGAACTCCTGAAACGCGCGATTTCCGCGCCGAGAGGTTTGAGCCATCTCAAGATCAAAGCCGACGACGACGCCCTCAAACACCTCGCCACGGTCGCCGACGGTGACGCGCGAAAAGCGCTGAACTCGCTCGAAATCGCCGCGCTGACGACCGCGTATTCGGCCGACGGTTCGATTCACATCGGAATGACCGTCGCCGAAGAATGCATCCAGAAGAAGGCGATCGTTTACGACGGCGACGGCGATGCCCATTTCGACACCATTTCGGCCTTCATCAAGTCGATGCGTGGCAGTGATCCCGACGCGACACTGTATTGGCTCGCAAAGATGATCATCGCGGGGGAAGACCCGAGGTATATCACCCGGCGAATCATGGTGCACGCCGCCGAAGACGTCGGCCTCGCGGATCCGATGGCCCTTGTGCTGGCGGTGTCGGCTCACCAGGCAGCCGAATTGATCGGATGGCCGGAGGCCCGCATTCCAATCGCCGAGGCCGCGATCTACATCGCGACCGCGTGGAAGAGCAATTCCGTGATCAAGGCCATCGACGCCGCCCTTGAGGACGTGAAGAACGGCCGAACGTTGGCGGTCCCCGATCATCTCAAGGACGCACATTACGCCGGCGCGAAGACACTCGGCCACGGCCAAGGCTACAAATATGCCCACGATCACAAAGACGGCGTGGTCGCCCAGGATTTCCTTGGCGCGACCCGCAGGTTCTACGAGCCCGGCGATCGCGGCACCGAACACAAGATTCGGGAGCGGCTTGCCTATTGGCGCGAGGTCATCGCCCGGCAAACCACGTGAGCATCACCGAAGAAAAATCTCGCACCCGAAACCGGATGCGCTCCGTCATCGCGGCGTTCAGTCCGGCCGAGCGCGCCTGCGCCGGCGCGGAATTGGTGAAAATCGCCCTTGGCCTCCCGGCCTGGCGAAGCGCGAAAAGTTTGATGCTGTTTTCCCCGCTGCCGGACGAGCCCCCGATAGGGGAGCTGCTCAACCGCTCAATCGCGGGAGGCAAAATCACCTGCCTGCCGCGCTATGATCCCCAAAGCCGTACCTATGGGGCGGCGATCGTCACCGACCCGGACAAAGATCTTCGAAAGGCCCGTTACGGCATCTTGGAACCGGCGGACTCCTGCGCCAATCTGCCCCTGAACCAACTGGACTTGGTGTTTGTGCCTGGAGTAGCGTTCGCGCCCGGCGGTGCCCGGCTCGGACGCGGGCGGGGGTTCTATGACCGCCTACTCACAATGGTGAACGGTGAAAAAATCGGAATCGGATTCTCCCAACAACTGCTGTCGAAGATTCCCACGGAACCGCATGACGCGCGCGTCTCGGCGATCCTGACCCCACACGATAGCTGGAATCTGAGAACAGCCGAGCGCTCATGACGATTTTTGCCCAATCGGAAATATGGTTTCTGCTTCTTGTCGCTGGTGGAACCGGCCTTGGTTACTGCCTGGCGCGTCTGAAGGATCGCGGTGCCCGCGCAGACCTTGACGTCCGAATCCGAGATCGCCTGAAAAACGCCGAAGCTGAAGCCCAAAACATCCTCCGCGAGGCCCGACTCAGTGCCGACGAGGAGGGCTTGAAACTTCGTCGTGAAACCGAGGAATCCTTCACCGTCCGCCGAAACGAATTGGAACAGGCGGAGCGTCAGCGCGGCGAACGCGAAGCAATGCTCAACAGCCAGATGGAGGGCATGGTCGAACGGGAACGCAGTCTCGCCGGGCAACAAAGCAGGCTGCTTCAAAAAGAGACCGAGCTTCAGGAGCGAAAACAGCAGCTCAAGGAACTCATCGCCGAACGCAGGGAGCAGCTCGCCAAAATCGCCCAGCTCAGCCAGGACGAAGCCCGAACCCAATTGCTGCAGGAGGTCGAGACCGCGGCCCGCAAAGACGCGAACGACCTCAGCCGGCATTTGATGGAGGAGGCCAAGACCAAGACAGAACAGGCGGCAAAACGAATTCTGGCAATTGCCGTTCAGCGCTACGCCAGCGAATACACCTTCGAAACCACCACGGCGACAATCTCCCTGTCCGGCGACGAGATCAAGGGGCGCATCATCGGACGGGAAGGCCGCAACATCCGAGCCTTTGAAGCCGCGACCGGTGTCACGGTGCTTATCGACGACACACCGGGCGCAGTGGTCCTCTCGGGTTTCGATCCCGTTCGCCGGGAGATCGCCCGCGAAGCCATGAGCCGCCTGATCGCGGACGGCCGCATTCATCCGACCCGCATCGAGGAGGTCGTGGAGAAGGTCACCGAGGAAATCGATGAAACCATTGCCAAAACCGGTGAGGAAGCTGTCTTTCAGGCCGGAGTCCCCCCGTTAAACGAGGAGATTACACGCCAGCTCGGCCGCTTGAAATTTCGTCAAAGCTTCTCCCAAAACGTGCTCGCCCACTCCGTTGAGGTCGCCCATCTATGCGGTCTCATGGCTGCCGAAATGGGGCTCGACGCAGCCGTTGCCAAACGAACCGGACTGCTCCACGACATCGGAAAAACCCTGAACCACGAGCTCGAGGGATCCCATGCGCTGATCGGCGCGGATTTCCTGAAACGGCATGGAGAAAGTGATGCCGTTGTCAACGGCGTGGCTTCCCATCACGACGAGGTGGAACACGTCGGACTTTTCGGGATTCTGGTCAGCGCGGCGGACGCCATCAGCGCGGCGAGACCCGGCGCGCGTTCGGAGACCATGTCCACCTACCTCAAACGCTTGGAGAATCTTGAAGAGATCGGAGCGGCCTTCGAGGGCGTGGACAAATGCTATGCCATTCAGGCTGGCCGGGAGCTTCGGGTCATGGTCAGTCCCGACGCCATTGACGACGAGGAAGCGGCTGCGCTCGCCCGAAAGATCTGCCGACGAATCGAGGATCAGCTCCAGTACCCGGGACAAATTCGCGTGACCGTGGTCCGCGAACGACGTGTGGTGGAATTCGCCAAATAAACCCCTAAAAACCTGCACACCCGTCAATCCTGCGGGTAAAGCAGAACGCGGTCGTGCACAAGAATTGCGATGTCATTCCTGCCATCGCCCGTAAAGTCTCCGATCACCGCCTCACGAGGCTCAGGCAGTCCTCCCCCGACGTTCCGAAACGTCCTCTGCTCGAACACCTGCCACCACGCCGCGTTCCTCAGCGTTCCATCCTTTGAAAT
Source organism: Verrucomicrobiia bacterium (assembly GCA_016779125.1). Taxonomy (GTDB): domain Bacteria; phylum Verrucomicrobiota; class Verrucomicrobiia; order Limisphaerales; family JAYPXF01. The sequence goes on along the minus strand of JADHOF010000017.1, from coordinate 16,407 downwards.
CGTCGCGATTTCGAGATGATTCCGCGCCCCCTCGATGAACAGGACATCAGCCCGTCCGTCCCCGTTCAGGTCCCCAAACTCCACATCCATCAAGCGCCCGTTTTCAATGACGGTGTCATAACCGGCATCGCGATCAACCCGAAGCCCGGCATCCCCCTCATCCAACCATCCCACCGTGTTCGGGCCCGCAAACGCCACCGTAACCTCCTTCAGCGAGATTGCCTGCATCGCATCAAAATCATTGCGCGGAAGTTCGATTTCACGAGCGATGGACCAAACGCCGTCCTTGTTACGCTCCACCTCCGTCCATCGATTTCTCCCGGCGTCCAGAAGCTGAAGTCGCTGCTTCCCTGTCTTCGAACCTGGAACGGAAAGAATGGCGGCGATGCGCGAGTCCCCCGATTCTCCGTTGATCTGCTCCTTTACACGGAAGGTCGCGTTGCCCAATCCTGAATGGGTGTCCAGCACCACGGCGCGCACGAAATTCTTCTGCGGCAGCAACAGCTCCGCTTTTCCATCACCGTCGAGGTCGGCCAGCCCATAGACCGGTTGAGCAACGGCTCCTCCGGGTGGAAACACATCCCGCGCCTCAAAAGTATCCTCCCCCTTTCGTGTCAAAACGTTGATCTTCTCGTAGGGCGTGAGGCAGATGAGATCCAGTTCTCCATCCTGATCCGCATCATGAAAAAACAGCTTCGCGGGATTGGATCGGAAATCCTTTGGCAACGAGATCTGCCGCCCCGCCTCTCCGGCTCTCGCGAGGAACAATCCATATTCGCCGCTATCGTCAACCAACACCGCAACCGTCACGGGTTCATCGACCCTGAAACGACCGACTGCCATGGCCAATGGTTTGCCTCGAAAACTGAAGAGTTCGGGGAAGGGAAGGCGTCCCGATTTCCCGGGACGAATGACGCCAACCTGCTTCTCTTCGGGACTGAAAACAAAGAGTTCAGCCAATCCATCCCCGTCCCAATCCTCCCTGAATATCTCCGCCACACCGGTGAGCGATGGAAAGCTTCGCCCCTCACCCAGACGCCCGCTTTTCGACTGGGTCAGAACCCGCAACGACCCCTGATCGGATTCCGAATAAACGAGATCCGTCAGACCGTCCCCGTTTAGGTCCGCCCAAAGAACCCCACGCCGGGCCGCGGAGGTTCGCCGCAGCGGAAGCAGTCGCAAAGGGGATTTCGCGGAAGGCGCGCCACCGGCCACAGCCTTGAAGCGGGTCAGGTGCGCCCGCCCGGAAGTCTGGGCGATCGTAAGCCATTCGAGGTTGCCGTCACCGTTCAGGTCTCCAACTTCGAAGGCTCTGAACTTGGGGTAATCAAACTGCGTTTCCGGGCCCAGGACGTGGTCCTCATTCTGAAACCGAACTCGAAGCGGCCGATCATCATCCCAGCTGATCAGCAGAAGATCCTCCCTTGAATCAGCGTCGACATCGACCACGTGCACGGCATTCGGCTGGCCGGAGAATGGAATTTTCAAAGCGCGCTCAAAACCACCCTTGGTGGCCTGGTAAAGAACCTCCACGAAGCCATCCGCCAATAGAACAACATCGATCCGTCCATCACCGTTCAGATCCCCTTTTGCGATCGTGTTCATGCCCGCCTGCGAGGCTTCCACCTCGGTGGCAAGCGGATCCCGCCAGCGACGTCGGCCGTCGTTCAAGAAGAGTTGAAGCTTTCTTGACTCGCCCTGCGCAGCCAGATCAGGAAGTCCATCGCCGTTAAAATCCGCGATCACCAGCCCGCCGATCCTCGTGTCCATGAGCAAATCCTCCAGTCCGAATCGGGCATCCGGCGGAAGATCGTTCAATTTCGAAGCAACCTTCGCGGGACGTTTGCGATCGGTCGCAATTTCCTCAGCTGAACGATTGTAAAGGAACCGGAGTTTGGACCGCAGATTATCCACCATCACGAGGTCATTACGACCGTCGCCATCGAAATCCGCCTGCTGGAGTCCGTAAATCTGATGATCAATCGGGAAAATTTCAGGACCGGCAAAACGAAAGCGCGCCTCGCCTGCGTGCCCCGCAACGGCAACGACGAGAAATCCAACGAGAATGGACAAGCCCACAGAAAACGAGCGAAACATGAAATCCTTGCGCATGATGAGAAGCCGCGAAACTACCCGCTGCCCTCGAAGCCGTTCCAGACTATTCCCCCAACAAATGCACCGCCACCGAGCGCCGATGCGGCCTGTAACGGTGTTCCCAAACATAGATCCCCTGCCAGGTGCCCAAGACCATTCGACCACCCACGATCGGTATCCCCAGATTGACGGTCGTCAGTGCCGTTCGCACATGGGCCGCCATGTCGTCCTCCCCTTCGTATGTGTGCTCAAAAATCGGGTCACCGTCCGGCACGAGGCGGGCAAAAATCCGATCCAAATCCGCGCGCACTTCCGGATCTGCGTTTTCCTGAATCAGAAGCGAGGCGGAGGTGTGCCGAATCAACAAGGTTAAGAGCCCGGTGCCGATTCCCGATTCGGCCACCATCTCGGCCACCCTCGTCGTGATCTCATACAAACCGCGACCTCGGGTCGAAACCGTCAACTCAGTGGCAAACTGCCGGAACATTTCGAGAATGACCGAAGCGATCCGTTGCTGTGGGCGGAAAGAAAACGCTCAGCGCGAAGCGAGCATCTTTTCGAGATCAGGACTCTTGGGATGCCCGGCTGCCAGCGCTTTCTGATAGTGCCAACGAGACAACTCAGGAGAAGGGCTATCTCCCGTCGCATAAAAAACCGCCAGATTGTAGTGCGCCACCGCGTAGCCCGGGGAGATCTTCACGGCCTTGCGAAATGCGGCCTCGGCAGCGATTCGCAATCCTTTCTGGCTCAGCGCCAATCCAAGGTAGTTCTGGGTTTGTGGGTTCTGTGGATCCAGCACAGCGGCCTGGCTCAACAAATCGAGCGCGGAATCGAAATCGTTTTGGCGAAATTTTACGAGGCCCTTGAGCGAAAGACTGAAAGCGTCGTCAGGATGGATGGCAATCGCCTGGCTCAGATTGGAATCCGCCTCGTCCAGCTTGTTCAATTCCATCTGGGCGGCGGCGAGATTCGCAAGAGTGAAAACGTTGTCCTTCTCCAGACTCAACACTTCCTTGAACTTCGTCTCGGCCTCGGCATATCGCTGCGAGTTGTATGCCTTCTGAGCTTCCAAGGCGATTTGCCCCGCGTTGGCCGGGAATTCGCGCTTGGGCTGTTTGGGGGACGGGGACGGAGCCGGAGTGATTTCTTCAACCGGCTCACTCGCGGACGCACGGATCAATGCAAGCTCTTCAGCACTGGGCGGTGCCGCCCTGGCCTCCAAAGCCTGGATCTTAGCCTCCGCTACCTGGAGTTTTTTTTTGAGCTGGGGGTCTTCGGCGGATTTGGCGGCGGCTTTCGAAGCGGATCGTTTCTCCGCTTCGAGATCCTTCATCGCTTTCTCCAAAGCCTGTTTGAGCTCGATCCGCTCCCGCTCCAACTGTTGAAGGCGAGCCGCTTGTTCCGCCGATTTACGCGTGCTGTCGGCAACGGTGGCGGATACCTTTTGGTGTTCGTCGGACAGCTTCCGCAACTGGGTCTCAAGCGCTTTCTTTTCCTTTTCAAGAGCAGTGAACTCTTCGCCAGGCCCCTTGCCAATCTGCAAATTCGGATCCGTCAGCAACGATTCCAGCTTTTCCTTGTCCTTGGCCAAAGACTCACGCAAGGCCTGTTCGGATTGAGCCTTTGCCCGCGCCGCTGCAAGCTCGCTCCGCAGCTTTTCAAAATCCGGCATTTTGGCGGCAACGGCCGACAATTTCGCGACTTCGGACTTGAGTGATTGATTCTCAGCCTTCAACCGAGGCAGATCCCCTTCGCGGATGCGGGCTTCCAGCTGTTGATTCTGTTTGGTCATTTCCATGCCAAGCGCCTGCTGGGCTTTCAATTCAGCTTCCACCTGACGCAGTCGCTCGTTGGTCGCCTCCACATTCCCGACCTGCATCGCGAGTTGATTAAGCTTGGCCACCTGCCCCTTTAACGCGGCGTTTTCGGCGTTCAAGCGCCCGGTGTTCGCCGAGGCGATCTGGTTTTCCAGTTGAACCTTTTCGGCTGCCAGACTCTGGCGAGCCGCTTCAGCATTGTTGAGATCAGTCTCCAAGAGAGAAACACGGCGCTTCAACTCATCCATGTTCGGGAGGGCACCGGTCAGTTGGTTCAGCTGGGCGATCTGCTGCTTTAGCGCCAAGTTTTCCTGCTGCAATTGCTCCTCTTTGGAGCGTGAGGCCAGAACCGTCATGCGCTTCTGCAAATCCTCGTAGTCTTCACGAAGCTTCTTCAGCTCGACGTTCTGCTGTTCCAAGGTGATCGAGGAAACGTCCGTTCCCTGCTGCAGCATTCGGATTCGCTCCTGGGCTTTCGCGTAGGCGACCGGATCGCTCTCCGCAGGACGGGCTGCGAGCGCTTCGCGGAGTTGATCCCGAAGGCGCGCGTTCTCCTGATTTGTATCGATCAGCTTGGAGTTCAGATCACGCACCGCTCCGGTCACCCCTTTCGGCCCCTTCTGTTTGTCATCCTTTGGGTCAGCCGCAGATCCGGCCCCTTTCTTTTCGGGAATCGTCGTGCCCGGATATTGAACCATCAGAGGTCCGATCCGATCGGCGAGATACTTGAGACGAAAACCGACAATCTTCGAATTCCACGTCGGATAGGCCGATTTGAGTTTCTTCAGGTCTCGTTCAGCCTCCAGATATTGTTCCAACGCCGCCCGTCCCTGCCCCTTATCCTTCAAATTATCACCGGTCATGATGATATTGAAGATGCTGATGTACACTTCATCAGCCGCGACGGCAGCAGTTCCGCGGGAGGGCGAGAGACAAAAAAGGAGTGTCGCGATCAGGAAAACGCGTTTCATGGGGCGGAGATTAGGGACAATCAATTCCGTTTGGCAAATGGTTTTCAATGCGCGGGTTAGCCGACGAAGCGCTGTCTCATCCGAGTCGGCAAGACTGTTTACCGAAGGATGGGCGTAAACACGTTACCGATGCTGCCCGAAGGGGAAACAATTCGCAACGCGGCGGCCAGGGTCGGCGCGATGTCCGTAACGTTAAAAGTGTCGGCGTACCGGCCCGGAACAAAAGCTCCGCCGAAGAACAACACCGGAACATGACTATCGTAGGCCCATGGTGATCCGTGGGTTGTTCCGCTCTTCGCTTTGGACGGAATCAAAAACGGCTTTGTGACCATGATCACGTCTCCGCTGCGTTCGCCGTTGTATCCGTTGAGAATCTTGGCTCCGATCCGACCCGGTGCGCGCCCCTCCAGCAGTTGTCCCCGTGTGTAGACCGCGTGAAAGGAACCGGTGTCCAGAGCCCATTCCCGAATAAACGCCCCGAGGCTGCCTTCGGAAAGCCCGAGTTTCGCAAGCTCGTCGTGATCAAAGAACAACTGTCCGTCGTTGAATTTGGGCGACAGAAAAAATTTCCCCGGCCCGAATCGCGCGCTGAGCTTGGTGAGCAGATCCAGCATCAATTCCCCCTCGTTGAGCCGGCCGCCATCCAGTCCGTTCGCGAGAGCGAACTCCGGATTGGGGGCGACTCCGTGATCGGCGGTGAGCTGAATCATCACGTTCTCGAGTCCGATCCGCTCGTGGAGGGCGTTGAAGAACTCGTTCAACTGGCGATCGAGGCGCAGGGTCACATCCTGCACTTCCTGCGAATGGGGCCCAAACCGATGCCCGACGTAGTCGTTCGATGAAAACGAAACGCACAAAAGATCCGGTCGATCCGCCTCTCCAAGCTTTTCGCCCTTGATCGCGGCCAGTGCGAATTCGATCAGCAGTTGATTTCCGAAGGGTGAGGTCGTCACGTCGCCAACAACGCGGTGCGGAAACGTCGGCTTTTTCTCCTTGCCCAGGGTTCCCTCCCCCTCGGTTTCGTCACGCCATGTGTAAGCCGACTCCGGCAACAGGCGTTCCCAGGTCTGCTTTTCCAGTTCTTGCACGCGCCCTCTCCCGTTGAATTCCGACACCCACTCGGGAAGTGCCGGATGGTAGTAGGTGGACGTGGCAAAACCTCCCGATTTGGAGTCAAACCAATAGGCCCCGAGCGGCCTTTTGCCCGCAGGTAGTATCGCTCCCCTGTCCTTCATTGAAATCCCCACCACGCGGGACCGAAAGTGCAGCCGCATCTGATCGGCGAGATTGGATCCGATAAAGTTCTTCGGCGAACGCTGTCCCGACGCCCCCTTCACCCCGACACCCTCCACCGACGTGTCCTCGACGCAATAACGCGCCCTGCGTGCCCGCTTGTCGAACCAATCGTTGCCGATGACACCATGCACCGCCGGCGGGGCTCCGCTCAGGATCGTTGCGTGTCCCGGCGCGGTGGAGGTCGGCTGATAGTCGTAGTGCGCCGCCGTCATGAAAGCGCCCCGTTCCATCAGCAATCGGAATCCGTTCGTCGTGAATTGATCGTGAAACCGCTCAAGATAGTCACATCGCAACTGATCCACGACAATCGCCACGACGAGTTTTGGACTGGGGACAGCCGAAGCCGAGATGATTCCGGCAAGCGACAAAAATAACACCAATGAGATCCGCTGCATGCCGCGAACAATGGTAGATGGCCCGCCGCACGCAAGCAGATTGACACGCGTCCCGCCTCCGGGTTCCATCGCCCGCCATGCGCTGTTGGATCGCCCTATTGCTCGCCGGCACACTCCCGCTTTCGGCGGCAGAACGAGCGATCGAAAAACCCTTGAGCCACATTGCGTTCGGATCCTGCCTGAAGCAGATGAACCCGGCACCGATCTGGGAAACCATCGTGGCTGCGGAGCCCGAGCTTTTCATATTCCTCGGAGACAATATTTACGCGGACACCCGCGACCCGGACGAACTCCGGGAAAAATGGAAAATGCTGGCCGCCTCCCCCGGCTACCGAGCGCTCAAGTCAACCTGTCCAATCCTGGCCACCTGGGACGATCACGACTACGGATGGAACGACGCGGGAAAGGAATTCGAGATTCGGCAGGAATCACAGGCGATCTTTCTGGACTTCTTCGACGAACCCGCCGGTTCCCCCCGACGGAAACGCGAGGGTGTCTACGATTACCGCACCTTCGGCCCCTCCGGCAGACGCGTTCAGATCATCCTGCTGGACACCCGCTACCATCGCGGTCCGTTGCGGAAAGGACCAAACTTCGAAGAGCGCGGCGAGGGGCGCGAGGGCACCTACCTGCCCAATTCGGACGCGGATGCCGGCATGCTGGGTGACGCCCAATGGCACTGGTTGGAAGCCCGACTCAGGGAACCGGCCGAATTGCGAATCATTGGCTCCAGCATTCAGCTCATCTCCAACGAGCACCGCTACGAGAAATGGGGCAATCTCCCTCTGGAACGGGATCGTTTCCTGAAACTCCTGAAAACAACCGAAGCTCAGGGTGTTCTCATCCTCAGCGGCGACCGGCACACCGCCGAGGTTTCCCGCATGGACGCGGACCTTGGGTATCCCCTTTACGACATCACCTCCAGCAGCCTGAACCAGGTTCACCGTTGGCGCAACGAACTGAACCCGCATCGAGTTGGCAACATGTTCTTCGAGGAAAACTTCGGCGTCCTCTCGATTGATTGGAACGCCGCCGACCCGGTTGTGCGGGTTCAGATCCGGGACCTTGCCGGACGCGTGAGGATGCAGGTCCGGCACTCCCTGAGCGAACTCCGACGGCATTGACCGAAACGCTTTGTGCTTTTGGCTCCCCGACCCCGCTGCTAGAACGCGCACCGATATGGGCGAAAGGCTTTCGATAGGATTTCTCGGCGCAGGCAAGATGGCGACCGCATTGGGCAAGGGCTTCCTCAAGGCGGGCCTGGTCGACGCCGCCGATCTGATCGCCAGCGACGTGTTTGAAGCGGCGCGGTCCTCTTTCGCATCGGAAACGGGCGGAACCGCCACCTCGAACAATCTCGAAGTGTTGCAACGGGCGAACATCATCCTGCTGGCCGTCAAACCCGGGCAGATTGAATCGGTTCTGACTGGAATCCGCGACACCGCGACAAAGGGACATCTCTTCATTTCGATCGCGGCAGGTGTCCCGATCGCAAAGATGGAAAGCTGCCTCCCGACCTCTGCACGGCTCATTCGCGTCATGCCCAACACCCCGGCGTTGGTCGGCGCATCCGCCACCGCCTACGCCTTGGGGTCCCATGCCTCGCAGTCGGACGGTGACCTAGCCGGACGCCTTTTCAGTGCACTTGGAACGGCCTATCCGGTGCCCGAAAACCTGCTGGACGCGGTGACCGGCCTCAGTGGCAGCGGACCCGCCTACGTCTACATGATCATTGAAGCCCTCAGCGACGGCGGAGTTGCAGCGGGATTGCCTCGCGATATCGCCACCAAACTCGCCGCTCAGACCCTTCTCGGCGGGGCTCGTATGGTGCTTGAAACCGGAATACATCCGGGCCAGTTGAAAGACATGGTCACCAGCCCGGGTGGCACCACGATCGAAGGGGTCCACGCACTGGAACGCGGCGGACTCCGCGCCACACTCATGAACGCCGTCCGCGCGGCTGCCGAAAAATCCCGTAAGCTCGGTCAGGACTGAGACCCCCATTTCGAATCGCAACAATTCGCGTCGGAACACTTTTCAATGAGCTTTCCAAATCCCTCCGAAAAACAGGCCCGCATCATTTGGTCCGGCCTGACCATCGTGTCCATCGCTCTCTCCTTCGGCGTCATCGGCGCGGTGGTCTACGGCATCGCCACGATGCTCGCGCACCTTTCTCCGATCCTGATGCCGATCGCGGTCGCGGGCATCCTCGCCTGCCTGCTAGATCCGGCAGTCTGCTTTTTCGAACGAATGAAAGTGCCCCGCATCCGGGCCATCCTTCTCGTCTATGTCATCACGGGCAGCGCCGTGATCGCGACGGTCGGCACCATCATTCCCGCGGCCTACGTCCAGGCCGTCGGCCTGATCGGCGACGCGCAATCCCGCTACACCGAGTTTCGGCGCACGCATCCCGCTACGGATTCTCCAGCCAACGCCGACACAAAGGCGCACCCCGAATCCGAAACGCCCCCGACCAACTCCATTCCTGCGATCCCGCAAATGCGCCCCGCACCCGAGGTAATCCCCGGCACGGATCTCCTGCACACGCCCGGCGGCGAATTGGCATCCGATGAGTCGGGTTGGTTCAGCGGCGCACTGACCAAGGTAAAATCGATCTGGAAGGACCCCAAATACAAGGACCACGTTGAAGGCTTTGAGAAGACGATGAAGGACGTCCTGACCAAGCTGGGAGACTGGCTCTTCCATCAGGTCGTCGCAGTCACCCACCTTCTCGGCTGGGCTCTCGGCATCGTGCTGATTCCCGTCTACATCTTCTACTTTTTGCGGAGCAAGGACGGCATCCTGAAGAACTGGAAAGACTATCTGCCCATTCATCACGAATCCGAATTTCGAAAAGACTTCGTGTTCATCGTCAACTCGATCAACGAGGCCATGCTGGTATTTTTCCGGGGCCAGATTCTCGTCGGCGTCATTTCCGGCGTGCTGATGGCGGTCGGACTTTCACTCCAAGGCGTGAAGTATTCCGTGCTGATCGGTGTGCTGGCCGCCGTCCTTGGAGTGGTGCCCTACCTCGGCTTCCTGATGAGCACCGTGCTCGCGATTGTGGTCTCCATTGTCCAGTTCGGCGGAACCACCCAGCCAATGATCACCACCGGCATCTGTCTTGCGGTGCATTGGATTGAGGGCTTCGGATATCAGCCCCGCATCATCGGCGATCGCGTCGGGCTGCATCCCATGATGATCATCGTCTCGTTGTTTCTGGGGGCAACCCTTCTGGGCGGCCTGCTCGGAGGGCTTCTCGGAATCCCGCTGGCGGCGCTCATCAAGACGCTGATGAAGCGATATGTCTGGGTCAAATACCGCCATGAGGTTGAAGGATCCGACGAGGACGACGCGCCGGAGCCGGCCGGCGCGACCTGACCCATTCCCGCCCCCTTCCAAATGAACGCCGACTACATCGCCCGCAAGGAACGTTGGGCCCGCAAGATGGCGGGCAAGGAATCCTCCGTTCCCAGAAGCGAGGACCGCCTGCCTCCGGGCCAGCATCTCGTCACCGATTTCCCCGTGCTCGATCTCGGCATCAAGCCGGACGTCCCACCCGACGATTGGCGTCTTCAGATACTCGGCGAGGTGGATGAACCGAAAACATTCACCTTGGAGGAACTCACCGCCCTGCCCCGTTTCACCGATGTCTCGGACTTTCACTGCGTCACCACATGGACGCAGTTTGACATGAAATTCTCGGGCGTCGCGTTCTTCACGATCGCCGACCTCGTCAGGCCCCGCCAATCCGCCAAATACCTCATCATGCAAAGCTACGACGGCTACAGCACCAGCATGCCGCTCGACGCCATGCTGGACGATGACGTCATGATCGCCACTCACTGGAACGACCTCCCGCTTGATCTGGAACACGGCGGCCCGGCCCGCATCCTGGTTCCGAAGCGCTATGCCTGGAAAAGCGCAAAGTGGATCCGTGAACTCCGTTTCAGCGCCGAGGACGAACTCGGGTTCTGGGAGAAGCGCGGCTACTCGAATACCGCCGATCCTCACACCAACGACCGATTCGCCACGCAACCCAAGCTCCCATGACCCCCGAAGAAGCCGTCACCAAGATCAAGGCCACCTGCGACGACATCTCCAAGGCCACGCTGCAGATCAATCCCGCCATCCGCGCGCTGGACAACGAGGCCTTGCGCGACGAACTCCTCCAAACGGTCTACCGCCTCACCATCGAACTGGAAACCATCAAGAAGGCCCTTCGAAAAAAGTCCGGCCCGGACAGACAACTTCTTTAAGGCTGCCGGTCGGGGCCGGTGCCGCGTCCAGATCCGATCGCGTGGCCAATCACTCCATCGCCGCCAAGACTTCATCAAGCGGCACGCTGGCAAAACTGGCCGCGTAATCGCTCATGGCATAGGGGATGAGCAGTTCGCTGCCGTGCAACATCGCACCGCAGGTGTAGACGACGTTGGGCACATACCCCTCCCGCTCCGCCTCATTCGGGGAAAGAAGCGGCTCCCGCAGCCGGCCAATGACCCGGGACGGATCGTCAAGATCCAGCAGGAACGCGCCGATGCAGTATTTTCTCATCGCTCCAACCCCGTGACTCAAAACCAACCAACCTGCTCTTGTTTCGATCGGTGAACCACAGTTGCCCAGCTTGACGAACTCCCAAGGTTGGGTTGGTGAAAGCAGCACCTTCGGCGTCTGCCAGAAGTGGAGATTGTCCGAATGCATGAGAAGAATGTTCTCGTCGTCCTGACGTGAGAGCATGACGTATCGGCCGCCAATCTTTCTGGGAAAAAGAGCCATACCCTTGTTCTGCACTGCGGGGCCGTTGAGTGTACGAAACTTGAAATGGACAAAATCGCTGGTCTCGACCAACTGCGGGAGGGTGATCTCACCATCGTAGGCCGTGTACGTCGCGTAATAGGCGATCAAGCCGTCATCATCGACAAACCGAACGAAACGCGCATCCTCAATGCCGTTGCTCTGACTCGCCGACGATGGAAACAGGATTCTTTGCGAGAGTTCACTTCCCGCGGCGAATTGGACATCGTAGTTCGATTCGGCCAGCAGGAGCATTCCCCTCGCCGAACGATTCTTTGACTGACGGCTTGATCCGGGCAACCGCACCACTTTGGCCAGTTCATTCCTCAGCTCATCCAGCGAGAAAGATTCTGTCAGACCCGCCATCACGGTCCTGCTAAAATCACTCGCCACTCCAGCCTCCACCAGTTTCCGGGCAAACAAGGCGTTCTCATAGGCAACATTCGGCTCACGCGCTGGTTCGGTAGCGAATCGGGCGGTCGGAGTCAGGGTGACTCGATGCCGGGAACTTACAATTCCCGTTCGGAAGGTGATTGATGAAATATGCCCCTCACCGGTGGCGCGGAGACTCAGAACGAAGCGCAAGGAGCCCGGTGAAAGCCCGGTCTGATCCGGATGGGCAACGATTGACGGATTGAAGAGCGCCGCAGCCTCCGGGGAATACTCGTGGGTGAAGTGCGCCCCAATCAAGGCCTGCCTCGCCTCTTCCGCACCTCCCGGATGTCCAAGCCGACGACACACCTGCCGATACCTCGCGCGACAAAAGGTTTCCAGCCCGTGGTGCCGGTCGGCGAAGCCTCCAAGCAGCTCGCTCCATTGCACGGCAACTTCCTCGTCCGAACAGGCCTCTGCCCGCGTAATAATACGCCGCGCTATGGCGTCGGTGCTCGGATAAAAAGGGCGTAGGAGGACGCGCGCGCGGTCCGGTTCCACAGTTGGGCCAATGCGCCTGGCATGGACCGGAATTTGGTTTCTTTGCTGCATGGGTGGCCTTTCTCGAAAATGAATGTCCGATACCCGATCACCTGCCCGTCGATTCGGAAAAGCTCGCGAGCGTGTTTTGCAACGCCTGCATTTCCGCCAACGCCAAGAGAAACGCGAGGGTGGATTCGGCTCCCTGATTTTGGCTTAGGCGATCCAGATGCAATCCGTCACTGCACCCGCCGCTCACCGGATCATAGAGGGACCGTCCCAGATCGTTCCGCCCCAAGAACCACTCGAAAGCCCTGCGAGCCTCGACCACCCAATTCGGATCCTGCGTCGCACGATACGCTTCAACACACGCGGAGACTGTTGCCTGGCCTTCTATTGGTTGCTGATCGAAGAGCGCCCGTTCTTTTCCGCGAAGATAAAACCCGTTCGAGCCGATCGGCCTAAACGCCGCAGTTTGGGATTTTTGAATCGTCGCCAACCATTGCATCGACTCCAGTCCGATGGACAAGACTTCATCGTCGCCCAGTCGGCGTCCGTTGAGGATCAACGCATGGGGCAGCTTCGCGTTGGCATAGGAAAGTCCGTCTTCAAACCATTTCCAGCCGGGTTTTTCGGCATCCTGATAACATTTCACCAACCGGGCCGTCAGCGTTTCGCGAATCCTTTCAGCGCGACGATCGCCATCAAACCGAAGCAAATATTCATCCACACCGATGAGCGTGAACGCCCATGCCCGGGGGGACGTGAACTCGGTCGCGATCGGCAACGCCTGCTCAAAGAGATGAGCCGCCAGCATTCGGAGATTGGCCTCCCCCGCCTCGGCCACGCACGTGCCCAGTGCCCAAAGCGCCTGACCATGACAGTCCTCGGAGCCGATCTGATCCAGCCAACGCCGGTCAAAGCTCATGAAATTGTGGAAACGGCCGTTTTCACGATCAAAGGCGTAATTCAGGAAGGCCGCGTAGGTCGCCGCCCGATCCTTCAGCGCCGGCGTTCCGTGCCCGAGCCGCTGCAACAACATGGCCAGCGTCAACGCCCTCGCATTGTCATCGGTGCAGTAACCTTCCGCGAAATTGGGCACCGTGAACGTCGCATGTTGAAAGATGCCCGTTGAATCGCTCAACCGGAACAGGTGATCCAGCTTCAATCGGGGCAACTCGCCCGGCTTCTCGTCCAATGTCTTGATTACGGGCGCATGCTTTCCAACGAAACTGTGCTCGAGCTGGGCCGCCTCGAAACTATCGACGTAGCGCTTCGCAACCTCACTCCAGATCATTGTCCGACCAATCCGGTACGCGTTCCTGCGAAGTGATTCTCTCAGCGGTTCGTCCCGAAACAGTTCGAGAACCGCACTTGAAATCGCCTCCGGATCCTTGAACGGCACGATCCGGCCTCGATCCTTCCCCAACAACTCCATCGCATGCCAATAGGGGGTGGAAATCACCGCGTTCCCCGCACCATACGCGTAGGCCAAGGTGCCCGATGTGGTTTGGGCCTCCGTAAGATACGGCGTGATGTAAATGTCGGTCGCGCCGATAAACCGCATCAGCTCCGCCAACTCGACGAAACGATTAAAAAAGACGACATGCTTCTGAACTCCGAGACTCGTGGCGAGCAACTCCAGGCTGAGGCGATACGCTTCGCCCTCGTCACGCAGCAGATTCGGATGGGTCGCGCCAAGCACGACATAGACAGCTCGCGGAAACTCACGAACGATCGCGGGCAAGGCACGCAAGACATACTCGATCCCCTTGTTGGGCGAGAGCAGCCCGAACGTCAGCAACACCTGACTTCCGGCCACTCCAAACTCGTCTTTGAAATAGCTGGGATCGGCAAAAGGCATGTCGGGAATTCCGTGCTCGATCAGGTCAATCTTCGCTGCGGGCGCGGCGTAAACATCGACAAGAAACTGCCGGCCCCGTTCGCTCATCACCACCAATCGCGTTGATAGCCGGATCAGTTCCCGCATGACCCTTCGTTGTTCCGGATTCGGATCCCGCAGGACGGTATGGAGGGTCGTGACGACAGGCATCCGAAGTTCCCGTAGCAATGCCAACACATGACTGCCGGCCGCGCCTCCGAAGATCCCGAACTCGTGCTGCAGACAGACCACATCCACATCGGTGATGTTGAGAAAGTCCGCGGCCCGAAGGTAGGATGGCAGATCTTGCTCCTCGATTTCGAATCGAACTTCGGCAGGATAATCGTAGCCCTCGGTCCGGTCGTTTACCGGCGCGACCAGACATTGCAAATCCCTCCGCTCCTTCGCAATCGCGCAGCGCAGATCCGTCGTAAAGGTGGCAATACCGCATTTTCGCGGCGCGTAGTTGCCAAGAAACGCGATCTTGCCCAGTTGCGCTGATTTTTTCATGAAAGGATCCGACCCGATGTGCGGGAAAGACCTTCTCCAGCGATACCGACCGTGGCGCATCCGAACCGAATTAACCAGAATCAAATCCGCGTTGTCAGAAGTCCGGGAGTTGTCAAAGCACAATGCCCTGGGAAGTTCAACGATTCCAACAAAGCATCCTTCGATGCCCGCCTTTTCAGCCCTCCCGCAAGCTGTTTCCGGCGTTGAACGATTCACACCCTTTCGGCAGTCTCGCCCGACGCACGGATGAGCCACCAAGACTCCTATTACAAGCAGAACGAGGACTACGCCGAGTTCCTTTCAGGATGGGATCCAACGTTCTACGGCAAGTATGCCGACGCCCTGGTGCCGCAACCGGCGCACGGCAGAGCCCTGGACGTTGGATGCGGCGTCGGCCAGGTCGTGCGTCGCCTTGATGAAAATGGCGTCGAAGCCCACGGCGTGGATGTCTCGGGACCGAACATCGCAAAGGCCCGCGAGGTATCCGCGCGTTGTCAGATCTACGATGGACGCCGCCTCCCCTTCGAGGACAACACATTCGATTCCGTCGGGGCACTCAACGTCCTTGAGCATGTCGATGAGCCGGAGGCCTTCATTCGCGACCTGGTTCGCGTGACGCGGAGCGGTGGCAAAATCGTCCTGTCCAGTCCGAACTTTTTTCGCGTCCTGGGAGTGGGTGACTACCATCACACCATGCGAGGGCTTGCCAACAAGTGGCGAAACTTTCGCCGCCTGATGTTCAAGCGCGATCAGATGCGACGTTGTCCGGACGAGGTTCGCTTCGACCGAATGCAGCCGATCATTCGCGAAAATTTCCAACCGGACGACGACGCGATCGTGCGCACGAACATGCTCGAGATGATGTTCTTCCTGAAACGTGCCGGCTGTGCAATCCAATCAGCGCACTGCACCGACCGTTACGTCTTCAAGCCGCTGCACATTCTGCTGAATTTGTTTCCAACCAAATACGCAATGTTCAACTCGTTCATCGTCGCGCGTAAGAGTTGACGACCGGGACTCATCCGTCCGCGCCCGCAACCACCTTCAAACGCCGGCTTTCCAGCACCCTTCCGGTCGCGCGAGCGAAAACATTTTTCATGGAGGCGACAAAGGAATCCACCTGAGTCCACGCGACCAGGTTGAGGGTGCCTCCATCCGACCCACTTCCGGCGAATCGGGCTCCGATGCAACCGGGATGAGCGCGGGCTTCTTCGACCAGCAGATCCAGTTCCGGCACGCTCAATCCCGCCTCGGCCCTGGCCGCCGCGTGACTCTGAAACAGGCATTCCCCGAACTGACCGATTTCGCCCCGGCGGAGCGATTGCTCGGCGAGCACGATCCGGGCGCATTCTCCGGCCACGAATCGCGCCGCACCGCGATGGGCCGGCTCCATTTTCGCCAAGGCCTTGTTCACGTCCTCGACGGAGACGCTTCGCAACGACCGAAGGCCGGCCCGCTCGCCCACCTGCCGACAGAGCGCGTCGAAACGGGATCGATGCAGACCGCGGCGTGGATCGCGGAGTCCGGTGTCGCAATGAACAAGGGTCAATCCGGGGGGCAAGGGGTGATGTTCAACCGTCCGGTGAAGGCAATCGAGCTGCGTGATCTCATGCTCGCGATTCATCAACGGCGCGGCGAATGCGTGCAGAAGATTGTCGCCAACCCGCATCCCCAGCTCGGCCGCATGGCAGAATTCTGCAAAATGCATCCGTTCTCTCCCGCTCAACTTCGGCTTT
>JADHOF010000016.1 GCA_016779125.1 Verrucomicrobiia bacterium | reverse complement strand
CGGGCGAAATACAAGGACCTGGTCCGGGAAAAGGCCGGGGAGGACTGGTTCGAACTCACCCCGGAACAGCGACGCGAGCGGGCGTTGAACGAGCTGAAGCTGCAGGGTGACATCGAGAACGAATGCGAGGACTTCGAGGTGACCAACGCGGTCTTCGAGAAGCTCATCGAGCCGACGTTGATCCAGCCGACCTTTGTCACGCATCTGCCCAAGCAGCTCATTCCACTGGCCAAGGCGTCCCCGGACGATCCCGACACGGTCGAGGTCTTCGAGTGCTGCATCAACGGTCAGGAAATCGCCCCGGCCTATTCGGAGCAGAACGATCCGATCGAGCAGCGCGAACGGCTCGACCATCAGGCCGGCGAGGAGCAGCAGAAGCTCGACGACGATTTTCTCGTGGCTCTGGAGCACGGCATGCCGCCCGCCGGGGGCATCGGCATCGGCATCGACCGTCTCTGCATGATGCTGCTGGGACAGGAAAGCATTCGCGACGTGATCCTCTTCCCGCAGTTGCGGCCGAAGTCGTAGGGCTTGAGGATTTGCGGAGGCTAGATACGATCCGGCTCATGCGTGCCTATTACGGTTTTCTCCTTGGCGGACTTCTGCTCGCGCTGGCCGTGCCGACACAGGCCGCGTCGGCGCGCATTCTCAAGGTGCTGCCGCATCTTCTAGATCAGAAAGGCAGGCACACACTTTCCCCGAGTCTGTTTGAGCGCGACGCCTATCAGTCCAACCTGCGTTCAAACCGGGACATGGTTTCCGCGCTTCGTTTTGACGTGCAGTGGAAGCGTGGCTCGAAGAGCGAGGGAAAATTCCGGATGCGGATTGAGACCCGAGGCGGTGCCGCGGGATCCGAGCCGCTCACTGTGGAGGAGGAGGTGAAGTTCAAGGGCTTGTTCACCGCGTGGTCCAGCCTCTCCCTGACACGGGAGCAATACCTCGCCCTGGGTGGCGTCAGCGCCTGGCGGGCAACGCTGTGGCGGGACGATGAGCAGATCGACGAGGTCAAGTCGTTCCTCTGGTGAGCGGCCGGCCGGTCGGTGTTTCAGGTGATCTCGCGGATGACCTGTCCCTCCAGAAAGGTCAGGCGTTCCTGCCTGCCGAGATGGGGGAAGCTGAGCCGGTTTTGATCCAGGCCGAGCTGGTGTAACAGGGTGGTGTGAATGTCCCTGAAATGACAGGGGCGCTCGACGGCGCGCAGCCCGATCGGGTCCGTTGCCCCGACAATCTGCCCGCCGCGAATGCCGCCTCCGGCCATCCACATGCTGAAGCCCAGGTTGTGGTGATCCCTTCCCTTGCCGGACTGGGCCTCAGGGGAACGACCGAATTCTCCACCCCAAAGAACCAGTGTGCTGTCCAGCAGGCCGCGCTGTTTGAGGTCGCGCAGCAGAGCTGCGATGGGCTGGTCGGTTTCACGCGCCTTGCGGATGTGGTTTTCCTCGATGTCGGCGTGGGCGTCCCACTGCATGTTTCCGGGCCCCCCGCCGGACACGACGCAGACGAAGCGGACCCCGTTTTCGACCAGCTTGCGGGCCTGAAGGCAACGTCGTCCGTAGTCGTCCGTGGGTTGCCGGTCAATGCCGTAGAGGGCGAGTGTCTCCGGTCGTTCATTCGACAGGTCAAAGATTTCGGGCGCTTCCGTCTGCATTCGAAACGCCAGCTCGTAGGTGCTGATCCGCGCGGCGAACGCGTCGTCTCCCGGCTTGAGCGTCGATTCGTTGAGACGGCGGATGAGGTCGATGGTGCGGCGACGTTCCGCGCCGGTGACACCGGGGGGCAGGTCGAGATTCAGGATTGGACGCCTGCCGGGGCGAAACATTGTCGGCTGAAAATTGGAGGGCAGAAAGCCGTTGGTGTACATCGGCTGGCCCGCTTCCAGCGCGCCCTTTGGATCGGGCATGACGACGTAGGATGGCAGGGATCCGCTCTCCGAGCCGAGACCGTAGATTGTCCATGAGCCCATGCTGGGGAAGCCCGGCACGACCCGACCCGTCATGAGTTCGTATTGGGCGGCGGAATGGACAACCTGATCGCAATGGCATGATCGGACCACGGCGATGTCGTCGATGCATCGGGCGACGTGCGGAAACAGATCCGACACTTCGATGCCGCTCTGCCCATGTTTTTGGAAGGATCTTGCGGAGCCGAGCAGGCGGGCGTCGCGTTGGATGAACTGATACCTGGCTTCTCCAAATTCGGCGGGGCGCGGCTGTCCGTCGAGACGGTTTAACAATGGCTTCGGATCGAAGGTCTCCAAGTGGCTCGGGCCTCCCGCCATGAAAAGAAAGATGACGGATTTTGCCTTGCCGGCGGCGTGTGATGGGCGGGGCGACAGCGGGCCTGCCGGTGCGGCGCTCAGGCGATCCCGCTCAAGCAGCGACGCCAGGGCGAGCGAGCTGAAACCGCCGAACGAGTTTCGGAAGAACGCGCGGCGATTGGGGATCGACCGGGATTGGGGGCTTTCAGTGGACATGGAGAAAGTCGTTCAGATTGAAGACCGCGAGAGCGAATTCCCTGAGCGAGCCGTTCGCGAGGAATTCAGCCGAGAGCCGGCGCTCCTCGTCGTTGGGCGGACGGCCTGTGGCCAGAAGGAAGGCCCGTTCGACCCGGGCTCCGGAATCGGGTCCCGCGTCGTGTTGCAGCCGGGCGGCGAAGGCTTTTGCCAGATCGTTGGCAAGGCGTCCGTTTAGGAGTTCAAGGGCTTGCGGCGCGTGCGTGCCCGACTCGCGACGCGCGCAGCTGTTGATCGGCGGTGGCTGATCGAAGACTTCGAGAAAGGGCAGGCGCAGGTTCCGTTTCGCGACCAGATAGATGGAGCGGCGGTCGTGTTCCGAAGGATCGGGGGTCACGCTCCATTGCGCGGGTTTGTAGAGCAGCGCGATCAGTTCCTCATCGACGGGCACCATCACGCCGGGGCCGCCCGCCTTGGGATTCAGCCGACCCGAGATCATAAGCATCGAGTCGCGAAGTTCTTCGGCGGACAGTCTTCGTCGCGGGCCTCGCCAGAGCAGACGGTTTTCGGGGTCGATCCTCGCGGCGTCCGGCCGGTCGAGGGACGAGTCCCGCCGATAGGCGGCGCTGAGCAGAATCATTCGATGAAGGGGTTTCAGGTGCCAACCGTTTCGGATCAGCGTTTGTGCCAGATGGTCGAGCAATTCGGGATGACTCGGGCGATCTCCGTTGCGGCCGAAGTCGTTCGCCGTCTTGACGAGGCCGGTGCCAAAATGGTGTTGCCAGACGCGATTGACGATCACCCGCGCGGTCAGCGGGTTGTCGGGTGAGGTGAGCCATTCCGCGAGGCGCGTGCGGGGGTGGGGCGTGTCGGCGGGAAGTTCCGCCAGTTCGTCGGGAACCAGTGCCGACGGCGGACGCATGCCGACCGCGTCGCCCTTTTGTTCCCATACGCCGCGGTTGAGAATGTGAATGGGGGTGCGGTTTGTCTCGGCGTTTCGGATGCTGGTGATGGTCGGAAGGTCGGGAGGCAATTGCTCTTCGAACTTTCGGATCTCGGCCGCGAGCGTCTTCTTCCGGTCGCCTGTGGCTTGGGTGAGCGATTTTTTCAGCGGAGCGATTTGTTCTTGCACCGCTTGGGTGGCGGCCTGATGCCGGCGCTGTTCCGCATCTGAAGCGATGACGACGTTGTGTTCCGTGGTCGCGGCAAAGTACGCCTCCAGCTGGTAGTAGTCCCGCTGGCTGACGGGTTCGAGCTTGTGGTCGTGACAGCGGGCGCAGCCGATGGACAGTCCGAGAATGGCGGGGCCGATGATGTCCGTGCGCTCGGTCAGGACTTCATTGCGGCTGAGCGCGACGTCGGGGTTGCCGGCGTTTCTTCTCACAGGACCGAGACGGTGGAATCCGGCCGCGACCAGGGCCTGCCGCGTCGGGGACTCGGATTCGTCTCCTGCGATTTGTTCTCGGATAAACACGTCGAAAGGTAGGTCGTCGTTGAAGGATTGAATGACGTAGTCGCGAAACCGCCAGCCGTCCGGGAGATGTCGGTCGTATTCGAAGCCTTCCGATTCCGCATAGCGGATGACGTCAAGCCAGTGCTGTCCGAATCGTTCGCCGTAGCCGGGAGCGGCGAGCAGTTTGTCCACGACCGCTTCGTATTTCGCCAAGGAAGGCGATTCGAGAAACGAGCGCATCTCGGCCGGTGTCGGAGGCAGTCCGGTCACGCTGAAGTAGAGCCGGCGAAGCAACGTGCTCCAAGGCGCCTGGGGGGCGGGTTTCAGATTTTGCTTCGTCAGCGCGGCAAGGAGGAAGTCGTCGATCGCCGGTGTCCGAGTTGTTGAAATCGAAAGAGGGCGAAAGGCCCAATGATCCGGTGTTCCCGCCGAGACGGGAACTTTTTTGGCAAACAGAAACGCGAAGGCGAAGATGCCGACCAATATTGCTTGGCTGCGAGGCTTCATTCTTGAACGGCTAACAGGCGATGATCGCGAGGCTATGCGGCGCTTGGCGTGTTCGCAACCGTCTTGAACTGCGGCTGATCGCGACGATACTCGCGCGATGAAAACACCGCTCGTGGCGCTTGGATGTCTGCTGCTGGTCGTCTGTCCGGTTCGCGGAGAAGGCGAGACCGACACCAACGCGGTTGCGGCGACGGTTCGCGGATTCTTGATCGGGGCGATGACGATGGAGATGGAAGAGGTGGAGAAACATGCCTTGCCTCATCCGGACTTGAAACTGCTGAGCGAAGGTCAGGCTCCGCCGATTCCGGTCAAGCGCCAGATGCGGGAGGCTGTCGGGCGCGCGGTGTGCACTTTTTTCGCCGAGGGAGAGGAGGTCCGGCTTCCCGGGGGGAGAACGATCACGGTGTCCGCAGCGGCGGTTTCGCCCGGTCGTTGCCTGGTGCGGCCCGTGATTGGTGGAAGTCCGATGCCGGTGCCCTTGGCGGTGATCAGGACCGACGCGGGATGGAAGGTTGACGCGACGCCGTTGATCGAGGCGAGGAAGTCGGCCGCGAAGCAGCGCCAGGCGGCGGGTTGACAATGACGCGGGCCGGGTCGAGGCTCCGCGCATGGAGACGTTTCAGGGGAGAGGGGTTGTGGTTTTCCGTGCATTGTGGATCGCGCTCTGCGCCGGAGCGGGTTTTCTGCCGGCTGCCGGGCAAACGCCTGCGTTGCTGCTGGCCGAGGTTTGGAACGAATCGATCGATCCGACGGGCTGGTGGATCAGCGAAAAATACGACGGTGTGCGCGGTTATTGGGACGGACATCGACTGCGGACCCGAGGTGGAAACCCGGTCAACGCGCCCGCCTATTTTCTCGCCGAGCTACCGGGCGGGGTTGCGTTGGATGGCGAACTGTGGCTGGGCCGGCAGCGCTTCGAGGACACGGTCAGCACCGTCCGGCGCGACGAGCCGGACGAGCGTTGGCGGGAGGTGAAGTTCATGGTCTTCGATGCGCCGGCCGTTGACAGCGCGTTTGAAGGGCGAATGGAATTTCTCCGACGCATCCTTCCGGCGGAAAACAAGCACGTGGTGCCTGTTCCTCAGCGGCGGTGCAAGGGGAAGGATCATCTCTTGGAGGAGAGGGACCGGATCGTGAAAGCGGGCGGGGAAGGGTTGATGATCCGCAAACCGGAGTCCGGCTATGAAAAACGTCGATCGTCAACCTTGCTGAAAGTGAAGACACACGACGATGCCGAAGCGACCGTGATCGCGCATCTGCCCGGGAAGGGGCGAAATGAAGGACGGCTAGGATCCCTGCGCGTCCGAACGCCGGATGGACGTGAATTTTCATTGGGCACCGGATTCACGGACGAGCAGCGGGAGTCGCCGCCGGAATTGGGATCGGTGGTGACCTACCGGTATCGCGGACTGACCAAGAACGGGTTGCCACGTTTTCCATCCTTCTTGCGTTTGCGGCGCGATTGAGGGGGATTTCTCAAGCGAACGAGGTCGGTGGCCACGCCGTTTTGAGAAAAACTTCGGTATGGGCGATCGGATGCACGCCCGATGCGATGGGAAATTCAAAATTCGGGAGGATTGCCTAAAAAACGGTGATATTTGCCGTGAAAAAGCAATATTCCGACGAAAGAGCTGTGAATAATTTGTGGAAGAAAGGGCTTGTGAAAATTTTCACATTATCGCATTTTTTGGCCGCTTTCGGAATGAATGTTTCAGAAATGGGCATTTTCGACCCGAAACGCGTTGGAATCATGCGATTTTTCAAATCACTTTTTGCCGCTTCGCTGCTGCTTTTGCTCCCTGCTGGAGTGATGGGGGCTGACGTGGTTGCGGGTCATGCCGAAGCCGCGCATGTGGAAAAGTCGGCCGAGCATGCCGCTCACACGGGTGACGCGCACGCCGACCACGGGGAGCACGCCAAAGGATTGCCGCTTTACGCACCGGTCCTGGTGGACTTGGGGCCGATCAAAATCACCAACTCGATGGTTGTCACATGGTTGGTTGCGGCACTGATTATCTGGTTTGCCCGCTCTGCGACGGAGAACATCAAGGCGGTTCCAGATGGAAAACAGAATTTCTGGGAATGGTTGATCGAAGGGCTCTACGGCTTTTTGGAAGGCATCATAGGGCACGATCTGGTGAAGAAAACCTTTTGGTTTTTCGCCACACTTTTCATCATGATCCTTGCCTGCAACTGGTTCGGTCTCATCCCCGGGGTGGGTTCCGTTGGTTGGAGTCACGATTTCCACCACATCGAGGAACCGTTGCTTCGGGGTGCGAACGCGGATTTGAACATGACTTTGGCGATGGCGATGGTTTTCTTCGCGTGCTGGATCTATTGGGCGTTGCAGGCGAATGGACCGGGTGGCTTCATTCTGCATATCTTCGGGCCAAAGGGTGAAACCGCCGGTTTCATGAAACTGCTCATGATTGTGGTTTTCTTCGCTGTCGGCGTTCTTGAGGTTGTGTCCATTCTCTTCCGTCCGGTCTCATTGAGTTTCCGTCTCTATGGAAACGTGTTTGCCGGTGAAAACATGCTCGAGACGATGGCGTTGTTGAGCAACAACTTCATCGCGAGCTTCATGCTCCCGATTCCGTTCTATTTCATGGAACTCCTTGTGGGTATGGTGCAGGCGCTGGTTTTCATGCTGCTGACGGCGGTTTTCACGCTGTTGATCTGCTCGCATGAGGAAGGTGAGCATCACTGAAAATTTCGGCGTTCTTGACCGTGGCAAGACTGCGGGAGGCGCTGATGGTAACTGGAAAGAAAGATAAACATATATGATGCCTATTCTTGCTGAAATGTCGGGTAATCTCCACATCGCAGCGGCCGCCTTTGGTGCCGCAATCGGTGTCGGTTTGATTGGTATGAAAGCCTCGGAAGCGGTCGGACGCAATCCGGGTGCTGCGACGAAGATCCTGGTGCAGGCGATCCTGAGCACCGCGTTCGCGGAAGGTATCGTCTTCTTCGCCATCTTCCTGGCGAAGGGCCAATAAGTTAATTGGCGGGACGCGTTTCGGCGCGTCCCGCATTTGGTTTTATTTCGGATATGGACAACTTGATTCTTTTTGCCGCCAGCGAGGGTGGAATAATTGCAGATACGGCCAAGGCCTTCGGTGTCAACTGGTCGCTCTTCATCTCGCAGGTTCTCAGTTTCGCCATTGTTTGCGTGTTGCTGAACAAGTTCGCGTTCAAGCCGATCATTGCCGTGCTCGAAGAGCGCCGCAAGACGATCGCGGACAGCCTGGCGAACGCGGAAAAGATCAAGGAACAGCTGGCCAAGGCGGAAGAGGCGTACACCGCCAAGCTGACCGAGGCCGGAGCCACCGCAACCAAATTGATCGAGGAAGCCCGCACGGCCGCCGCCGAGCTGCGCGAACGGGAATCCCAAAAGGCGGTCGCCGAGGCGAAATCGATCATCGACAAGGCCCGTGAGGCCAATACGGCCGAACTCGAGCGCATGAAGGCGGAACTTCGTGGTGAAGTCGTTCGGCTTGTCGCGGAAACGACCGCGAAGGTTGCGGGCAAGGTGTTGACTGCGGACGATCAAAAGCGGCTTGCGGATGAGACCACGAGCCAGTTGGCCGCCTGATAATTTTTCCGCCTCGGCGGGTTTGAAAAATGAAGATCTCCAAACAAGCCAAACGCGACGCGAAATCGCTCTTCAAGGCGTGTGTTGTGGACGGTTTGATGAACGAGGACCGGGCACGCGAGGTGGTGACGAAGGTGCTGGGCGCCAAGCCACGCGGATATCTGGCGATCCTCCAGCATTTTCAACGCCTGTTGAAGCTGGATATCGACAAGCGCACGGCGAAGGTGGAGAGCGCCGTCGGGATGTCGGACGATCAGAAGAACGCCTTGAAAAACAATCTGGAAACGAAGTACGGCGCGGGCCTGAATCTGACCTTCTCGGTCAATGCGGCCTTGATCGGCGGACTCCGGATTCAGATTGGCAGTGATGTTTATGACGGTAGCGTGCAGGGACGTTTGGCGCAGTTGAAGAACGGTGCCGCACTTTGAATTTCGAAAAGACGAAGAACTGACTATGAGCGAGTTACTCAAGGAAATTGAAGCTCAGATCGCCGGTGTGAAAACCGCTGTTGATCAGCAAAACATCGGCATCGTCCGTGAAACCGGTGACGGCGTGGCGAAGCTGGAAGGACTGACCGGCTGCATGGCCAACGAAATGCTCGACTTTGGCGAGGGTGTCGTGGGCTTGGCGCTGAACCTCGAGGAAACCGAGGTGGGTGCCATTCTGCTCGGCGACTCGACCAGTGTCCGCGAAGGCCAGGAAGTGAAGTCCACCGGCAAGCTTTTGCAGGTTCCGGTCGGCAAAGGTCTTCTTGGCCGGGTGGTCAACGCCTTGGGTGTCGCCATCGACGGCAAGGGGCCGATCGAATCCGACGTCTCTTATCCGGTTGAAAAGATCGCGCCGGGCATCGTCAAGCGACAGTCCGTGAATCAACCGCTTCAGACCGGCATCATGTCGGTTGACGCGATGATCCCGATCGGCCGCGGCCAGCGCGAGCTGGTCATTGGTGATCGATCCACCGGCAAGACCACGATCTGCGTGGACACAATGATCAATCAGGCCAACGTCAACAAGATGAACGAAGGCGTGGAGGGTTTCCGTCCCGTCTACAACATCTACGTTGCGATTGGCCAGAAGCAGTCAAACGTGGCCCGTGTCATCGCCGAGTTGGAGAAGGCCGGCGCGATGCAATACACCATCGTGGTCTGCGCCGCCGCGTCCGATGCCGCATCCAACCAGTACCTTGCCCCGTTCGCCGGCGCCGCCATGGGCGAATGGTTCATGGACAACGGGATGGACGCGCTGATCATCTTTGATGACCTCTCCAAGCATGCCGTTGCGTATCGCGAAGTTTCGTTGATTCTCAAGCGTCCTTCCGGCCGTGAGGCCTTCCCAGGAGATGTTTTCTACCTGCACAGCCGTCTGCTGGAGCGTTCCGCCCGCGTGGGCAAGAAATACGGCGACGGATCATTGACCGCGCTGCCGATCATCGAAACGCAGGCGGGTGACGTTTCCGCGTATATCCCGACGAACGTGATCTCGATCACGGACGGGCAGATCTACCTTGAGACAGACCTCTTCTACCAGGGCATTCGTCCCGCCATTTCGGTGGGTCTGTCCGTGAGTCGCGTTGGTTCCGCCGCGCAGATCAAGGCCATGAAACAGGTCGCCGGCAAGATCAAACTGGAGTTGGCGCAATATCGCGAATTGGCCGCGTTCGCCCAGTTTGGTTCCGACCTTGACGCCAAGACCCAGGCCCAGCTGGAGCGCGGGAAGCGGATCGTCGAATTGTTCAAACAGGTCCAGTACCAGCCGCAGCGTGTTGCGATTCAGGTTGTCACGCTCTGGGCGGTTCAAGAAAAGTATTTCGACAGCATCTCGGTCGATCGGGTGAAGGAATTCCAGACCAAGCTGGCCGATCAGTTGATCACCCGGAAGGCAGACCTTCTCGACAAGATCGAGTCCAAGGGCAAGATCGACGACGAGGTCGGTGCCGCGATCAAGGCTGCGGTCGACGAGTTCAAATCCACCTGGCAGTAAACCATGCCAAGCACACGTGACATCCGCCGACGGATCAAATCCGTCAAGAACACCGCCCAGATCACCAAGGCCATGCAAATGGTCGCGGCGTCGAAGATGCGCAAGGCGCAGGACGCGGCCCTGGCCGGGCGACCTTACGCGGTGCAGATGAACGCGGTGCTGGCGGAGGTTTCCGCCCATGTCGGAGATTTCTCGCATCCTCTGATTGAGAAGCGCGACGAAATCAAGAAGCGGGGATTGATCGTCGTCAGTTCGGACAAAGGTCTGTGCGGCGCGTTGAACACGAATCTTCTTCGGGAAGTCGCCAAGTATGACGTGGCGACCACCGTTCATATCACTGCCGGCCGCAAGGCCTCCCAATATGTCGCGCGGACCAAGCGCCAGTTGGCCGCCGAGTTCACCTACAAGGACGCGCCGACCTTCGCCGAAGCGAGGCAGATCTCGAAGTTTGCGCAGGAGATGTTCACCAGCGGCAAGGTGGACTCCGTCGATGTGCTTTACACCGATTTTGTCAACACACTGGTGCAGAAGCCCAACGTTCAGAGTTTCCTGCCGGTGGGCGAGATCAGCGCGCTTGAAGCCGACATGAAGGGTGACGACAGCCAAAAACACCAGGCGTTGTCGGCCGGGACGACAGAATTTGTTTTCGAGCCGGGAGCCAACGCCGTCATGAGCGCGTTGCTGCCGCATTATCTCAATTATCGGATGTATCAGATCCTGCTTGAGGCCAAGGCCTCGGAGCACAGCGCACGGATGGTCGCCATGAAGAGCGCGACCGACAACGCCAAGGAGCTGATCAAAGACCTCACGCTGCAGTACAACAAGCTGCGTCAGGCAAACATCACCAGCGAACTTTTGGAAATCACCACGGCCCAGATGGCCTTGGGCAACTAACTTCAGAAAGACGAGCAATGAGCACAGGCAAGATCGTTCAAATCATTGGCCCGGTGGTGGACGTCGAGTTCACCGACAACCTGCCCGCCATTTACAACGCGTTGACCATCAACTTCACACCTCCGGGCGGTGAGGCGACCAAGCTGACCCTCGAAGTGCAGCAGCACCTTGGAGACAACTGGGTGCGCGCCGTCGCGATGTCCACCACGGAGGGATTGAAACGCGGCACCGAGGTGGTTGACACCGGCGCGCCCATTTCGATGCCCGTGGGTGAGGCGGTCATGGGTCGTGTGTTCAACGTGACCGGCGACGCCGTGGACGAGCAGGGCCCTGTCAATGCCGACAAATATTGCCCCATTCACCGGCAGGCACCGCCGCTGGTCGATCAGTCCACAAGCCCGGACATTTTGACCACGGGGATCAAGGTCATCGATCTGATCTGCCCGTTCCTCAAAGGCGGCAAGGTTGGTGCCTTCGGTGGTGCCGGCGTTGGCAAGACGGTTGTCATCATGGAATTGATCAACAACATCGCGAAGCTGCACGGCGGCGTTTCGATGTTTGCCGGCGTCGGTGAACGCACCCGCGAGGGCAACGATCTCTACAACGAGATGATCGAAGCCAACGTTATCAAGGTCGAGAAGGATGAGCAGGGTCATCCGAAACTGGGTCCGAACGGTCAGCCCATCATCGCCCCTGGATCCAAGATCGGACTGGTTTACGGGCAGATGAACGAGCCGCCCGGCGCGCGTCTTCGCGTCGCGCTTTCCGCGCTCGCCGTGACCGAGTATTTCCGCGACGAGCACAATCAGGACGTGCTTCTGTTCGTTGACAACGTGTTTCGTTTCTCGCAGGCCGGCTCCGAGGTATCGGCCCTGCTCGGTCGCACACCGTCGGCGGTGGGGTACCAGCCGACATTGGCTGCGGAAATGGGTAATCTTCAGGAACGCATCACCTCCACGAAGAAGGGTTCAATCACCTCCTTCCAGGCGGTTTACGTTCCGGCCGACGATCTTACCGACCCTGCGCCGGCCACAACCTTTGCGCACTTGGATGCGACCATCGTTTTGGAACGTTCCATTGCCGAACTGGGAATCTATCCGGCTGTGGATCCGCTGGCTTCCACTTCGCGGGCCTTGGCACCCGACATTGTCGGCGAGGAACACTATTCGGTGGCCCGCGGTGTTCAGCAGGTGCTTCAGCGTTACAAGGACCTGCAGGACATCATCGCGATTCTTGGCATGGACGAGCTTTCGCCCGAGGACAAACTCACGGTGTTCCGTGCCCGCAAGATTCAGAAGTTCCTGAGCCAACCGTTCACGGTGGCGGAAGTCTTCACCGGTGTCGAAGGCAAGCAGGTTCCGGTCGAGGAAACCATCCGCGGTTTCAAGGAGATCTTGGAAGGCAAACACGACGATGTCGGCGAGAACAACTTCTACATGAAGGGTTCGATCGACGAGGCTCTGAGCGCCTGATCGCGAGTTGAAGATTGAAAGCTGAAATACTTTCAAGTCGGACCGCATTGGAAACTGGGTTTTAAAACATGGCTACACTGAAGCTCGAAATCATCACGCCGGAGGCGAAAGTCTACTCGCAGGATGTGGACATGGTCACGATTCCGGGCTCCGAGGGTGAGATGGGCATTTATCCGATGCACCTGCCTGTGATGACTCAGGTTGCTGCGGGCGAGGTGATTGCCCGCACCGGGGCGAAGGAATCTTATCTGGCCGTGGGGGACGGATTTGTTCAGATCACCGGGGAGAAGGTTGCGATCATGACCGACATGGCAATCGCCGCCGAAAACATTGACGAGTTGCAGGCTGAGGAAGCCCGCAAACGCGCGGAAGCCCGACTGGCTGAAAAGCTGGACGATGAAGAAACGGCTCTGGTGCAGGCGGCATTGGCACATTCTCTTGCGCAGTTGGACGTCAAACGGCGTCGGCGGGGTTGATGTCTGATTGATAGTTTTTGAACGGCGACCTTCGGGTCGCCGTTTTTGTTTCGAACGGGATCTGTTGTTTTCAAATCAGCCCGTGGAAATGCGGTGTTTGATTGTTACGAATGAAAGTTTTATATCGATAGGGGTTGACAGTTTTTGGAAGATAATGGAAAAGATTCCCATTCCGACGAGATCATGGCTGCAAAATCTTCCATTCCAAATCGTGCGGTGATCGAGCAGATGGTGCGTGCTTCGGTCTATGCCAAGGCTGGGCGGCCCGCGCCGACCACCGTTGCCGGTCCGAATCCCTTGCTGGTCAACGTCAGTGCCCGTCACTGCCATCTGAGTCCGGAGGCGGTTGAAGCTCTTTTCGGAAAAGGGCATGAGCTGACCCCGATGAAATGGCTCTATCAGGATGGTCAGTATGCGGCAAAGGAGAGCGTGACCTTGGTGGGTCCCCGGAGTCGGGTTATCAGCAATCTTCGGATACTTGGTCCTTGTCGTCCGTTGAATCAAGTTGAGTTGGCCTACACTGATGGTATCTCCCTTGGATTTGACATTCCTCTTCGAGCTTCCGGTGAAATTGAAGGAACGCCCGGCTGCATGCTGATGGGGCCAAACGGGTTCTTCAAGATGGAGCAGGGTGTAATCCGCGCGCTGCGCCACGTGCATATGCATCCCGACGATGCCGAATTCTACGGTGTGAAGCACAAGGACATGATGCGGCTCAAGATTGGCGGTCCCTGCGCGATCTCCCTCGACGAGATGCTGGTACGTGTCGATCCGAGCTTCAAGCTGGAGGTGCACATCGACACGGATGAAGGCAACGCCTGCAACCTGCGGCCGGACACGCCGGTCGAGCTGGTAAAATGAAGCCGGCTTGAACGAACGAATTTTTGAACCATCACCTCTTTCAGTCAGTAAACCTCAAATCAGATACAAATCATGAGTGAAGCACTAGGAATGATCGAAACGAAAGGCTTCGTGGGCTCAGTGGAAGCCAGCGATGCCATGGTCAAGGCGGCGAATGTCAGCCTTGTGAAAACTGTCGCGATCGGCGGCGGTTTCATAACCGTCCTCGTCCGGGGCGATGTGGGCAGCGTCAAGGCTGCCGTGGATGCCGGTTCGAGCGCGGCGGATCGCGTCGGGGAACTGATCAGCGCGCATATCATCGCCCGGCCCCACGAGGATCTCCTGAAACACTTTGTCGACGAGAAACCCGCCGCAAAGAAGTAAGAACTTTCAACCAGATTAATATTATGGCTCAACAAGCATTGGGAATGATCGAAACCAAGGGGCTTTGCGCTCTGCTCGAAGCGAGCGACGCCGCCTTGAAATCCGCCGACGTCACGTTTTCCGGATGGGAAAAGGTTGGCAGCGCGCTCGTCACGGGATTCTTCCGAGGTGACGTCGCCGCCGTGAAGGCTGCTGTCGACGCGGGCGCGGAAGCGGCCGCACAGGTCGGCGAAGTTGTCTCCGTCCAGGTGATTCCCCGTCCCCACGAGGATCTTGGCAAGCTCGGTAAATGGATCTAGGCACCGCAAGCCGGCCGACGCGTTTCGCGCGGCTGGCCGACGGTTGTGAACACTGAAACTCCCGGCACCACGCGCAGCTATTATCGTTCGTGAAAATCCTCGTCAGCAACATCGGCTCGACCTCCCTGAAATACCGGCTGTTTGATTTCAGCAACGGTGAATCGGCGGTGTTGGCCAAGGGTGGCTTCGAGCGGGTGACCGATTATTCGACCACCATCGAGGAGGTGCTGACCCAGCTCCGGGACGGTGGCCATATTCGTTCGGCTGACGATCTTGCCGCGGTCGGATTCAAGACGATCATGGCGAAGGATGTCAGCGGTTGTGTGGAGGCGACGGATGATGTTCTCGAGGCGATGGAATTCTACAGTTCCGTCGCGCCGGCCCACAATCCACCCTACATCGCGGGCATTCGGCAGTTTCGGGAGATCATGCCGGGCAAGCCCATGGTTGCCCTGTTTGAGACCGCCTTTTACCAGCACACGAGCGTCGCGGCCCAGCGCTATGCCGTTCCCCAGGAATGGTATGATCTGGGGGTTCGGCGTTGGGGTTTTCATGGTGCCAGCCACAAATACATCGCGGAACGCAGCGCTGAACTTCTCGGGCGCGAGGATGTCGCCGAGCGTGCTCGGAGTCTCTATGTCAATGGCGGACGCCATCCGGTGGATGGACCTGATTTGAGGGTTGTTTCCTGCCACATGGGCGGAAGTTCCTCCATCACCGGAATCCGCAACGGCGTGGCGATCGGCACCTCGATGGGCATGAGTCCGCAGAGCGGTCTGCCGCAGAACAACCGGGTGGGGGACCTCGATTCCCACGCGCTCCCGTTCATCATGCGCAAGACCGGGATGTCCGCCGACGAGGCGCAGGAGGTCCTGTGCAAACAGAGCGGTCTGCAAGGCGTGTCCGGTGTGTCCAATGACCTGCGCGACATCGCCGACGCGGCCGCCACGGGAAACGAGCGCGCCCAACTCGCGCTCGAGCTGCTCACGCATCAATCACGTCACTGGATCGGGGCGTTCCATCTCGATCTCAACGGGCTTGACGCGCTCGTTTTCACGGCCGGCATCGGTGAAAACCGGGCTCCGCTTCGCGCCGACATCTGCGCGAACCTTGAAAATCTCGGCATCAGGCTCGACGCCGACAAAAACAACAACACCCGCGCCGTGGAGGCCGTGATCAGCACGGACGATTCACCGGTGAAGGTCATGATCATTCCCACAAACGAAGAACTGGTGGTTGCCCGTGAAGTGAAGCGCTTCCTGGACAACCGCTAAGCCAGTGAACCCATCAACCGTCAGCTCCTTAACCAGTCTCAACACTCAACTCGTAAATACAAATGGCACAACAAGCTATAGGACTCATTGAAACCCGCGGATTGGTCGCGCTCGTGGAAGCGACCGACGCCATGCTCAAGGCCGCCAACGTCGAACTCGTCGGCCCCATGAAGCAGGTCGGCAACGCACTTGTCACCGCGACCGTCACCGGCGACGTCGCCGCTGTGAAGGCCGCCACCGAAGCGGGCGCGCAGGCGGTCGAATCCATCGGCGGCGAAGTTGTCAGCGTGCACGTCATCGCGCGTCCGCACGGCGATATCACCAAAATTCTGCCCGCCTGAATTGGGCTGGATCGTTTGTCCGCCAGACCGGCTCCGCTTCGGGCGAGCTTGGGTCCGGCGGACTGATCAATCCTCCCACCAGTCACCAACGCCATGTTCCTAGCCCGAGTCGAAGGCTCCGTGGTTTCCACGAAGAAGGATCCCGCGATGAACGGCCGCAAGCTGCTCTTGTTGCGGCCGCAACTCGTGGATCATAACGATCCCTCGAAGTTCCGCGACGGACAGAACACGGTGATCGCCGTGGACACCGTGGGCGCGGGCGAAGGCGAGATGGTGATGTTTTGTCAGGGCAGCTCCGCCCGCCTGGCTCCCAACATGAAGAACGCCCCCGTCGATGCCGTGATTATCGGGATCGTCGACACCGTGGATGCTCTCGGAAAGATCATCTTCGACGCGAAGAAGGACAACAAGTAACCCCGTTTTCAACTCCGACCCAATCATGAGTTCACCCGCCATCAACGAAGCCCTCATCCGTGACGTCATTGAAGAGGTCATGGGCCGCCTGAACGGAGCCAAGGCCTCCGCGCCGGCTCCGGTTGCCGCACCCGCCGTGAAGACCGGTTGCGGTTGCCACGACGGAAAGCACGGTGTTTTCGCGACCGCCGACGAAGCGTGCGAGGCCGCCGCTGCAGGCTTTCAGCAACTTCGCGAAAAAGGCATTGCCGGTCGCGTCGCGATCATCGACATCGTCAAGAAGATGTGCGAGGCCAACGCTCAGGAGTGGGGCCGCATCGAACTGGAGGAGACGAAGATCGGCCGCCTGGATCACAAGATCGAAAAGCTGCAGATCATCAAGCTCGTGCCCGGCGTTGAATGGATCAAGCCTTACGGGTTGAGTGGGGACCATGGAATCACACTGGAGGAATACACCCCCTTCGGTGTCATCGGCGCGATCACCCCGTCGACCCACTCGATCCCAACCCTCGCGGGCAACATCGTCAACATGATCGCCGCCGGCAACGCGGTGGTTTTTAACGCCCATCCGGCGGCATCGAAGTGTGCCGCGATGGCGATTCGTGAGTTCAACAAGGCGATCGAGCGCGAGGTCGGCATCTCCAATGTTGCCTGCATCATCGAGAACCCGACCCTTGAATCTTTCGGCGAACTTTGCGCCAACGATCACGTCCGCCTGCTTTGCGTGACGGGCGGCCCCGCAGTCGTCGCCGCCGCGATGAAGACGGGCAAACGCGCGATCTGCGCCGGTCCGGGGAATCCGCCGGTGCTTGTCGATGACACGGCCTGCATGGACCGCGCCGCGAGCTGCATCATTCAGGGTGGCGCTTACGACAATAATCTCCTGTGCATCGGGGAAAAGGAGGTCTTCGTTCTGGACAACACCTTCAGCCGTTTCATGTCCGCCATGGAACGGAACGGTGCCGTGCAGTTGAACAACGCCCAACTCGACGCGTTGACCAAGGCGGCCTTCACCATCAAGCCCGGTCAGGGCGGCGGGTGCAGTCATCCCGTGGTGAACAAGGATTTCATCGGCAAGGACGCCGCCGTCCTCGCCGCCGCCGCCGGAATCTCGATTCCAGACGGCACGCAGATGCTCTTCGCCGAAACCGGCTCGGACCATCCCTTCGTCATCGAGGAGCAGATGATGCCTTTCATGCCGATCGTCCGCGTGCGCGGTGTCGAGGAAGGCATTCAGGAATCGCTCAAGGCGGAGCACAACTACAAGCACACCTCGATCATTCATTCACATGACGTGAATCACATGTCCGCCATGGCGCGCGCACTCGACACGACCTTGTTTGTGAAGAACGGCCCGTGCGGTGCGGGGCTGGGGCTGGGAGGCGAAGGTTACCTGAGCTTCTCGATCGCGACGCCGACCGGCGAAGGCGTGACCAACCCGAAGACGTTCACCCGCGTCCGCCGCTGCATCATGGTGGACAATTTGAAGATTTATTGATCGTCCGCCCACTCTGTTCAGCGTTTTAGAAAACGGTCGAAATGCAACTGGCAAGAGTCGAAGGAAACGTGGTCGCCACTCGGAAGCATCCGAGCCTGAACGGCTGGCGTTTCGTCATCTGCCAGCCCATCTCCTCGGACGGCACGCCGGAAGGCACCCCGGTCGTGGCGATCGACGCGCACGGTGCCGGCATGCATCAGCGCGTGATTGTTTCGTCCGATGGAGCGGCGGCCCGCGCCACGGTCGGCGACGAAAAAAGTCCCGTCCGGATGATGATCGCGGGAATCGTTGACGAGAAATTCGAATGATCTTCGAGCAACAATGAGACTAGGAACGGTCATCGGGCGCGTGACGCTCAGCAAGACGGTCCCCTCCTACAAGGGGGGGCGGTTCCTCGTTGTCAGCCCGTTTGACCGCGACCATTTTCAACAGGGCAGCGTGGCGATCGAGGGATTGAGCCGGCAGCCAAGTCTGGTTGTTTACGACAACATCGGGGCCGGAGTCGGAGAAACCATCGGATTCATCGAGGGCCGCGAAGCCGCGAGTCCGTTTGATGAACCCACACCCATTGACGCGATCAACGCCGCGCTGGTGGATAACATCTTTTACAACCCGGAATGAGACAGGCGGCGAAGGCGCCACGATCAAAAGTGATTTCAAAACCTACCCAACCCATGAAAAACACCCTCGGCAATTCCAGGCAGTCTTTCGTGTCTTAGTGGTCCAACAGACAACATTTTCAAGATGAAGAAACTAATCAGCGCTCGGGAAATTGAAGCCATCATCCGCGATGGTGGGGACGTCAACAATCTGCCGGCCGGCGCGATCATCACGCCGTCCGCCCGCGATCTCATTCGGACCCATCGCGGCAGGAGCAAAGGTTCCGCCAAGGCTGCGGGGACCGCGAAGAGCGGCAGCACCAAGCTGACACCGTTCAGCGAGGGAGCCGAATACGACGCCATCCTGGACGATCCGGCCAACGATTCGCTCAAGGAGGAGATCTGTGAAATGGGACGCCGCCTTTGGTCGCGGGCCTACGTCGATGGCAACGGCGGCAACATGTCCATCCGGATCGGGGAGAACCTGGCCCTGTGTACTCCGACGCTGGTTTCCAAGGGGTCGATGAAACCCGAGGACATCTGCCTGGTCGATCTCGACGGCAAGCAGCTTGCCGGTCGGAAGAAGCGGACCAGCGAGATTTTGATGCACCTTCAGATCATGAAGAAGGTGGCGCGGGCGAAGGCGGTCTGCCATTGCCATCCCCCGCATTCAACGGCCTTCGCCGTCGCCGGCATTGAACCGCCGACCTGCATGATTCCCGAGATGGAGGTCTTCATCGGCAAGGCGCCCTTGGCACCGTACCGCACGCCCGGTTCTCCGGAGATGGGCAAGCTCGTCGCGGATCTCGCCCCGGATCACAACACGATCCTGATGGCCAACCACGGCGTTGTCTCCTGGAGCCACAACGGCATCGAAGACGCCTACTTCAAGATGGAAATCGTCGAGGCCTACTGCCGCACCGTCTGGGTGGCAAGCCAGTTGGGCGCGAACATGAAAACCTTCAGCAAGGAGCAGATGAAGGATCTCCTGAATCTCAAGAAGGGTCTCGACATCCCCGATCCCCGCATGGACCTGAAGGAATGCCAGCTCTGTGACAACAGCGAATGGCGTCCCGGTGTTTCCTGCGCGGTTCCCGCGAAACCGGCCGAGTCCGGTCCTGCGGCGGCCGATCCCGCCCTCGAAGAAATGGTGAAGGCGATCACGGATCAGATTTTGGCGAAGATGTAGTTGGTGACGGGTTGAGGTGGGATCGGCCGGCGGCCGTGAATCCCTTCGCCCGATCACCGCTTGGCTATTCAACAGTTTGACCAGTTAACAAGAACCCATGAAAGTAACAGTGATTGGTGGTGGCGGCCGGGTTGGTGCCTGTTCCGCGTTCGCCCTGCAATGTGCGGGAATCGTTTCTGAAATCCAGTTGATCGACGCCAACAAGGATCTGGCCGAGGGTGAAGCCCTCGACCTCCTGCACGGCGCGTCGTTCTGCGCGGATCAGCGCATCTACGCCGGGGACTACGCCCGCGCGGCCGACAGCGACATTTTCCTGATCACGGCCGGTTCCCGCCGCAAGCCTGACGAGTCCCGCCTGGATCTGATCAACCGCAATGTCTCGATCTTCATGCAGATCATCAAGGACATCAAAGCGGCCGGCACCAAGAAGGACGCCATCATTTTTGTGGTCTCCAACCCTGTCGATATTCTCACCCATCTGGCGGTTCAGCATTCGGGACTTCCGTGGCAGCAGGTCATCGGTCTGGGGACCATGCTCGACACCACGCGGTTTCAATCCTTCATCGCCGAGGAACTCCAGCTAGCCGCCACCCAGGTGCGTGCCCTGATTCTTGGTGAACACGGCGACTCGATGATTCCCGCCTGGTCATCCGCTGCGGTCAACGGATTGCCGCTGTCCGGACTTTCGAACTGCAACGCCGGAGTCCAGAACAAGATCTTCGAACGCACCCGCACCAGCGGAGCGGAGGTGATCAAGCGCAAGGGCGGTGCCGGCTGGGCCGTGGCCATCGCCATTCGCGACGTGATTCACGCGATCGCCTTGGATCAGCAGAGCCTGCTTCCCGTGTCATCCCTGCAAAACGGCTGTTACGGCGTTCGCGACATCTGCCTTAGCGTGCCCACGGTGGTTGGCCGGGGTGGCGTGCAGAAACATGTCGAAATTGAGCTCTGGCCGAAAGAGAAGCTTGGGATTCAAAAGTCCGGCAAGTCGCTCAAAGAGACGCTGGCCAAGGTGATGGTGTAGCAATCTCGCTTGCCCGCCAAAGGCGCGGTGGTAGTTTGCTGAGATGAATACGAATTTGGTTGATTTGCCCACGGACATCACCCGCGCCTTTGGCACGGGTAGGGAAGAGGAGTCCCGCAACATTGCGTTGCAGTTGGCAGTCGACATGTACCGTGACGGGAAATGGAGCACGGGCAAGGCCGCCGAAGCCGCCGGCATGAGGCTGATTGCGTTCATGGAGGTGCTGAAGGACCGCAAGGTGCAGGTTCCGTACACGAAGGACATGCTGGAGGAAGATTTCGCCCATGCCCGCCGTAGTCTCTGACTCCACCCCGCTGATCTATCTGGCCCGCTTGGAGCTGCTGTCTTGGCTACGCGTTTTTTACGGACAGGTGATGATTACCAATGCGGTCTGGTGCGAGGTGGCGATCAACGGCGGACACTTGCCCGAAGGGGTGGCGGTAAGGAAGGCGGCGGCCGAAGGTTGGATGACCGTTGAGACACCGGGATTGCTCGCTGCGGAGTTCGGTTTGGACGAGGGGGAACTGGGAGCCGGTGAACTGGAAGCCATTCTGCTGGCCAAGGAGCGTGCGGCTGTTCTTGTCATCGACGAGCGGCTAGGACGGCTGAAGGCGCGCCACATGGACATTGATATCACCGGCACCGGCGGGCTGGTACTGCGGGCCAAGCGGCAAGGATTGATCAAAAGCGTCAGCTTGGAACTCCGGCTGCTGCTGTCCGAAACGACGTTCTACATGTCAGATGATTTGTTTGCCGCCGCGCTCGCTGAAGCCGGTGAGTCAGAGCCATGAAATCCCTCTACCAAAAGCTGGCCGACATCAAGGCGGGCCGTGACCCGAAGGCGTTCATCATTGCCGACGCCAAGGACGCGGACATGGCTTTCGGTGTTCGCGCTCCGGGCGCGGACAAGTTTATTTCCAAGGAGGGACGGCATCCGGCCCAGTTTTCCCCGGAAGTCTGGACCCGCGAGGAATTCGGTCACCGGAATCTTCCCGAGTTTTTGGACATCATCCGCGAGGTCACCCACCAGGGACTTGTGGACATCATGCTGATGTCCGCCGCCGTGAACGAGCAGCTCACGATCAAGGAAGGACTTTTCAAAAACTCCCGCATCACCCCCGCTGCACGGGCCAATGACGCGACCGATGTCTGGGCGGCCCGACACGGATCTTATCTGAAAGAGCCCGCCCGTCCGTTTCGTTCCGCCAGCATTGATCATATCCAGTGCGGCAAGGTGGAATGCGACCGGCCCGAGAACGGCGGCGACGATGGCTTCCCGGGTGCCAACCTGGGGCTGTATTCCGTCACCTGGCTGAACGATCTCGACCAGGACTACAAGACCTTGCAGGCCTTCAAGGAATTCCGGGAGGAGGCCGAACGAAAACGATTCAAGTATTTCCTCGAAGTCTTTGATCCAAACGTCAACAGCGGCATTCCTCCGGAGAAGCTAGGTGAGTTCATCAACGACCAGATTCTTCGCAACCTCGCCGGGGTCACCGAGGCCGGGCGTCCCCAGTTTCTGAAGATCGTCTACCATGGTCCGAAGTTGATGGAGGAACTGTGCCAGTACGATCCGCAGATGGTCGTCGGCATCTTGGGAGGCAGCGCTGGAACGACATACGACGCCTTCAAGCTCCTTCACGACGCCAAAAAATACGGTGCCCGTGTCGCGCTCTATGGTCGGAAGATCAACAACGCGGAGCATCAGCTGGCCTTCATCGAGATGCTACGTTTGATCGCTGAAGACCGCATCACTCCCGAGGAGGCCGTCCGCGCCTATCACGGCATTCTTGATCACGTGAAGATCAAGCCAAACCGCACTCTGGCTGACGATCTGGTCATCACGGAACAGGCCATGAGCTACGACGGATCCGCCGTTCAGAAATCGAAGATCGAGGTTCGCAACAATCCACTGGCAAAAAAGCCTGCGGCCGGCTCCGTCACCAAGACCGCCGCCGATGCCGATTGGCCGAAGAAGGAGAACGGAAAACCGGACTTCTCCAGCATGTCCGCCGACCAGCGCCGCGCCTACCATCGCTCGCGTCTGAAACGCACGTTCGGTTGATCGAGCTTGATGGAAAATTCTGAAGATCCGGCTTGTGCGGGTCTGCAAGGGGGCACGCGAGGTGCAGCATGAAGGTGTCTGGAACCGTGCGATTTGGCGGTGAGGCGCATGCTTAATTTCCTCCGGTGCGGGCGAGCCAAAGGGATGGTTCGCCGGCGCTGGAATCAGCGAGCGCGGCGAGGAAGCCGAGGCGGGCGGATTCGGGGGACTGAACAAGATTCCAGGACCGGGCGGCGTGTTCGGCTGCGGCACGCCAATCCTGATGGCGAAGGGCTTCGCGGGCGCGGGATTGTTCGCGGACGGCCGCGACCTGAATCGTGCGCAGGGTGTTCAGGTCGGCTTCACAACGGACGCAGGGCTGGTCCGAGTCCCAGTCGTTGACCTTGCGGCAGGCGGGGCAGGTGAGTTCGTCGCTCATCAATCTTCCAGATAGAACAAAAGGTCCGACAGGGTGTCGTTGTGTTTTTCCACGGCGGACGAATCGCCGTCCTTGAGCGCGATCTGGGTGGCGTCGAGAACTTGGCGGATATCGTTTTCGTCGTCTTCGCCGATACCCGTTTTCAGCAGTGCTTCGGCGCGTTTACGGAGCTCATTGGCGGCGGCGAGCAGGTCTTCGTGCTCATCTCCAGCGTCCGCGTCGGCACCGGGCGGTTCCTCACCGAGCAGGGCTGCGATGTTGCGCCGGGCCGCTTCAAGTTCGACGACGTGTTCGCCTTTGGTGTCGATGGTGACGGATTTGACGAGGCCGGTGGATTTTTCGAGGGCGGTGGCGCGGAGGATGCCGTTGAGGTCCAGGTGGTATTCGATGCGTATCCGGTTGCCGGCGGGCACAAGTGAAAGCCCGTCGATCAAAAAGTCGCCGATGAGGGAGTTTTCCTCCGGATCGGGGGATTCCCCCTGATAAACCTCAATCCGCGCTCGTTCCTGGGAATCCACGATGGTGTTGAACAGATCAGCCTTGCGGGCGGGCAGCGGTGTGTTTCTCCGGATGAGGGGGAAACAGGTGATGCCGTATCCGTCGGGAGCGACGGTGGCGGTGGAATAGCCGTGCGGGGTGATGTCAATCAGGACTCCGGAGCCGCGTTCACCGGCGACGATGCCGGCCTGGATTGCGGCACCCAGTGCGACGATGAGGTCGGGATTGATTTCGGCGCTGGGTTCGATGTCAAGCCGGTCGGCAAGCATGGCGTGAATGAGCGGTGTGCGGGAGGCACCGCCGACGAGCATGATCTTGTCGATGTCCGCCGCTGCGAGCCCGGCGTCGCTCATGGCGCGATGAACGCTGGCGAAGGTCTTTTCGATGAGCGGTTCGATTAGCTTTTCGTATTCGTCTCGGCGGAGTTCGTGCTGGAGATGGCGGTCGCCGAGGAAATACTCCTCGCGGAAGGCGACGTCGGGTTCGTCGGTGAGTTGGCATTTGGCGGGTTCGACGAGGGCGCGCAATCGGCGACGGGTGATGAGATCGGGTGCGGGTTCGCCGTCCATCAGGAAGGCGCTCAACAGCTCGTCTGCCAGGAGTTGGTCGAAATCGTCGCCACCGAGGCGGGTGTCGCCGTGGCTTGCCTTCACCTCGACGACGCCGCGCTCCACCGCCACGACGGACACGTCAAAGGTGCCGCCGCCGAGGTCATACACGAGGAGACTCTCGTTCTCATGTCGATCTGCACCGTAGGCAAGCGCAGCGGCCGTGGGCTCATTGATGATGCGGACGACCTCCATGCCGGCGATTTGGCCGGCGGCCTGCGTGGCCTTGCGTTGATGCTCGTTGAAGTAGGCCGGCACGGTGATGACGGCCTTGCCCACGGGGCGGCCGAGTTTCTCCTCCGCAGCGGATTTAAGTTCTTTCAAGATGAAGGCGGAGATTTCCTCGGGGGAAAATTCCCGGCCGCCCAGCGGGACTTTGGCGTTCTCTCCCATGCGGCGCTTGATGGATTCAACGGTGCGCTCGGGCGCGGCGGCGAGCTGGTTGCGGGCGGCTTGGCCGACGATCACCTTGCCGTCCGCGTCGATGCCGACGACCGAGGGCATGGTGTCGCGGCCGTGGACGGGGATGATCTGGGGACGGCCGTCAATGATGGCTGCGACGGCCGAGTTGGTGGTGCCGAGGTCGATGCCGATGATGGTTTCGCTCATATTGGTTCCTATTGGTTCGATTCTCTTTCGTCACCGGTGCCAGGGACGGCGACGGTGACTTCGGCGAGGCGCAAGACACGATCATTCCGCAGATAGCCGGGACGGATTTCCCGGAGGACGGTTTCGGGTTGGTGCGAGTCCGTATGTTCGGCTTCCACCACGCGCATGGTGTGGGGGTCGAGCCGGCGTCCGAGGGTTTCGACGCGGGAGATGCCGGCGCGTCGCAGCAGATCCCGCAGGTGACCGGCGAGAATCTTGAAGGCTTCGTGTTGACGCTCCCAGCATTCGCGCCACGCGTGGTCACGGCTGAGCCAAACGGGTGGTGGCGGGTTTCCGAAAGCGCTTTCGACGCGGGCGCAACGATCGGCGAATTCGATCAGATCGCCCCAATGGCCGGCCGGCACATCGTCGGCCGGCGTGTTTTCATCGAGCCGGCGGGTGACGCGGCCGAGTTCGTTTTGAAAGCCGTTCATCAGTTCGCTCCACTGCTTCATCGCCTCGGCGGAACGGCGATTGGACTTGCGAAACTCCGAAGCCAGCGCGCAGAGGTCGGCTTGAAAGGAGAAGAGACCGGGGCCGCCGTCTTCAGGGGCGGCGGGCGTTTCGGTGGGCGGCTCGTCGAGGTCGGCGAGCCAAGTCTCGAAACGTGTGCGGAGCGCCTGCTTCCACGCGGCTTCGGTTACTGCCGGGGGCGTGTCGATGTCGGCGTCGGCGAGCAGTGGTGGACTGGGGGGATCGACGATCATGGCATCTGTTTCAGGCAGTCCCGGAGGTGTTGTTTCATGAATTCGAAATCGGGCGGCCGGTTCGGCGGATGAAACGCCAGGCAGCGGCGCACGACGCCCACGGGGGTGTCATCGTACACGATGGTGCGCCCGAACTCGTGGCGACGGCGGCGGTCGGCGGTGCGAATGCTCTCATAGGCGGTGCTGAGTTCCTGAAAGCGTTGCGGGTCGCTTTCGGGCGTGGCCTGCTCGATTTTGGCAAGATAAGCGGCGCGAATTTCGGTGTCGCCGCTTTCCGGCGAGACTTGGAGGACGAAGTAGGGATCCATGATTCAGAACAGGTCCATCTGGGTCGGATCGTCGAGGGGCTTGAATTTGGGACTGGGCGGCGGCAGACGGGTGGCCCCGTCCATTCCGCCGGCCTTCCTGGCGGATTTGGCTGCGTTGATGATTACTTCAGCCACCTCCTTGGGCATGTCCTTGGGGCGCGCCCTCCGAAAATCCTCAAGCGTTTCGTCGGGTGCTTCGGCGAGTATTTGGATGAACGTCGCAAGTTGGCGGAGTGGACCCTCCTCGTCGAATTCAGATGGTAGGTCGTCCCAATCGTCATCCTTGTCGCAAGGTTCGAAATCGGCAGGCGGTGGCATCGTCCGCTGAAGGGCTTGGCGCTGCTTGTCGATCAGCGAGAGTGCCTCGCGGTCGCCGCGTCGGCGGGCTTCGGCGGCGAGCCGGTCGAGTTGCGGCAGATCGCTGGGATTCGCGAACTTGAACCTCGTTTCCCGATCCGCGCGGTACTTGAACAAACCATACAACGGATCTTTGCGATCCTGTTTGAACAACGCTTTCGCCATGTGTCCTGCCAGACTTGGGAACGCCCTGGAACCGATCGTGATTTCGAACGCGCGCAGCACATCGGCACGGGTGAACGGCCGCTTCAGCGCGCGGGTCAGAAAACTCTCCAGCCACGGCTCGAACCGTCGTGCAAGCCCGGCGGGATGGATCGCGATTCGTTCCTCGATATCGTGGCGATTCCAGTAGAACAGCATCAGCGAGAAATTGGCCAGGCTGGGATCGGGATCGGAGGGCAAGCTGAGCGCGGTCTTGGGCAGGCGAGGTTTCTTCTTGAATCCGGCCGTGAATTCCTCGTGCAACAAGAGCCGGACAAACCAGAGCACGCCGGTGCCCGGGGCGGCATCAAGCGCTCGATCCAACCACGGTTTGCCCGCCGCCTCGGAATCGTGAAGCTCCTCCAGCAAGGCC
This sequence comes from Verrucomicrobiia bacterium, assembly GCA_016779125.1. Taxonomy (GTDB): domain Bacteria; phylum Verrucomicrobiota; class Verrucomicrobiia; order Limisphaerales; family JAYPXF01. Next base: position 536 of record JADHOF010000016.1, on the reverse strand, counting down.
CGCCTCAACAGCAGAGCCCACCGGCCGCGCCAGAGACTGTCACCGTCGCGGGCCAGTGGCCAGAGTTCCTCCTCCCACAGCTTGCGCGCCTTGGCGAACTTGCGCTTCTCGAAATCCGCCTGTAGTTGCCCACACAAGGCCTCGCCCATGCGCTCTGGAATGCCGGTGTCCAGCGGGTCGGCCGCGCGGGCCCGGGTGAGAAAGCCGACGGCCTTGCGCCAGACCTTGCGCTCGATCGCGTGGATGCCGGCCAGCAGGAGCGTTTCCCTGTCGTCTGGAAAGAGCGTGCTCATGCGATCGAGCAGTCGGTTGCGCTCGGGCTTGCGCTTGGCGGTGTCCAGGAGTTGGCACAGCTCCAGATACGGTGCGACGCGATCCGGTGTGAGTTGAATCGCCCGTTCGAAATTGCTCACCGCCCCCGCGACATTTCGCGGCGGTGGTTCGTGCCAGCCCCATTGCGGTCCTGTCGCGGCGAAGATCTTTCCCAGCCAGACTCGAACCATCGACTCGAACCCGGGGTCTGCACCGCACCGCCT
>JADHOF010000266.1 GCA_016779125.1 Verrucomicrobiia bacterium | reverse complement strand
TGCGGCGAGACTCGCGGCGATTGCTGCGGACAGGGTGCAGCCGGTTCCGTGGGTCGCCGCGCCCCGGATGAAACGGGACTTCAACAGAGTGAAGCGGCCGTTGGAAAACAGAACATCGACGGCTTCGGGATCGCCTGCGCGATGTCCGCCCTTGATCAGCGCGGCGCACCCCCAGCGTTCGAAGATTTCCCGCGCGGCGTCTTTGGCTTCTTGAATCGAGCCGACTTTTCGTTTCAGCAGCAGGGAGGCCTCGTCCAGATTCGGGGTGACGAGTGTGGCGAGCGGGAGCAGATCTCGTTTTACGACGCGGATCGCGTCCGGTCTGAGCAGCCGCGCGCCGCTGGTCGCGACCATGACGGGATCGACAACCAGTGCCGGGGCGGGCTTGCGGGTGTCGTGAAAGTAACGGCTCACCACCTCGACCAGCTTCGATGAATACAGCATGCCCGTCTTCACGGCGTCCGGGCGCAGTTCGGAGAAGACCGCGTCCAGCTGGGCGTGAAGCACCGGGGCTCGGACCGGTTGCACGGCGGACACGTAATTTGGATTCTGGGCGGTGATGCAGGTGATCGCGGTGGTGCCGTGCACGCCGAGGGCGGCGAAGGTTTTGAGGTCTGCCTGGATGCCCGCGCCGCCGCCGCTGTCCGAGCCGGCGATGGTGAGGGCCACGGGATTTCGTCGGGGCGAGGTCACGGCGGACTCTTGGTGGAATCCGCCGGAACGACAAGGTGCTTTAGCCGGCGAGGCTGAATCGCTACAGTCGCTTCATGGAAAACGAAGCGGTCGCGGAAATCCTGGCTGAGATCGGGGTGCTGCTGGAAATCAAGGGCGAAAACCCCTTCAAGATCCGCGCCTACGTCAACGCGGCGCGCGCGATCGAGAATGTGATCGAACCGCTCGAATTCATCATCCGCGACAATCGATTGGGGGAGATCAAGGGTCTCGGGAGCGCCTTGCAGGAGAAGGTGACGACGCTCGTGACGGAAGGGAGTCTGCCATACCACGAGGAGTTGAAGGCCTCGTTGCCGGCCGGCCTGATCGACATGCTCGCAATCCCGGGCATGGGGCCGAAGAAGGTGAAAGCGGTTTACGAACAGTTGAAGCTCGAAACCGTGGAGGATCTGGAAGCCGCGTGTCAGGACGGCTCGTTGGAAAAACTCTCCGGCTTCGGTGCCAAAACGGTCCAGCGCGTTCTGGAAGGCATCGCGTTTCACCGGAACTTCGGCGATCGGCATCGATTGGATGTCGTCTATCATCTGGCGAACGAGATTCTCGAAGGTTTGGGCCGCCATCCGAATGTCCTGCGTTGTGATATCGCCGGCAGCCTGCGGCGCTGGAAGGAAACGGTGGGCGATCTGGATTTTGTGGTGGCGTCACGGCATGGCGGACCCGTGCTGGACTGGTTTGTCGCCCAGCCGAATGTCATCAGCGTGCTCGCCAAGGGCGACACAAAGGCCAGCGTGAATCTGGAGGGCGGCATCCAGGCGGATCTGCGGGTGGTGTCCGACGCCGAATTCCCCTTTGCCCTGGCCTATTTCACCGGCAGCAAGGAGCACAACATCGGCATGCGGCAGCGGGCGATCGAGCGCGGACTGCGTCTGAACGAGTATGGCTTGTTTCGCTCGAAGACCGAGACCCGCGATCCCGAGCTCCGCGTCCCGTGCAAGACGGAGTTCGATATTTTCCAGGCGCTGGATCTCCAATACATCCCGCCCGAGCTGCGTGAGGACCGGGGCGAGTTCGAGGCCGCGGAGAAGATCGCGCTGCCGTCGCTCGTCGAGTGGACCAATATGAAGGGTTCGCTGCACAATCATTCGGACTGGAGTGATGGCAAACAGACCTTGGAGGAAGTTGCGGCGGCGGCCTGCGGTCTGGGATTCTCATATTGGGCGATCACGGATCATTCGAAGTCCAGCTTTGTGGCGAATGGTTTGGACGAGAAACGCCTGCTGAAACAGTTCGTGGCCATCGAAGAAGTCAATCAACGCTACGAGGAGGCGGGCACCCGATTTCGGCTCCTGACCGGCTCCGAGGTGGATATCCTGAGCGGCGGGCGGCTGGATTTCCCCGATGAGTTCCTCGCCCAGTTGGAGATCGTCGTCGCGAGCATTCACCAAGGATTCGCGGGTTCGGAGGAGGAGATGACCAAGCGCCTGATTCAGGCGGCGGAAAACAAATACGTCCACATCCTCGGGCATATCACCGGTCGCCTGCTGCTGGAGCGGGACAGTTACAAGATCAACCAGCGCGCGGTCATCGACGCGTGTGCGGCGACCGGCACGTGGATCGAACTCAATGCCAGCCCGTACCGGATGGACATGGACTGGCGGCTCTGGCACTACGCCAAAGACAAGGGCGTGAAGTGTGTGATCAACACCGACGCCCACCGCTTCGAACACTGCAGCTATCTGCGCCTCGGCGTCGGCGTGGCCCGCAAGGGCTGGCTGACGCGGCATGACGTCGTCAACACCCTGACGCTACGTCAGCTCCGCAAGGCGCTGGACTGGAAGCGGTCGAAATTGTGACTCGCACAATTTCCTATTTCAATTTGGGATCATGCTCGGCGGGGCATTGGTGCCGTCCTTGAGCAGCGCGTCCTCTTCCCGCTGCCAGCGTTGGAGGACGGGCATGCGGTTTTGGATCTGCTCGACGAGTGCCCTGGCTTCCTCGGGGGACCTTGAAATGACGGGGCGGAGGAAGACCATGAGCTCGACGCTGCGGGTGGTCTTGTCCTTCTTCTTGAAGGCCCAGCCGAGGCCGGGAATGTCGCCGAAGAACGGCACTTTGCGGATCACCTCGCCTTCCTCCTTCTGGATGATTCCGCCGAGGACGATGGTCTCGCCCGTTTTGACCATGAGATCGGTCCGGAAGTTGCGGGTGTCGATGATCGCGCCGCCGAAGAGCGTCTGACCGTCGCGAATGCTGGAGGACTCGACGCGGATGCTGAGGGCGATCTCCTCGGCGTTGTTGATCTGCGGGGTGACCTCCAAAATGATGCCGACGTCCTTGTATTGGAACGAGTCGTTGCGGCCGCCGAAGTCGGTGTTGAGGCTGCCCGAGATGAACGGAACCTGCGAGCCGACGAAGAGCTTGCCGAGTTCGTTGTCGGACACGCTGATCTTGGGTTCGGCGAGCACGGTGGCATCGGTGTTCTTGCGGAGGAACTGGACGAGCATGTCGACGTTGATGGAGGAGTTCAGCACGCCGCTGCGGAAGGCGTTGGTGCCGAGGGAGCCGAGAAGCAGGTTCATGAAGTTCGCGCCAACCTTGGGGCTGAAGGCCCCGTCGATGTCTTCGTTGTCAAAGGTGCGCGTGCCGTCGGGCGACCAGCGGGTGCCAAGGCGATCGCGGAAGTCGCTGGAGACCTCGACGATCTTGGCCTCGATGAGGATCTGGGCCGTCGGGGCGTCGAGTTCGTTCACCAGTTTGATGACCTGCGGGAAGTAGTGGAGGTCCGTGGTCAGGAGCAGGGAATTGCTGCGCTTGTCCGGCACGACGCGGACGCGGCCGACCATTTCAGAGGCGGGGCGCTGCACCTTGCCGTCCCGGGTCCGGTTGCCGCCCTGCTGGCCGCCGAGCCAGGGGAAATAGGTCTCCACGTCGTTCTCGCGCTCGAGCGCGAAGCTGTCCGTGCGCGGTGCGGTCTGGTTGGGTTGGGTCACGCGGGGTGTGTTGTTTTGTTGGTTCTGCGGCTGGTTTTGGGGGCGCAGGGTGGGGGCTCCATCCTGCGCGAACAAAACGTTGAGGCTGTTCGCGACCTCGATGGCGTTCGCGAACTTGAGCGGATGTCGCATGGTCGATTCGCCCGCGGGCGAGGCGATATCGAGCTGGCGGATGACGGCCTCGACCGCCTCCATGCTCTCCACCGAATTGGCGGCGATGATCAGCGAATTGGAGAAGGGTTCGCTGGTGATGCGGACCTTGCCGTTGAGACGGCCGACGTTCATCGGCGAGTCGGTGCTGGAGGATCCACCGTCGTAGTAGTCCCAATAGCTGCGCTGCTTTTCCTTTTTGAGGAACAGCTCGTTCAGCACGTCCTCGATGTCGACGGCGCTGACGTATTGAAGCTGAAAAATCTTCGGGGCAAGCGCGTCCTCCCCGACCGGTTCGTCGAGGACCTGGATCATCTTCTTTACGCTGATGAGCTCCGCCGGCGAGGCCTGGACGATGACGCTGTTTCTCCGTCGATCCGAGACGATGTTCATCTTCTTTGACGATTTTGACGGAGAGCTGAAGTAGTAGGTGTAGCGGGAGGTGGTCTTGTTGCCGTCGGTGAGTTCCTTCAACTGCAGGGCGACCTCCTCGGAATCCGCGTTCGTGAGGGGAATCGTCTCCATGATCTGTTCGGCCGCGTCTTCGGTGTCGAGCTGGCGGATGAACTTTTCGATGTTTTCGTAGTTGCTCTCGCTGGAGAGGATGATGAGCGAGTTCGAGCGCTCGTTGGCGGTGATCTCGACGGTTTCCTTGAGGGATTGTCCGCCGAGTTTTCGGTAGAGCGGCGCGATTTCATCCACGAGCTCGCTGGCGTCGACATGTTCCAGGGTCAGCACGCGGACGCCGACATCCTGGGGCTTTTCGGTGTCGAGCATTTCGATCAGCTCGGTGATCTCCTTCAGCCTCGCCTTCGGCAGGGATGCGATCAGGCGGTTGGAACTTCGGTCCGGCCAGAATTTGAGATCCTCCCCGACGCTGGCGCTGGCGGAGGCCGGGCCGGAGCTGTTGGAGGGTGAGCGGCTGCGCGAAGATGAAGACGAGGAATACGAGCGGCTGCTTCGCGACGATGAGGATGAGGATGAGGGGGATGTGGACTTGTCCTGATTGAGGATCAGGCCGAGCAGCTGCGAGACCTCGTCCGCCTCCAGATGCTTGAGCGGGAAGATGTGGACGATGGAGTCGCCTTCGGTCTCGCGATCAAAGGAGGGAAGCAGCTCGATCAGCAGACGGATGTTTTCCGTGTAGTCGGTGACGATCAGCTTGTTGCCGCGCGGGTCGGCCTCCACCTGCGCCGTCTCGGACAATACCGAGCGACAGCGGTCTTTGATCTCCGCAGCGTTGGCGTGCTTGAGTTCGAGGATCTTGACGATCTGCTGGCGTCCGTCGGGGATGGTGTCCTGATCCGCGCCGATGATGGTGGGGCTTAGCTTCGGCTCCTTGCCGGCGGGCACGATCAGGATCGATTGATCGTCCTCGATCGCGCTGAATCCCTCAACACCGAGCGCGCGGTAGACCAGATTGATCGCCTCGCGTTGGGTCACTTTTTTGGAACTGACGATGGTCAATTGCGAGCGAGCGGTCGGATGCTTGATGACACTCTTGCCGGTCTGTTTCGCCAACCATTCGATGATCTGGTCGATCTGGGCCATTTTGAAGGTGACCTGAACGTCCGCCACCTCGTCCGGCTTCTTTTCGGGCTCACCCGTGGTGGCGACCGTGTTGGTGCCCGCCGCCGCCGACGGGGGGGCGTTGGATGAAATCGAGCTTGGCGGAATCGCGTTCGTGACCGTGGCGGTGGTGACCTTGACGGCGGTCGTGTTGGTTTTTGAATCTCCATTTTTGACTGCCGGTTCTGCCGCGACAGGCGGATTCGTTGGTCGATGATCGGGCGGGGAAGCGTCGCGTTTGCCGACGCCGATGTACCACATGAGGGCGGCTCCGAGGCAGAAAGCGAGAATGAGTTTGATGCCGATGGATTTCATAGGATTGAAAAGGGTCAGGGTTTGATCAGGGAATCGCCGC
>JADHOF010000265.1 GCA_016779125.1 Verrucomicrobiia bacterium | reverse complement strand
CCCCCACCCCGCCGCTGGCGACCCCGGCGGCACCCCGGGCGCTCCTATGCGATTTCCACATCCACAGCGACTGGTCCGACGGAAAACTCTCCGTTCCGGAGCTGGTCGATTTCTACGGCAAGCGCGGGTTCGACGCCATCTGCGTCACCGATCACCTCGCCGATCCCCGACGGGTGTGCGGAAAGATCTCCAACCTGACAAACCTCGTTCTGGATGCGGAAAGGCTTGAGGAATACTTCGCCCTGATGGAAAGGGAACGAAAGCGGGCCATGGAGGCCTACGGAATGATCGTCATGACCGGCATCGAGTTCAACAAGGACGGACTGACCAAAAAATCGTCCGCCCATCTCCTCGGCATCGACCTGAAGTTCCCCATCAGCCCGGCCTTGGATTTGCCGGAGACCATCGCGCAGATCCACGCCCAGGACGGGCTCGCCGTTGCCTCGCATCCGCATTGCTTCAAGACCGAATGGGGCAAGAACACCCTCTACCTTTGGGAGAACATCGACACCTTCGCCCCGTTGATCGACGCCTGGGAAATCGCGAACCGAAACGAGATCTTCACCCCCGTCGGTCTCCGCCGCCTGCCCTACCTGGCCAACAGCGATTTTCACAAACCGAAGCACATCTACTCATGGAAAACCCTCCTCCACTGCGCCAAGGAAGCGTCCGCGATCAAGGAATGCATCCGACACAACCGGCACGTCTCCATGATCCTCTATCGGGAGGGCGCGTTCCGCCAATCGTTCGCGCAAGCCGCGGAAGAACCGCAATTTGATGAACTGGAAAACCTCTGGATCGCTGCGGCGTGACCGCGCGTCAGCCGAGGATCTAGACGAGTTGCGCCTCCTCGATCGACGTCGGCTTCGGCACCAGCGGCGTACCATCGTCGGCTTCGGGGTATTCGAAAACGCGACCCTCAAAATTTCGGATCACCACGCGGTCCCGGTTCCGCTGGAGAACATAGTCCGGATTCACCGGCACCTTGCCACCCCCACCCGGCGCGTCGATGACGTACTGCGGCACGGCATAACCGGTCGTGTGCCCCCGCAGGCCCTCCATGATCTCCAGCCCTTTCCGGACGCTCGTGCGAAGATGGGCGGAACCCGCGATCAAATCGCACTGATACAGGTAGTAGGGTCGCACCCGGCACATCAGCAGCTTCTGATTCAACGCCATCATGGTGACCACGTCGTCGTTGACATGCCGAAGCAGAACCGATTGGTTGCCCAGCGGAATCCCGGCGTCCGCCAGTCGCTCCAATCCCTCCCTCGCCTCGGTGGTCAGTTCGCGAGGATGATTGGAGTGAACGCTCAGGAAAAGCGGATGAAACCGCTTCAACATCGAACACAAGGCGGGCGTGATGCGCTGGGGGAGAAAAAGCGGAATGCGCGAGCCTATCCGCAAGAATTCGATATGGGGAATCGCCCGCAACCGGCTCAGCAGGTACTCAAGCTTTTCGTCGCTGAGCAGCAACGCGTCGCCGCCGCTCAACAAGACGTCGCGGATTTCAGGATGGGTCGCCACGTACTCGATCTGTCGGTCGAATTCGGGATGAAAGTCATACCCGCTCGCGTTGCTGACCAGCCGGGATCGCGTGCAATAACGGCAATACGCGGCGCAACGATCCGTCACCAGGAACAGCACCCGGTCCGGATATCGGTGCACCAGCCCCGGCACCGGGGAATGGCTGTCCTCGCCGCAGGGATCACTCATCTCCCACGCGGCGGTTGTCGTCTCCTCCATGCGTGGAATGACCTGACGGCGGACGGGACAATGCTCGTCATCGGGATCAATCAGGCTGAAATAGTACGGCGGCACCGCCATGGCCAGCTTGGACTTGGCCAACCGTGCCCCGGCCCGCTCGGAGGCTGTCATCGAGGGCAAAAACCGCTCCAATTGCTCCAGAGAAGTGACGCGATTCCTGAGTTGCCACCGCCAATCGTTCCAATCCCCGTCAGAGACTTCGGACCACGGTCCGCGCCCGGCTGAACGAAACTCTTTCAGAGATGCGAGTCTTTGGCGGGCGGCGGGGTCGTCGTCGCGCAGGGGCGATGCGTTTTCCGTGGCCATTCGTGGGGCGGACTATAAATGCGGTCAAGGGGGTGTCAAGGGACCCACCGGCGCGGAAAGAAGCCGCTCTATTCGGTCCAAATCCACCTCGCGGTCCGGCTCAGGGCTGGCCACGAGCTTGAAGTCGAATCGAATGCCATCCAGGAGGTCCAGCCGCTCGATCGCCGCATCTTTGACCACCTTGAAGCTCCCGGTCGACCGGCCCCCCGTCTCATTTCCCTTCAAGTACTCCTCGATCACCGTCCGATAATCCCGGATCAGCCGCGCCAGATCCCGCCTGGAATTGCCTTCCACAAAGAGCAGCGCGCGAAGAGCCCGCGCCAATATCGGGCGATGATCCTTGAACGCGGTTTCGCGTATCAGGTCCTGCATCATCATCACGCGCTCCTCGGGAACGGAGTCGATATCGGTCCGCACACTGACCGGCGTGTAGAGGATCTCCTTCAGCCGCTGCATCGTGTCCGCCTCGCTCCAACGGAGATTCACCTCACGCGATTTGAAATCCACGCAGATCAGCGACCACCACTTGTCGGCCGCGAGGGCGTTCGGAAACCGGGCCTCAAAAGCCTTCAGAAAGGCGAGCTGGGGGTTCAAAAAACCCTTCAATTCGGTCAGGGCCCGCATCATCCCCTCCCGCCCGTCCGGCAAGCGCAGCAGTTCGGCGACAAACAAATGGGCGCTATATTGAAAGGTCACCCAGGCGAATCCCTCACGGTCCTTCGGCAGCGGCATCTGCAAGGTCGCGAATTCCGCCGGCTCAAACAGCTCGAAGTGGCGCCGCGCCATCGACAGCAACTCCGTGTAGTTGCGCTCATAGCTCTGCGGGATGTTCCGCCCGAGCATGACCTTCGGCACCGCCAGTTCCTCGTCGAGACCGAACACCTGCAACCCGATGCTGGCCGCCAACGCGTCTCCATGCATCGCGTACAGCTGCGCCGCCAGACCCTCCTGCATCCAAAGCGGAACTTCCGCCAGACGCCCGGAGGTGTTCTCCCGGTTGGCGATTTCCAACAGCAACACCCGCACCAGGGCCCGCACGAGACGCATCCGCTCGATCTGCCCCGGCAACCGCAGCCGAAAACCCCAGCCATCCCGCATCCGGGTCGCGCTCACCTCCAGATCGGTGTCGGCCTGAGCCCGTCCGTCCACGTGAATGGAAACAGCCCCCTTCCACTTGTCGCCGATGTTGAGCAGAAGCAGGAATTCGGATTTCACCCGCTCGCAGGTGAGGACGAGCACCCCGGGATCCAGCTGCACGTGATTCGTGCGAATGCTGGAGAGCGGCGGCGGCCCGTTCGGAGATCCCGGCTCAAAACCCAGCACCACGAACTGCCCCGTCGCGCTCGTCATCACCCGCGGCAAATGCCCGAGCTTCGAGCGAAGGTTGCCCGCCCCGTGAACCGCCGCGATCAGCCCCATCAAAACGAGCCCGCAGATGAACCGGACGCCGGATTGATCAGGGAACCGCTTCATTGGGTGAAATGGCGGAACGTCAAAAACGGGAACAAACCTCCCGTCAGCTGGACTTCGTCTTGGCCGGCTTCGATTCCGACTTGGTCGCCGAGCCGCCCGAGTCCGACTTCTTGGTTTCCTTGCTTTCGGTCTTCGGCTTGTCGTTGCTGGCGGATTTCTTGTAACCCTCGGACCGGTAGTCCGTGATGTAGAAACCGTCCCCTTTGAACAGCAACCCGGCCCCGGTGCCGATCGCACGCTTCACCCGGCCCTTGCCCCAGCTCTTCTTCAGGCACTTGTCCTTCGGGCACACCGTGTAGGCGTCGTCCTTCATGGACTGGAAGGCGTCGAAGCTTTTGGCGCACTTCTCACAGACGTATTCGTAGGTCGGCATAGATTCAATTCAATCGGTCGGTCAGAGCCGTGATTATATGGCGGCTGCGCAATTCCACGTCAAGCGGATGGGAATTGGCGGCCGCGCACGTGGAAATCGTTTTTGGGCTCGCCGCCCGTTCGCCGGCCGGTTTAGAACAGGATTGTGGTTACACGACTTTCAGTTTGGCTTCGTCTGATTCCTCTGCTGGCGATGCTTTGCGCCTTCGTCCGGGAGTCCGCCGCTCAAACATCCGTGCCGGCGAGCCCTTACGCGCCGGGCGTGGAGCTGCAGCAGACTTTCCCGGGCAAGACTCCGATGCGCATGCCGGACACGCCGCCGCGAAACCCCTTCCCGCAGAGCGACGGCCGCCCCGTTCAGATTCCGCAACAATCGGGTGTCGTCGAGAAAGTGGAAAAGGTCGTCAACGTCGACACCGCGCTGGCCGCGCTCATGTCTTCGATCGGCAACTTTTCCGCCAACGGCACCATGGAACTGTGGACCACCAACTCGGGCAAGCTGGACGTCAAACGATTCCCTTTCATCATGGTGGTCAAGGACGGCCGCATCCGCACCGAGCTGGATCTCCGCTACATCGAGACCGAAACAAGCGGGGAGGAGAACATGTTCACCACCCTGCGACAGGTCGGCATCCACCGCATTTCCACCATCACCCTTCCGCAACTCACCACCGTCCAGATCCTGTTTCCCCACGCGAAAACCTATCTCACGCAGGGCCTTTCCTTCGAGGACATCCCCGGGGTGATGCGATTCACAAAAAAGCTGTTCGGCCCCATGCAGCTGGACAAGCAGGTCTACGACAAGTTTGACGTGGTGCTGCAATACAACACCGGAGACACCGTGCCCATGGAGGTCTGGGAAATTCCGGGCAAGACCGGCGAGCCGACCTACGTGAAGTTCATCCGTGATCAGTCCGCGGTGACCGTGCACTTTGCGTCCATTCGCAAAAGCAGCGTGGCGGACAATCTTTTCAAGGTGCCCGAAGGCTTCGAAAAATACTCCGATCTGGGCGTCATGCTTCAGGCGGTCTCCATCCGTTTCGAACGTCAGCGGGCGGAAAACATGCCCGGTGGCGCACGTCCGAGAACGTCGCCTTTGGTCGTACAGCCAAACCCGGACGGATCGTTCCGGCGCCAACCCCGATAACCGCGCTTGAGCCTCAGGCTTCTTCCAGTTTGAGCGCCTTGCGCACCGCCTCAGCGCCCGCCCGCTTTTTGTCCCGCCCGTGCGACGCGGCGGAGGCCATCCGATCAAGCTTGTCCGCCAGGGCGCGCGCCTCGTCCGGAGTCGCGGCTTCAAAATAGGTCCGGCAAAGGCGGTTGAAATCAACGCCCTTCACGATCCGGTCGCAAGCGGCGTCCGCCACCGCCTCGGCTTCGGCCACCGTCACGCCCCAGTCGTCCAGCAGCAGGCGCTCCAGAACCATGCGGTCCTCAGAGTCGATGACCAGGTCGCTGTGCAGCACCCAGCACGTCAATCCGGCCGCGAGACACATGCGCCGCACATCCGCCTCGGGCAATCGGATGGTCGCGGCCCGCTTCTTCACGTGAACGAGATAATGAAAGACCTCGTTGTTGATATAGTCGCCGATCTGTTCCTCGCGTTCCGTGGCACTCGTGGTCGCTTTCCTTCGCAAGACCCGTCGAACATTGTTTCCCAGCTTGCCGAAAAAACCGCCGCCCGCTGATTTCAGGGCGGCTTCGACGGTGGCGATGAAGTCCTGCTCCGACGCCGACACGTCGCCATCCGCCTCGGCCAGGCGTCGCAGCGTGTCGATCACCAATCGCCTGTCCTTGCCTCCCCGCACCTCCAGCATGAGATCTTTCACCAATTGACCC
>JADHOF010000264.1 GCA_016779125.1 Verrucomicrobiia bacterium | reverse complement strand
GTGCTGGGAGCGCTCGGTCTGGCAGGCGGCGACAAGCCCGGTCGGCACGTGCGTGATGCGCACGGCGGTCTCGACTTTGTTCACGTTTTGCCCGCCTTTGCCGCCGGACCGATAGGTGTCCACACGAAGTTCGGCGGGATTGATCTCGATATCGACGTCGTCCTCGACCTCGGCGACCACGTCCACACTCGCGAAACTGGTGTGCCGACGCGCGTTCGAGTCAAAGGGGGAAATCCGCACCAACCGGTGCACGCCGCGCTCGGCCTTGCAATTTCCGAAAGCCATGTCGCCATGGATGACCAGAGTCGCGCTCTTGATTCCCGCAACCTCCCCTTCGAGGACATCCGAAACGTCCACGGTCCAGCCGCGGTTTTCCGCCCACCGCTGGTACATTCGGAAGAGCATGTCCGCCCAGTCGCACGATTCCGTGCCGCCCGCGCCGGCGTTGATGCTGAGGATGCAGCCGTTCTTGTCCTGCGGCCCGTTCAGCCAAGATTGGAGTTCCAGCCGGTCAATTTCCGCAGCGACCGATTTGAGATCCTTCTCCACCTCGGCCAACACCTGAGCCTGGCCCGCCGCATCCTCGGCCTCGCCCAGCTCCACCATGACGTTGAGATCCGCGATCTTGGTTTCCGCCAACTCCAGCGGCTCGACACGACGCTTGAGGGCGTTGACCTCCTCTACCGTCTTTTGTGCCTTGGTCTGGTTGTTCCAGAAATCTTCGCGAGACATGCCGGCCTCCAATTCGGCGAGCCGGGCTTTCGACTTGGGCACGTCAAAGATACCTCCGCAGGTGGGCGAGCTTGTCGGCGGCTTTGGCGATACGGGTCGTGACTTCGTCAAACATGGTGCGCGGGAATCTAGTCACTCCGCACCGTTTGCCCAGCGAATTTCATTTTTCACCCGGGGAGGGTCAGCGGAAATTCTTTCACCTTTTTTCTACCCCAAAAGTCCCCCGCCGGATAAGGTCGCGCCCGTTTCAGGGGACGGCCGAGAGGATCGGTCAGGGGTTGGTTGAAGCCCAAATCTTAGTGGAGGAAAATCAGTGAGCAGCAAGCGCTACCAAGGAACAGCTCTGTCGGACGACGCGGAATACGCGATCTCGGGGGAAATCTGCCTGGAGGACCACGTCCTCCGCTTCAACGGCGAAACGACCGTCGTCGATCTGCCCTACGACGGGCTTGAACTCGACATCCAAACCGGAAAGCCCGGCTCGGTCGAAGTCGCCAACCAGGACCATTCGGACTGGTCCATCCTCATCGAGGGACACGAAATCCTGGCCGATCACACCCTCCGAGGCAAAACCCCGATCCGGCGGCAGATCGAGGCCTTCGAGGATCGCAAGGACGGATTCAAACGACTGGCCTCGACGCTGATTTTCTTCACGGCCTTCATCGGGCTGTCCGCCCTTCTCGGGGTGATGGTCGACGCCGCGATGCCCAAGATGGTGAACCTGATTTCGCCCGCCTACGAAAAGGAGATTGCAATGGAAGTCGCGGAGGAAGTCGGCGACATGTGGGACGAATATGACGACACGAACACAGTCGCCAAGCTGCACGCCATCGTGGACCGCATCTTTCCGCCGGAGAAACGCGGCGAATACGAATTCAAGATTTCGCTGATCGACAGCGACGTGCCGAACGCGATGGCCCTGCCCGCCGGCCGCGTCTACGTCTTCACCGGCCTGCTCGCCATCGTGAAGTCCACCGAGGAGGTGGCCGGCGTCCTTGCCCACGAGATCGCGCACGTGATGGGACGTCACGGACTGCGCGCCATGATCGCAAACGCCGGGCCCTCCGTCGTGTTCGACCGCGTGCTCGGCAGCAGCAAGGGATTCCTCGGAGCGCTCGCCGCCGGATCTCAACTGCTGATCCAACAAAACTTTTCCCGCGAATTTGAAAGCGAGGCTGACGACCGCGCGTTCGACTACCTCGTGGCCGCCAACATTGATCCACGCGGGCTCGAAACTTTCCTGAACCGGCTCGCCGCGAGCGAGGGGGACATGGGCGCCCTGCGATCCGTCCTGAGCCATCCGCCCTCGCCCGAGCGGGTCGCGCATCTCAAGAAAAGATGGCTCGGAATGAAGACACAGCCTGACTTCGTCCCGCTGGAGGAGCTGGGTTTCGAACCGCCGGAACGGCAAAACCTGATCGAAAAACTGATGGATCTGTGAGGTGACGATATGGGGAAACTGATGCTGGTGACAGACGGCTTCGCGGGGGTGGAGTTCCCGCTCAGCCCGGGAGCAAACACCGTGGGGCGCAACCCGGGCAACACGATCGAGATTTCGCACGATTCCGTTTCGGGATCGCACGGCGTGCTGGAGGAAGACCCCGGCGGCTGGCTGGTTGTTCGGGACAACGACAGCACCAACGGCACCTATTACAACGGCGAGATGGTGTCCGAGGCCTACGTCACCGCCGGCGAAACATTCCGGCTGGGACACGTCGATGTGAAATATGTCGCGAACCAGCCAAGCGCCGTCGCCGAAACCCCGTCAGCGCCGACTGCGGCACCAATCCCGCCGGCAGAGCCGACCGCAAGTCCCGCGAAGCGGAGCGGCAAGGCCTGCAAAAAACATCCCGACAACGACCTCGCCTACGCGTGTACCGGCTGCAAACAGAAGTTCTGCCTGCAATGCGTCAATCAGGTGGAAATCAACGGCAAGACCAAGAAGTTCTGCCCCACCTGCCGCACGAAATGCATCTCCCTGGAGAAATTCAAAGAGCAGCGCAAGGCGCAACAGGATCGCGAGAACCGCTCCTTCTGGAAATGCGTCCCCGAACTTCTGAAGTATCCGGTCACCCGTCAGGGCCTTCCTCTGCTGCTGATGGGATCGTTCCTCTATCTCGTTCTGGACTTCGCGGCCATGTTCTCCCTGAAAATTGCGATTGCCGCCGCCGGTTACCTCTTCGCCTACATGCAGAAGATCATTATCGCCACCGCCAACGGCGAGGAGGATCTGCCGGGCTGGCCTGACTTTTCAGACTGGTTCACCGACATCCTGCGGCCGTGCTTCATGATGGTCTGGACCTTCGCCATCTCCTTCGGTCCGGCCGTGCTCTACATGATTCATCACGCCACCTCGGCGAGCGACATGAACATGGGCGTCCTGTTCCCGCTTTACGCCTGGGGCTTCCTCTACTTTCCCATGGCGCTGCTGGCCGTCGCCATGGCGGACAGTTTCATGGCGGTGAATCCCTTCGTCGTGCTGCCGTCCATCACCCGCCTGTCCGGTCAGTACATCGTCGTCTGCTCGCTCTTCTTCGCGATGGTCGCGATTCGTTACATCAGCGAACGCCTTCTGTCCCTGCATCTCGAGATCATGATCCTGCCATCGGTCATCACCTCCGTGCTGGCCCTCTACTTCCTCGTGGTTGAAATGCGCATGCTCGGAACCATGTATTATCTGAACCGCCGCCGGCTCGGATGGTTTCGCAGCGAGCGGTGAGGTCGCCCTCCAGACGCGTCAGGCGGGCGATTTGAGATTCGAAAACTTCCGCTTGCCGAAGATCGCCGTCCCCACGCGAACCAGCGTCGAGCCCTCCTCGATGGCGATTTCAAAGTCTCCGCTCATCCCCATGCTGAGTTCGGGAAACGGAATCCCGGCCAGATCCTCGCAGCGATTCCTCAACTCCCTCAGCGCCCGAAAATACGGTCTGGCTCGTTCCGGATCGGCCGCGAACGGGGGAATGGTCATGAACCCGTGCAGCTCCAGGCGCGGCAGATCCATCAGCCGTTCAAGATCTTCCAGAACGGTCGCCGGCGTGTAGCCGAACTTGCTCGCCTCGCCCGCGACGTTCACCTCCAGCAGAATCGGCAGATCCCGCGCCAGTTGATCGGCGCGCTTGTTCAGCTCGATCGCCGTGCCCAGTTTGTCCACCCCTTGGACCATCGCGAACAACCTGGCGGCATCGCGCGCCTTGTTGGATTGCAAATGCCCGATGAAGTGAAATCTCGCCGCGTCGGGACAATCGGGAATTTTCAGAGCCGCCTCCTGGATCTTGTTCTCGCCGAACAAGGTCAACCCCGCATCGAAAGCCTCCCGAATCGCGGAAGCGGGATGCGTCTTGCTCACGCCCATCAGCTTCACGGAATCCGATGACCGCCCCGCCCGTTCACAGGCCTCGTCCATCCGCAGCCGGATCTCCGCAATATTGTCCGCAATTTCCACGCCACGATTCAAGCAGCTGCGATTCACGCCGGCCAAGCAAAACGACCGCCCGTCCTATTTGGCGGACACCTTTTCGGTTCTACGACAGTTCCGGCGGATGGCGCACTTCCATCAGCAGGAAGACCAACGCGGGCTGAAGGCGTGTGGTAGTCGCGGCACAGTGGTCCCAGATACAACTCACGTGCTTCTTATCCAATTTCCTGCCCACACACTGGAATCGTCGAAGAACCCATTTTCTCGCCGCCAACAATCGGCAATCCGTTCAAGACCCTCCATCCCAGCCCGGCTATTACCCGGATTACGCTACTTCACGAGATACTGGTTGATCAGTTTGCCTGCGACTTCGTCGCAGCCTTTGAACGCGGCGGTGGATCCCACGTTCGTGGCCACGATCACGGCGCTGTTCTTATCCGGAGCCATCCATACGACGATGTAAAACATCGTGTTCGAGCCGTTGTGCATCAGGGCGCGTCCGCCGGCCCAGGACCGTTTCAACACCACCCAACCCAGGGCGTAGTCCTCGTTGCCATCCGAGACGGTGTGGAGCTTTTTGAAGGATTCCGCTTTGAGCAGCTTGCTTTCGCCACGCTCGCCAGCCATGTGAAACGCCGCGTATTTCGCCAGATCCGCCAACGAGCAGTGCACGACGCCCGCCGGACTGATCGCCAGCGGATTGTCCGCGCGTGGCCCCGGCGGCACCGGTTTCGCGGCTGACAAGGTTCCCGTTTCGTGGCCCCAGGGCTGATCGACCTTGCCCAAGGCGGCGGGCGCACCGAAACCGGCGGTGTTCATTCCCAAGGGTTCAAACAGCATGCCGCGCATCAATTGTTCCCAACTCTTTCCGGCGGCCTTCTCCAGCATCACGCCGGCGATCGTGTAGCCCTGATTGGAATAGATGAATTTCGTTCCCGGTTTCGCCTCCGGTTTGCGGTTCAGGAGGCCTTTGACAAACTCCATCCGCTGCTCGGCCGCCGTGCCGTTCGCCCTCCAGGCCTTGCTCCACAGATCGCGCGGTGCATTGCCGGGGGCACCGCCCCGGTGGGACAACAACTGCTCCAGTGTCACCTCCGCATAGTCGGGATGAATCTCCCCTTTGAGTTCGGGAAAGGATTCCCCGACGGTCTTTGTCCAGTCCAGTTTCCCCTGCTCGACCAGCATGGCAGCGACCGTGGCCGTCATCGACTTCGTAACGGAACCGATGTGAAACTTGTCATCCACGTCGACCTGCTCCGGGCCGCCTTGTTTGCGGAACCCGACGGCGTTGGTCTGGACGATCTTGCCATCGACAATGACGGCGGCGGCCAACGCGGGAAAGTTGTGCTTCACGCGGATGGTTTCCAGCATTTTGGACACAGGATCGGCGGGCGCGATCACACTTGTTTTTGGCTCGTTCGACCGGGCGAGAACGATCGCGCCAAGGCCGATCAGCACGGTTCCGATGAGGATGATTCGGGTCATGATTTCTTTCTTTGTGGGTTTGGTTCGCAGCAGGGACAGATGTTCACGAATGGGATGATTCGGAGGGGCGAATCTTTCCACGGCCGCCTTCACGTCGGAATGGCGTTCCAGCGGACTCCAGTGCATCCGCGTCTTTTCGCCTGATTTCCGG
>JADHOF010000015.1 GCA_016779125.1 Verrucomicrobiia bacterium | reverse complement strand
CCGGAATCGAAACGAAGCCCGGCGGCCGGACCTTCGACCTTCACACCGCCCACGTAGACAACCGTCACACGGACAACAGGAATGTCGGCCGAGTTGAGGCTGCCCGTGGCATTGGATACGACGACCCGGTAGGTGCCGGGAATGGCACCCGCCAGGTTGAGCGAAGCGGACGTGGCACCGTCAATGTTCTGGTAGCCGGCGCCCGAGTTGAGCTGCCACTGGTAGCTCGTGGCGCCGGTCACCGCGTTCGGCGGCAGCGAGATCACCAAGTTGCCAGAGGCGTCGAGAACCGCAGCCGGAATCGCGGCGGCGATGGCACTGTTGTCCACCGTCGGCGGAGCGGCCGACTGCACCACCACGTAGGCGGGACGACCGGCACGCAGGCCGGACAACTTCATCGAGCGGCTGAGCTGCGTCCAGTCAGCGGCCCAGTTCACGTCGCCGAAAGCGCCCACAAAGTGCGCGTCCAACAGACCAGCCGGCTCGGCCTTGACGTTCGCCACATCCAAGGCCGGACTGAAATGTCCGGGGAAGGGCGAGAGCCGGGAGCTGGCAACCATGACGAATCCAGGATCCGCGTTGATGTTTTTCCGAGCCGGGTCGGTGAAGAACACGTCGCCACCGGTCACATCGGCATCAGCCGAGTGCGCGGAGCCCGTCCAGATATTGTGGCTGATCACCACCTCATTGGCATCCAGGGCAGCCTGCTGATCGGCTTCGTAGTCCAAACCGCCGCTGAATCCGGTGAAGATGGAGTTATGGATGCGCGCTGCGGAGTGATCGCGCAGCTTCACAGCCTTGCCACCGGCACCGAGCATGGTGGCGTTCCAGAAGGCGTAGCGGGCAACCGGAGTGGAACCGTCCACCGTGCCGACCTCACCGTCGAACTCCATCGCCTTGTCAGTGCCGGAGAACGCGTAACCGAACACGAACTGGTTCACACCGCGATAACCTTGATCGCAATCGAACATGTCGTCCTGAATGTAGGAGGCAACGAGATAGCGGCCGTTCACCGTGCCGCCCCACCATTCGAAGCCGTCGTCGGTGCCACCATAAACCTCAACGTTCTCGATGACCGTGCCGGCGCCGACGCCACCCATGGTCAGACCATTGAGTTCCTTGTCCGCAGCAAGCTGCACACCCGTGTAGCGGATCGACACGTAGCGGAGGACGCCCGAGTTGTCGTTGTCATCGCTGCCACCGAAGCGGAACACGTTTGCACTGTTGAACTGGGTGTCCGGCTGGCCCTCGTAGACGTCATAGATGGGGGAAGCGGCGTTCCCGGTGGCATCACCGGCGCTGTTCAGGACGGCCTTGCCGAGCAAGGTGATGCCGCCCCACTTGCCTGACTCAGTCGCGGGATCAAGGGTCTTTTCCCCGAGGTCGAGCCCGGTCGCACCTGCTGTCGCGTCCAGCACCGAGGTGAAAACAATCGGGTTGTCCGCCGTGCCATCAGCCATGATCTTGCCACCGCGCGTCACAAACAGCGCGGAGGAGTTGGCGCCGGTGTCGGCGTTGGCCTTCACAACGGTGCCCGGCTGGATGTTCAGCACTTCGCCATCCTCAACAAAGACGAACTTGTTGAGCACGTAGGTGAAGTTGTTCGACCAGGTGACATTGCCGTTGATGCTGTTCGGGTTGGTGCCTTCGATCGTGACGACCCCGGCGGAACCGAACTTGAACAGCTTTCCGTTGGCGGACAGGGCGGACCATCCGTCAAGCCAGTTGCCCACGGCGTTGAAGGCACCCAGATGCGCGGTCTGCTGCACGTTGGCCGGCACCGTGAAGACGTTCTCGGCGGCGAGCGCCGGACTGCCCGCCAAGGGGCGCGGGTCGATCACACCGCTCACGGAGCGCAGCATCGGATCAGCTGTGATGTTCTTCCTGGCCGCGTCGGTGAAGAACACGTCGCCGCCGGTCACGTCGGTGTCCGCCAAGGTGGTGGCGCCGTGCGCGATGTTGTGGGAGAGGATCACCTCACCCGCGTTCAGCGCGGCCTGCTGGTCGGCCTCGTAGTCGAGGATGTCGCTGAATCCCGTGATGATGGAGTTGTGCAGTCGGGCCGCCGAATGATCGCGCAGCTTGATCGCCTTGGCACCGGCACCGATGAGGGTCGCATTGTAGAACGCGTAGCGGGCGACGGGGGTGGAACCGTCCACCGTGCCGACTTCGCCGTCCAATTCCATGCCCTTGTCCGTGCCCGAGAAGGCCCAGCCAAACAGGAATTGGTTTGTACCACGATAGCCTTGATCGCAGTCAAAGATGTCGTCCTGAATGTAGGAGGCCGCCAGCCACTTGCCGTTGACCGTGCCGCCCCACCACTCAAAGCCGTCGTCCGTGCCGCCGTAGACCTCGACGTGATCCAGAACCGTGCCACTGCCGACACCGCCCATGGTCAGGCCGTTGAGCTCCTTGTCCGCCGCGAGTTGAACACCCGTGTAGCGAATGGACACGTAACGCAGGACACCCGAGTTGTCAGCGTCGTTGTCGCCACCGAAGCGGAAAACGTTCTTGCCGTTGTAGAGCGTATCCGGCTGTCCTTCGTAAACATCGTAGATCGGTGTCGCGGCGTTGCCCGCGGCGTCGCCCGCGCTGTTCAGAACCGCTTTGCCGAGGATGGTGATGCCACCCCACTTGCCCGACTGGGTGGCGGGGTCAAGCGTGCCTTCGCCAAGATCCAGACCGGTCGCGCCAACGGTGGCGTCCTGAATGGATGTGAAGATGATGGGTTGCTGGCGCGAACCGTTGGCGAAGATCTTGCCGCCACGAGTTACAAAAAGGGCGGAGGAGTTTGCTCCGGTGTCCGCCTTGGCCTTGATGACCGTGCCTGCCTCGATGTGCAGCTCTTCGCCGTCCTCAACATAGACAAAGCCGTCGAGCACGTAGGTGTTGTCCTTCGTCCAGTAGGTCTGTCCATGAATGCTGTCGGCGGTCACCGTGACGACGTTGCCGTTCACCGCGCCGAAAGAAACCAAACGGCCGGTCTGATCCAGGGCCGTCCAGCCGCGCAGCCACAGATTGTTCGGGCTGAAGGCTCCCAGATGATCGGCCGGCAGCAGGTTGGCCGGAGAGGGCGCGACATTGGCCGAATCAAGGGCGGGACTGCCGACGGCGGGTCGGGGATCCAGCGCACCCGTGGAGGCGAGCAGCGCGGGATCAGCCGTGCTGTTCTTGCGCGCGGCGTCGGTGAAGAAGATGTCGCCACCGGTCACGTCGGTGTCCGCAAGCGTCGTGGCACCATGGAAGATGTTGTTGACGATCACCAATTCGTTGGCGTCGAGCGCGGCCTGCTGATCGGCTTCGTAGTCGAGGATGTCGCTGAATCCCGTGACGATGGAGTTCACGATACGCGCGGCGGAGTGGTCGCGCAGCTTGATCGCCTTGGCGCCGGCTCCGATGAGCGTGGCATTGTGGAAGGCGTAGCGGGCAATCGGGAGGGAACCGTCCACCGTGCCGACTTCGCCGTCCAACTCCATGCCCTTGTCTGTGCCCGAGAAGGCCCAGCCAAAGACAAACTGGTTGGTGCCGCGATAACCCTGATCGCAGTCAAAGATGTCGTCCTGAATGTAGGAAGCGGCCAGCCACTTGCCGTTGACCGTGCCACCCCACCACTCGAAGCCGTCGTCCGTGCCGCCGAAGACCTCGACGTGATCGAGCACCGTGCCGCTGCCGACCGCGCCCATCGTGAGACCGTTTAGTTCCTTGTCCGCTGCGAGCTGCACACCCGTGTAACGGATCGACACGTAGCGCAGGGAGCCCGAGCTGTCGGTGTCATCACTTCCACCGAAGCGGAAAACGTTGACACCGTTGAAGAGCGTGTCGGGCTGCCCTTCGTAAACGTCGTAGATGGGCGTGGCCGCGTTGCCCGTAGCGTCACCGGCACTGTTGAGAACACCCTTGCCGAGCATGGTGATGCCACCCCACTTGCCGGATTCAGTCGCCGGATTCAAGGTCTTCTCGCCGAGATCCAGTCCCGTAGCGCCCACGGTCGCATCCAGAATCGAAGTGAAGATAATCGGCCGTTCTGCTGTGCCATTGGCAAGCAGCTTACCGCCGCGGGTGACGAACAATGCGGAAGAATTCGCACCGGTGTCGGCCTTCGCCTTCACCACCGTGCCCGCCTCGACTGTGAGGGTTTCGCCGTCTTCGATGAAGACAAAGCCGTCGAGCACGTAGGTGTTGGTGTTCCACCACGTCATGCCGTTGGTGACGCTGTTGGGATCGCTGCCGGAGATCGTGACGACAGCCGCCGACGATCTCTGCGCTCCCAACACCAATGCCGCGGCCATGCAGCCGCTGAGGAATGATGTCGATCTTATTTTCATGTATGTCTGGAGTGTTCTATTTCGTGATCTGCCGTTTTTTAGGCAGCCCTGTTAAATCATGAGATCGCGACAGCCAAAGTGCGGTTGCGTTACATGATTGTTACGATGCCGGTTTCACCGCGAACCGTGGTGGGGGGTGGGGAATGGAGAACGGTGCGGGACCGTCAAGAAATCCACTTCCAGAAAAGCCCAGTGGGCTGCCTCAGAACTTGTAGGAGAGCGAAATCCCGTACGAGCGGCCCCGCCGATAGCTCATGTTGACCGGGTCGCCGCCCGTCACGAATGCCGCATACTTGGTGTCGATGGACTGCCTTACCTGAGGGTTGAGGAGGTTTCTGGCGCTGAACTTCAACTTCCAACGACGGTTCTTGCCAAACTTCTTCGCAAACGAGAAATCGAGCGTCCCCAAGGCGTTCTCGTAGAGGTCCGGCCCATCCAGCGTGACGGAGACCAGTCTTCGATCCCGATAATTGTAGGAGAGACTGGATTCGATGCCGGAAGCCTCGTTCTGATAGGAGAGATCACCATTGGCAACGATCGGGGACTGGTCAAAAAGCGGGCGAAACCGTTCAAAAGTCCACGACTTGCCCGCAACGAAGGCGGCTTCGACGTTTTCCACCTCGGAGAAGATGTAGGCGAAATTCAACCCCAGCGTGTAGTTGGCCAGATAGTCGCTGACCAGATCCAGCTTCCGCCGGTACTCCGCCTCCACCCCCCACACAACCGCCTTGCCGGACTCCGGATTGAAATACTCGTAGTTCGGAAACTCACTGTTGATTCGCCGCAGCTCGATCGGATTCTGGATCTCCTTGTAGAAAAACCCGGCCGACATCACCTCACCTTCCTTCGGAAAATATTCGAGGCGGATGTCATAGTTCGCGGCGGCGGAGAACTGCAGGTTTGTGTTGCCCTGGACGAAGCGCAGGTTCTCGTAGTCGGTAAAGGTCGCCTGGGCAATCTCACGGTAGGTCGGCCGAGCCAGCGTCTGCGACCAGTGCAGTGTCAGCTTGAGTTTCTCGTTGGGACTGATGACCGCTCCCAGTGCCGGGAGCACATCCAGTTGTTCGCGCCGGATGTCCGTGTTGACACCAGTCTCCTTGTTCAACGAGGAGACAGACAAATCCGTGGTCTCCACCCGACCACCGCCAACGAAGCGCAACCACGAGGCGACCGGCACTTCGGCCATCGAGTAGAACGCCTCGATCTCCCGCTCGCCATCGTAGTCAAATATGCCCGCAGCCGGCTCAATGCCACCGCCCGAGGCAAAAATATCGTCAATCCCGATCGTGCCCGTACCATTGTCGGCGAGCGAGCCGGTGAGCTTGTAGCCTTCCTCGCGATACTCGCGCGAGGAAATCGATTGATAGACACCACCGGAGAGGACGCCCTCCAATGACTCCTTGATGGTGAACGGCAGATCCAGATCCACCCGATTGTTGAAGTTGTTTTCCGAGATCTCCCGCCACACCCGGGTCGGTGTGCGCGGCTGCAACCCCGAGGTGTCGCTCACGAAGGGCCCCACCCCTGCAAGTTGTCGATACTGTGCCCGGGAGGAGTTTGGGTCATCCTGAGTGACATCGGAAATCGAAGTCGTCCATTCCAATCCCAGGTCCGCCAACTCGGGGAATTCGTGCCGCCCATAGATCTGAAAATTCTGAAGTGATCGCTCGGAATAAACCGACTGATACTCCCGGGTCGGCCCGTCGAGGTGGTCGATCAGAATGTTTGCCCGAAAATCGTCCGCCGCCTGCACGCGGAAGAAGTTGAATCCCAGCTCATGATTCTCGCTCGGCTTGATGCCGGTGGTGAAGTTCGCCCCCCACTTCACCGTGGTGACCCCATTGGTGATCGAGCCGCCATTGACCGGCGTGATCGTTCCCACGGGGCCCACCTGAAATTCCTGCCGCTGCCGATCTTGGGTCATGAAGAACTCCTGATCGTAGTTGATTCCCGCCGAAAAACCGGACTCTTTGCCAAGAATCTTGTAGTTGTCACCGAAGCCCAGCGAAAATCCGGAGTTCAGGGGTGATGAGGTTTCGATCGGCCCGAATTCCTTCAAAGGTTCGGAGTCGGCAAGAATTTTCCGTAGTCTCGACGGACCGGTCTCACCGATCAATGCCAGCCAGACATCGTCCCGAATCACCGGCACGCTGCTGTTCAGATTCCCGATGAAACTCCGCGTGGTCGGCAGAATGAACACGCTGCCACTGACAGGATGCGTGAACGCAAACCGCCCTCCCGTCGCTTCCAGCGTCTTGTAAGTGTCAACCAGCGCCGGCGAAATCCCCCGCAATCCCCGACCGTCTCCGATGCTGTCAAACGCCAGATAGTCACTCGTCGTTCGCTCGCTGCCGGCAAAATCATCACGAACGTGGCTGTTCTCATTGTACGACATTCCAGCCGAAATCTCGTAGAAGCGTCGATCCGGGAATGACTTCGTGACAATGTTGAGTGCTCCACCGGTAAAACCACCGGGCAGATCCGGAGTAAAGGTCTTGCGCACCTCCATCCGCTTGATCATGCCGGCGGGAATGAGATCCAACTGCGCGGCTTGCTTGTCGGAATCCGCCGAAGGGATCTCCGCTCCGTTCAGGGACGAGCTGGTGTAGCGATCACTCAACCCGCGCACCACGACGAACTTGCCCTCCTGAATGGTCACCCCGGTGATTCGTTTCGCCACGTCGGTCGCATCGGACGCCCCGATCTGCCCGATGTATTCCTCTCCAAGGGCGTCCATCACGACGGACTGCTTCTGCCGCTTCTGCAAAATCTCCAGCTTCTGATCGGGGATCGGCTCGGTTGTGGCTTCGAACGCATCCAGTTCAAAGAAGATGGGGCCCAGCTTCGCGTTGGCATCAGTGGTGATTCCCGGAACCACCTTGACGTTGTCGATGATCACCCGTTCATAGCCGTTCTTGGAGAGAATGAGCGTGTGTGAACCTGCCGGCACTCCCGACAACAGGTATTTGCCGGCACCATCCGTCTCGGCACCCAGCGTCGTGCCGCGCACGGTGACAATGACAGCCGGCACCGGATTGCCCTGCCAGCTGTCGTTGATCTGTCCCTTGATCGCGCCGGCCTCGCTGTTCTGCCCCAGCACGTCGCGCGAGAACGCGATGAGGACGAGCATCAGAATCACCGGCAAACGCCGCAGATAGGCTCGCAGCAGGCGTCTTTGTTGACGAAACGGAGTCACGAGCGGTGGGTGCCTCAAACACCGGCGGTGCGGCGAAGGCGTTCGATGGCTTCGAGGTAACGCTGCACGGAATCGCGGGGTTGCAGCTTCTGGGCCTTGTTCAGCAGCGCGATGGCGTCGTCGAATTTCTCCCGTTTCACCCGCACCTGCGCGAGCTTGACGAGGGCGTCCGCCTCGAAGCCGGCAATCTTGGAGGCCAGGTCAAAGCGATGCTCCGCTTTGGCGAGATGATCGATCTTGCCGTCGGCGTCCTGGGCGTCCGCGTTCTTCAAAAAGTGATCACCGATCATGATGAGCGCCTCGCCATCCAAGGGATTGCGCTCGACCACCCGGGCCAGCAAGCCGACGGCCTTCGTGTTGTCGCCCTCCGCGATCGCCACCTTCGATTCCAGCTTCAGCAGTTCGAGGTCATCGTCGCTCTTGAGTTGGTCCCCTGCGGCCGCGCGGATCTTGGCGACAAGCTTCTTCGCCTCATCCTTGGCTCCACGACTGTGAAGAATCTTCGCGGCACGAATTCCCCGTTCCGCGTCGCCGGCACCCGCCTGCGAAATGGCGTCGAGATAGACCGGCAACGCCAGATCCTTGGCGTCCTGAGCCATGTAGATGTCCCCGAGGGAAAAGAGCGTGGCGGGATCGGCCTTGCCCAATTTGCGAACGATCTCGTAGTTCACGGCGGCGAGCGCGGGTTTTTCCATCCGCGCGAAGATGCCGGCCTGCAGTTCCCACATGTCCACCGCTTCGGGGTTCTTCATCAACACCTCGTCGACAAGACGGTTGGCCTCCTCCAGTTTTTCCTGAGAGACCAACACTTTCACGAGACCCATGCGCCAATCCTTGTTCTCGGGTTGAAAAAGGATCGCCTGCCGGTACGCGGCCTCGGCGGGGATGTAGCGCCCGCCGTTCATGTGACAAAAACCCAGCAGACCAAACGTGGTGCTGTCACGATCACCCAGCTCGATCGCCTTCGCGAGCGGTCCCGCCGCCTCGTCGAACTTGTTGAGTTTCAACAGGCTGAACCCGAGATTCTTCTGCGCCCTGCGAAAGTCCGGAAATTTGTCGATCGCGGTCTGGTAGTGCCGGGCGGCGGATTCCATGTCCCCGAGCTGGAAGTAGAGACTGCCCAGCGTGAAATCGAACTGCGGATTGCTTTTGGCCGTGAGGTTGGTCTTCAACACGTACGCCGCGACCTTCGCGTCTTCGGCCATGAGCGGCGCGAGTTCCCGCATGAAGGCGAGTTCGTTGGTGTCCGTCAGCTCCGGTTCGACGTTCGGATGGAAGCCGTAGCGCCCCATGAACGCCCGCTGAAAATCGGCACTGCCCCACAGTTGCTTCCACGGATCGGAGCCCACCGACCCCGTGGGGGAAACCGGGAAGTCGATTCCATCCAAGCTCTTCGGAAAATGAAACACCGGGCCTTTGGCGGCTTCGGCTGCGATGGCTTCCTCGTCCTTCTTGCCAAAGCGGAACCACGATTTCTTTTCTTCGTCATCGCTTTCCGCGTCCGGGGCGACGCTGGTGGTCCCGGATGGAGCGCTTGTGGCCGGTGCGACTTTGGCGGGAAAACCCTTGGGGGCCGCCACCAGATTGCCGGCAGCTCCAAGAAGCAGGATCAGAATGAGAAAACGGAGCGGTTTCATGGGCGGTTCGTTCAACTTGAAATCGTGAAGCGGATGGGTTGGCGGATGTAGGTGGCGACGGGCTTGCCGTCCTTTTGGCCGGGCTTGAACTTCCACTTCTTGACGGCGTCGAGCGCCGGCTTTTCGAAGTCCGGATGGCTGGAGGATTCGACCCGGGGCTCGTCGATCCGGCCGTCTTCTCTCACCACGAAGAGCAACACGACCAGACCGTCCACCTTGGCTTTCAACAAAGCGCGCGGATGCGCCGGCGCGACCTGCGAAGTCGGCACGGGGCGATTATCCAGCTCCGCAAGACTGAAGATCGTGGAAGTTGCGGACTCGGCGGCTTTCTCGAAGACCCGGTTGTCCAGCATCATCCCGCCTCCGCCTCCGCCCACAAAGCTCATGGGGGGCGGCGGGATATCAAACGAACTGGAAGCCGTCGGCGCGGGAGGCGGCGGCGTGTCCTGCTGCTCGGGCGGCGGTGGCGGCGGCGGCGGGGGGGGTGGGGGCGGATCAGGCGTGTCCTGTTGAATGGTCTTGAACTTCCGCAATTCGACCTTTTCCGATTTCTTGATGCCGATGAACTGGGTCAGCGGAAGGACGACAAAAACCGCCGCCGTGATCAGGAAGCCAAACAGGTACGGCCAGAAAAGGCCGCCTCCCATTTTCGGGGGATTGAACACTTTCTTCATCCCGTCTCAGATGCCGGGCCCCACAGCGGCAAAGCTGACGTCCTTGGCGTCGGCCAGCTTGCATTCGTCGTAGACCTGGATCGCGAGACCATAGTTGGCCTGCTTGTCACCCTGGATGATGACGGGAATCTGTTCGCGCTGGGTGAGCCGCTTGACCAACGGGCGCACCCCGGCCAAGCCGATCTCCCGCCCCCCGTAGACCACCTGCCCCTCGGCCGTGATCGCCAGGAGGACGCTGTTCTTGTCCAGCTGCGAGGCCGACACCGCCTGCGGCTTGTCCACCTCCACACCGGTCTCCTCCACAAAAACGGTGGTGACGATGAAGAAGATCAACAGGATGAAAACCATGTCGATCAGCGGGGAGATGTTGATCTCCTCCAGCGTGTCGCTTTCGACGAGTGAACGGCGGTTACGCATGAGGCGGCTCAGGCGGGCGACAGTGCGAGCTCACCAGACGGCTCGGTCCGGTCCGGCGAATCGAGCACCTTCTCGTGTCCGCGAATCTTCAGCATCCGGCGCTTGCAGGCCTGCACACAGGCGGTTTCCACAGCGGCCAGAAACGCCTCATACTCCTCCTTGCGACGCTTGATCACGGCCACCAGCACATAGCCCGGGATGGCGACCAGCAGGCCCATCTCGGTGGTGATCAGCGCCTCCGATATGCCGGAGGAAATCTTGTCCATGGTCTGCGCGCCGCCGCCCTGCGCGAGCGCCTGAAAGGTGGCCAACATTCCCAACACGGTGCCCAGCAGCCCCATCAACGGTGCCGAGTTGACCAACACGGTGATCAGATTCAGGCGCTGCTCGATTTTCGGAAACTTGGAGAATCCAATCTCGGAAAAGCGGTCCTGGACCTCCACCGGCGAGTGAACCTCGTCGGAGGTGTAACGAATGATTTCCCCGACCTCACCACGGCCTTGGGACGGATGGTCCACCCAGGAACGCCATTCCTTCTCCGTGACGTTCCGGTACTCGCGGCGGCGGAACCACACCACCAGGCTCATCGCGCTCACGTAGATGCCCATGGCGACGATCAAAAGCGGAATCATCGTCCAGCCGCCGCCCTTCCAGACATTAAGCGATTGGATGACGTAATCTTTGAGTTCCATTGCGTTACCAGTTTCCATGATGAATTTCTTTCTGCTGAATCGACTAGGCTGAGACCGTCGCACCGCCGTCCTCGTCCGCTTCCACGGGAATCGGATCCCGCGTCGCCTCGTCCTCGCGCGGATCCGCCAGGGACGGATCCAACCCGTTGATGAAGGCCACGCTGATCTGCTCCATCGCACCAAGAACGCCCTTCACCTTCCGCGAAATCACGGCGTGAATGAGCAGGGCGGGAATGGCCGTGATGAGACCGAACTCCGTCGTGATCAAGGCCTCGGAAATACCGCTCGAAAGCATCTTCGGATCGCCGGTGCCGAAGACGGAGATGATCTTGAAGGTGTTGATCATGCCCGTCACCGTTCCGAGCAAACCCAGGAGCGGCGCGGTCGCTGCGGCAATGGCGACGACCGGGAGGAAAGATTCGATCCGCGGGCGCACCTTGATCATGACCTCGTACAGAACCTCCTCGATGTATTCCTTCTTCTCGGTCGCGTGCTCGATGGCCACCTTGAGCATGTTTCCGACAGGGCCACCGACCCGCTTGGCCTGTTCAGAGGCCCCTTTCATATCCCCACCGTTGACCCGCTCCACGATGATCTGGATGTCCCTCGGCCGGGCCAGCCGGACGAATCCGATCTGGAAATATTTCAGGATGCCGATCAGCACCGCGAGGGCGCCGAGACCCACGATCGGCACCATGGTCGGGCCGCCCTTGACCATGTGCTCCATCATCGTCTCTTCCGTGGCGGCGATCTTGTCGGCGTCGCCCATGGACGTGTCGATCGGGAACTGCCCGTTGCCGGCCTGAATCACCGCGCGGATTCCCGCCACCTGCTCCGGAGCGGCCGATTTGACCACGGGATCCGCCGTGCCCCGCTCCAATTGCGCGACGCCGGCCGAGCCCGAACCGGAGGAGAAGATCGCCACCGGCCCGAAAAGCGCGAAACTCCCGGCCTGCTTGGTGCCGTCCACGATCGCCTCACCCTCGAAAATCTCGCCGCCCAGTAGCGCCTCAACCCGACCCAAGGCCAGGCTGATGGACTCCGCCTGCTGGCTCAGGGACTCGGCCTCGGGCACGTCCTGATTTTCCGACACCGCGCGAATCGCCTGCAACTGCTTCTCAAAACGGACAGTCTCGGTGACGTGCAGGCGGCTTTCAATCGCCTGCGAGAACTCGTTGAACAAGCCGGTCAGATAGGCGACCTGGTTGCTGCGACCGCTCACCTGCGTTTTCAAGGCGTTCAAATCGACCAGCTGGTTGCCCTGCTCCCGCTCGCGGTTCTCCAGCTCCTTTTTCTTTGCGAGCACGGCTTCCTCCGCCGTGTTCATCTTTCGCGACAGCGGAATCTTTTCCTCGCCGATCTTGTCCTGCAGTTCGGAAAGTTCCTTCAACGCGGCGGCCAGGTCCTCCCGCGCGCCGGCCGAAACCTTGTCAAAAGTCTGCGCGGAGACCGATCCGGCAAGGATCATGGCCGTCATCGCGGCGATCAGGATGCGTTTCATCGAATTCATTTCACCTCCGCGGGCAGCGCGACGTAGACGGCGGGTTGGGACTTCTCGTAAACCCCGATGGCCTGCCGCACCTGCGGGGCGATCGAGGAGTTTTCCTTCCAGGCCCACCCCTCGGGCGACGGCCCGCCGGTGCCGGCGAAAGTCCCGTCCGCGTTGACGAACCAAGCCTGACCCAGCCCGAGATAAAGCGTCTGCACCTGCACCTCGCGTTCCCCCTGACTGCGGATTTCACTCTCGAGATGCAAATCACCGTTGAACTCTTGAACCGCCTTGAGGATCAGGATGAGGTTTTGCACCCGGCTGATCAGTTGAGCCTCGGTCTTGTCCGGATCGGCGGGCACCAGACTCAGGATCTTCGAAACCTGCTCGCGCGCCATGAGCGGCGGGGGGAAATTCGGCACGGCGGCTTTCAGACGCTTCTCGTATCCCGCGACCAAACCCTCCACGCGATCCAACGCGGCGACGTGGTTCTTTAACAAGGCCTCGTTCTCGGCGATTTCCTTCGTGACCTGCGCGTTGTCCGTCCCCAGCTTCGCGAGCGACGCGTCGAGGCGTTCCTTCTGGGAATCAAACAAGGCGATCGTGCTCTCGAGCGTTTCCCGGTCCTGCGCCCAGTCGGACTTCAACCGGGCGATCATCTGGCGGGTCTCCACCCATTTTGCGAGCGTGGCCCGCGCGTCCTCCACGGGATTCGCGTCACCGCGCAGGCTCGGAGAGGCACCCGTCACGAGGACGGCCGACAAACCCAACATCAATAAACTACGGGGAACCATGGTTCGCACTCCCGAAGAGTGCTGAGCCTCAATGTCGAACGATTGTCGGGAATGTTACGATTCGGTGACATGCTTCTCGCGGTTTTGTGACACAACCGCAACCAATCCGCCAAAATTGCTGAATTTGCCCGTTTTCCGGCGAACACATGTGACAAGTTGAGCCATTCCGCTCCGAAGCAACGACGATTCGGCTTCATCAGTGCCGGGCGCGTTACGCGAAGGTGATAAGAGGGGACCCCGGGCCCTCAGAGGTTGTTCCCGGGCTGATATCGGAGACAGAGTGCCGGTTGACCGGTCGAACCGGTCGCTGAGTCATGGCCAAGATTTTTTTCAGCCTGTCCGGCGAAGGCCGCGGTCACGCCTCCCGCGTGCGGGCAATCGTCGAGCATCTACGCTCCGAGCACGACATCGTCATCTACGCGCCGGGCGAGGCTTACAACTTTCTGAACCCCGCCTATCACGGCAGCGACATTCGCGTGGAGGAGATGGCCGGACTTCGTTTCCATTACACCGCATCGCGCAGGCTCGCGTTTGGCAGGACATCCCGTGAAGCGATCGGCTATCTCCGACGGCTACCCTCGCTTGTCTCCAGCCTCACGGAGGCGATTCGCGCGCATCGCCCGGATCTGGTCATCTCAGACTTCGAGCCCGCGCTGCCTCGCGCCGCACGAAAGGCGGGCGTGCCGTGCGTCTCCATTGATCATCAAAACTTTCTCACGACCTACGACCTCAGTTCCCTCCCGCTCCCGCTCAGGCTGCACGCCTTCTACATGGGCCTGATCGTGCGGGGCTACGGTCAATCCCCCGTTCACCGTGTCGTATCCTCGTTCTACTTTCCGCCCCTGCGGCGTGGATTGCAGAACGTGACCCAGGTCGGGGTCCTGTTGCGACAGGAGGTCGTGGAGGCAATTCCGCGAAACAACGGACACCTGGTCGTCTATCTGCGTCGCTTTGCCGGTGAAAACGTCCTCCAAGCACTCGAAGGTTGCGGTCGCGAAGTACGTGTCTATGGGCTGGGACAAATGCCCCCTCATCGCAATCTTCAATTCCTTCCCATCGACGAGGCCGGCTTTGTCAACGACCTGTCGAGCTGCGACGCCCTGATTTGCACCGCCGGCAACCAGCTGGTCGGCGAGGCGCTCCATCTCGGAAAACCGGTCTTCGCCCTGCCGGAAGCCCGCAACTACGAACAATACATCAACGGACATTTTCTCCGCCAAAGCGCGGCCGGCGAAAGCGCCGAGCTGGAACAGCTCGACGGCGCACGTCTGGCAAATTTCCTCAACCGTCTGGGTGAATTCCGCTCCAAGATCGATCGCCAACGCATCAACGGCCTGCCCCGCACGCTCCACGTCATCCGCCGCCTCATCGACAACCCCCGATGGCTCACGCACCCGGAGACCCAGCCCGAATTCAATCCCGTCGTCTGAAACACAACGCGCCGGCCTCAAACACCGCAACCCGATGCGAACCCTTTCCTACCTCCGCGACGTCGCCCGCAATCATCGCCGCGCAATCAACCGCCCGCGCTTTCTCACCTACATCGTCACCTGGACCTGCAACGCGCGTTGCATCATGTGCGATTGCTGGAAGAAGCCGTCGCCCGGGGATCTCGAATTGCCCGAGATCGAAAACGTCTTCTCCCAGCTCGGCCAGCTCGACGCCGTGCGCCTGACCGGCGGCGAACCCTTCGTGCGACAGGATTTCCCGGAAATCGCGGAGCTGGTCCGAACGCGACTGGACCCGCTGTTTCTCCACGTCACCACGAACGGCTTCCTCACCCGCCGGATCGTCGATTTTTGCCGTTCAAGAAACCGGGCCCTGCCACTCAAACTGCTGATATCCCTCGACGGTGTGGACGAAAAGCACAACGAGGTGCGCGGCCGCGACACCGCCTGGGACACGGCTTTCGCCACGTTGAGCGAACTCGCACCGCTGCAACGCGAGCTGAACATGACGGTGTCGGTCAACCAGACCATCGTCGATGCCGACGGACCACGGCAATATCGCCTCCTTCGTGAACGGCTGAGACCGCTCGGAGTAAACGTCCATATCGTCATGGCCTACGACGCCAGCGCGACCTACTCGCTAAACGACGAGATCGATGTGGCCCCAGCGGCGGCCGGCAACTTCACCACCTTCGGCGAATTCAACCGCGATCACCTTGAAGACCTTGTGACGGAATTCGAGAAGGACCTCGCCCACTTCCCGCTCTCCGAACGCGTCGCGAAGCGCTACTACCTGAACGGCATACGAAACCGCCTTTTGAAAGGCGGAAACTCGCCGAACCCTCGATGTGTCGCGCTGAACTCCCATCTCCGCATCTTCCCGAACGGCGACGTGCCAACCTGCCAGTTCAACTCGCGAAAAGTCGGCAACCTGCGCCGCCAGAGCTTCGAGGAAATCTGGCACGGAACCGAAATCGCCGGTCAGCGCGACTGGGTCGCCCGCTGCCCCGGCTGCTGGGCCGAATGCGAGGTCCTGCCAAACGCGGTCTACACCGGCGACCTCCTTCGCGAGACGCTCTTCCCGGGCGGACGTCGCGCCGGGGAATTCGACTGAAAACCCGTCCGGGGTTCCGAAGCGATCGCTCGATTTGGATTAGGCGCGGTTTCGCGATTGGGATAGCCTTGCCGCGAAACAGACGGTGACTTTCGACATCCCCAATCCAAACCGAATCCTCGTGCGCGGCGTCAACTGGCTCGGCGATGCGGTGATGACGACGCCGGCGTTGACGCGTCTGCGCGAACGCTTTCCTGACGCCCGGGTCTCCCTGCTCACGAAACCCCATCTGGCACCGCTCTGGAGACTGCACGCGTGTGTGGACGAGGTGATCGAAATCCAACGCGGCGAATCGATAAGCAGCCTGGGCGGCCGCCTCCGCGAACACGATTTCGATCTGGCGATCGCGCTGCCGAATTCTTTCCGAACAGCCCTCGAACTTCGCTTCGCCCGCATTCCGCACCGGGTCGGCTACGAAGGCAACGCGCGTCGTTTTCTGCTGAATCATCGCCTGCCGCACCGGCCCAACGTCTACCGGATGAGCCGACTCAGCGCGATGGAGATCAGCGCGGCGATTCGCACAGGACGCCCCGCCCAACCGGAGGTCCAATCCTCCGCCCATCACATCCATCACTACCTCAACCTGATGGCGTCGCTGGGGGCGAATCCGGAACCGCTGGAACCGCATTGGACGATCCCCGCCTCGCTCATCGACGAGACCGTTTCAAAATTCGGACTTCCGGAAAAAAACCCCCAACCCATCATCGGCATCAACGCTGGCGCGGAATTTGGTCCCGCGAAACGTTGGCCGACCGCAAATTTTCGGGAAGTCGTTCGAATCCTTCACCACCGTCGGACTTGTCGCTTCATTCTCTTCGGAGGCCCCGGCGATCTGGGGATCGTCAACGAAATCACGGAGAATCTCGCCGTTGAAATCGCCCGCGAAACCGCTTCGCGCCCTCTTCACCACCATGATCTCGCGGGCAAAACCTCGCTTCCCGAACTCGCGGCGGCGCTCTCGCACTGCCACGTCCTGATTTCTAACGACACCGGTCCCACGCATCTCGCGGCAGCGGTCGGCACGCCCGTGGTCGTCCCTTTCGGAAGCACCTCCGCCCCTCTGACCGGACCGGGATTGCCCGGCTCCACACGGCACCGTTTCCTTACCTCCTCCCCACCCTGCGCGCCCTGCTTTCGTCCCGATTGCCCGATTGATCTCCGATGCCTGAACGAAATCACGCCGCTCCGCGTGGCGGATGCGGCGTCGGAGATTCTTGAGGCGATTTGAAAAACCATCGCGATCGAATGTCGCGTAACAGCACGTAGGATAATCTCGGGATTTCCCCGCCTTTTTTGATGCTGCTAGACTCGGAAGGTTCCGCTTCAAAGACATGGTCAATATCGGCATCGTCGGGCTCGGTTTCATGGCGGCCACGCATCTCAAGGCTTATCGCGAGGTGCCGGGCGCGCGCGTCATGGCGCTGTGCAATCCCAGCGGCCGACACCTCGACGGCGACTTCAACGACGTGGCCGGAAATCTTGGAAACGACGAGCCGATCCGACTGGATCCCGCCTCGTTCAAGGCCTACCGGGCGTACAAGGAAATGATCGCCAATCCGGAAATCGACGCGATCGACATCAGCGCCCCGACCTTCATCCATCGCGAACTGTCCGTGCTGGCCCTGAAAGCCGGCAAACACGTGCTGTGCGAAAAGCCGATGGCGAGATCCACACGCGACGCCCTTCAGATCGCGGAGGCCGCGCGCGATTCGGGCCAGATCTTCATGCCCGCCATGTGTCTCCGCTTCGTGCCAGAGTGGCGTTGGCTCAAGGAGGCGATCCACGACGGCCGCTTCGGCAAGGTCAGATCGGCCTTCTTCCGGCGGATCGCGGAACCCCCGGCCTGGGGGCAAACCAACTTCCTGGACGGACCTCGCTCGGGCGGTGCGCTCTTCGACCTCCACATTCACGACAGCGACTTCGTCCAATACTGCTTCGGTCGCCCCAGCGCCGTTCAGTCCGCCGGCTATTCAAGCGTCAGCGGCGCGATTGATCATGTCGTGACGCAATACCACGTGGCCGGGGAAGCCATGGTTCACGCGGAAGGTTCGTGGAGTCTCACTCCCGGATTCGGTTTCAACATGAGCTATCTCGTGAATTTCGAGAAAGCCACCCTCGATTACGATCTTTCACGGGGCGACCAACGGCTCCGCGTCTGCGAGGCCGGCTCGGAATCACGCCACCTGCCGCTCGATGAACCGGACGGTTACGTCGCCCAGCTCCGGCATTTCGTTGACGCGGTCGCAAACAACCGCCCACCAACTGTGGTGACCTTGGAAGACGGCCTCAGCGCCGTTGAAATCTGCTCCGCCGAGGAACTCTCGATCGACAACGGCCCGTCCGCCGTCGGTCAGCTTATTTTTCTGTAAATCGCCGCGCACTTCCGGCGAACTGTCGGCATGCCCGTCCCCGTCATCTCCGTCGCGCAAATGCGGGCCTGGGAACAGGCCACCTGGGACACCGGCCAATCCGTCGAGCGCGTGATGCGCCTCGCCGGCCGCGCCGTGGCAAACGCGGCTCTTGCCATGAACCACGGCAAGGCTCCCGTGCTGATTCTCGCCGGCAAGGGAAACAACGGAGGCGACGCCAGGTATGCGGCGGAGTATCTCGAAGGCTCGCAGACCACGCTCGTTGATTGCTCCGATGAAACGGTCTCGCCCGCGACGATTCGCGACATGCTTGATCACGTCACCGCGAGTGGCGGACTTGTCATCGACGGCCTATTCGGAATCGGACTAAATCGCGCGCCGGCCGGGCGCTGGGCCGAGATCATTGATGCCGTCAACGCCCGCGGCCCACGCATCCTGGCGGTGGACGTTCCCTCCGGACTCGACAGCGAGGGGGAAGGCGTTGCCGAATCAGTCATCCGGGCAGACCTCACGCTCACCTTCGGCGCGCCCAAGGCGGGGCTCTTGAGCGCGATGGCTGCCCCGTATGTGGGGCGGCTCGAAGTCGCGACCGACATCGGCCTCGTTCCCTGTCCCTTCAAGGAACCCATCGAGTGGATTCTGGATTCCGACTTCCGCGATTTCCCGCCACGCAGGCAGGCAGGCGGACACAAGGGCACCTTTGGTCACCTGGCCATCCTCGCGGGCAGCACCGGCTATCACGGCGCGGCCGTCTTGGCGGCGCTGGCGGCGCAGCGGGCGATGCCGGGACTCATCAGCGTGTATCCAAGCGAGCGAGTCTATCCGTCCGTTGCGGCCCAATTGCGTCAAAGCATGGTGCATCCATGGAGCGATCAGACGCGGCTTCCGCGCAATTGCACCGCCTTGCTGGTCGGCCCGGGCCTCGCGGGTCCGGACGTTTCCGGGGAAACCATCGCTCAGATCCGCGAATTATGGGCCCGCTCTCCAATGCCGATCGTCGCCGATGCCAGCGCATTGGACTGGATTCCGCCCGGCGACCCGATCTCCGCCGTCCGGATCGTCACGCCGCATCCCGGCGAGGCGGCCCGCCTGCTCGGGGTCAGCGCGACCGAGATCCAAGCGGATCGTGTCGCCGCAGCGCAGGCGATCAGCAAACGGCTGGGTAATTGCCACGTCGTGCTGAAAGGCAATCGCACCGTCATCGTCAATCCGGGTCATCCCACCGCGGTCAACGGCACCGGCAATCCCAATCTTGGTCAGGGTGGAAGCGGCGACCTGCTGGCGGGCCATCTGGCAGGGCTTGTCGCCCAAGCTTCGCTGGCATCCCGGATCGCGGAAACGATACGCCACGCCGTACATGAACACGGTCGCGCCGCCGATTTTCTCACAGGACGTCAAAGCGCTTGGGACCTCGACGACTTCGTTCGCGTTCTCGGGACTCGCGAAATCTCCCGCCATTGCTAGGGCTTGTAGTAGGGAGAGATCGTCTCAAGCACTTTCGAGATCACCGCATCGGGGTCAACCTTTCCGGCGACGCGGTACAAGACCTTCCCTCGCTGATCGATCAGCACCGAAAACGGCAACGCGCCCGACCATTGGGGATCCAGCGCCTCGGCGAGCGCGTCCACGTTCGCACCGACGTAGAGGTAATTGTTCGTGCTCCGCCCCTCCGCCTTCACGCTTTTGCGAAGCTGATCACTCAGGACCGCGCGATGCTTGCCGAGAAACGCCTCGGCCTTCGCCTTGTCTCCGGGTTCATCGAGCGAGATGGTGATCAGCTCGAATTCCCGGCGGCTGAATCGCTGCGCGGTCGCCGTCAGGTCGGGGAATTCCTGCACACACGGCGCGCACCACGTCGCCCAGACGTTGATCAACCGAAGTTTCTCGGACCCGTTCTTCCGAAGCCGCTTCGCCCCCTCGGCGTCGATTTCCTCTATTGTCGCCGGGATCGCATTCCACTTCACCGCCTCCGCCGCCACGTGCGCGCTGCGCTCCTTCCATTTCGTCGAGCAGCCGAAGGGCCGTGTCTTCTCTACCGGAACCGGCTTGTCAGCCAGCAGGGCTTCGATCGCATTTCGCGCGTCATGATGAGTCACCGTCGTCGGGTCGGCATAACGCGAGTCATCAAAACGCCCGTTGTAGCGGAGCTTCCGTTCCCGATCAAAAATGAACACGTGCGGGGTCGCCAAACAACCGTAGGCGCGGGCCGCCACCTGCTGGTCGCCATCGTAGAGAAACGGAAACTTCCAACCGAGGTCCCTCGCGTAGCGTCTCGAATCTTCGAAGGTCTCCAGATACGCGGTGTAGCCCAGCTCGTCCGGCCGCAATCCCGAGGCGTGATTCGGATTGATCGCCACAATCCCAAAGTCCCGCCCCTCCATATCGTCAACCAAGGCCTGCAAACGCTTTTCAACACCGTGGGACACCGGGCAGTGTGTTCCGGTAAAGAGCACCATCAAGACCTTGGGGCGTTTGAAATCCTCCAGTGAATAGGTCTTTCCATCCACACCCGGCAGAGAAAAGGCCGGCGCGGCATCACCGATCTCAAGGTTGGTAAATCCGCTCGGCAGATCTTTCGCGGCAGCCGAGACCCGTGAAGTCGCGAGGAGTTGCAGGGCGAGGAACAAAGTGAGCAGGCGAATATTCGGCATGGATTGCAGGGGAGCGTAGTTCCAAAACGGGTGCATTCAATCGCTGAAATCGCGAGAATGCGCCGAGGCATCCGCAAAGCATCTCCCAAAAATGAAGAAGGCGGACCAATCGGTCCGCCCTTTTCGGTTCAATTGAATGGGATCAGTTTCGGCGATCGTTTTCAGCCGCTTCCTTTTCCTTCTTTTCTTCGGGAAGCTTGGCGTTCGGATTGGTGCTTTTCACGATCACGTGCAACTGGGCGTGCACGTCGTGGTGCAGGGCCATGTCGATGTGGTAATCGCCCATGAGCTTGATCGGCTCCTCAAGGCTGATCTTGCGTCGCTCGATGTCGATATCGAATTGCTTTTTGAGTTCCTCGGCGATGTTCGCGTTGGTCACCGCGCCGAAGAGCTTGCCCTCGTCGCCCGTGCGGACGTTGAGATACAGCTTGAGGGTGCGGAAGCTCGCCTCGAGATCCTTCGCGTGCTGCAACTCCTCCGCTTCGCGGGCGGCGCGGCGCTTGGCCAAGGCGTCGAGACGGCGCTTGTTGCCGGCGGTCACGGGGATCGCCAGGCCTTCGGGAATGAGATAGTTCCGCGCGTAGCCGGAAGCTACCGCAACCTGATCGGATTCGGCCCCGAGATGCTCGACGGGCTTGAGGAGAATTACGTCTGTCTTTGCCATGATGTTGCTTTTGTTAAATGAGAGAAATCAAAACGGTACGTCGTCATCTTCGGGCGGCGGTCCGTCATCGTAGGGCGCCGGCGCGGGCCGGGGAGACGCGGGAGGGCCACCGGACGGGCGCGAATACTGGCCCGAGGGTGCCGAACGCGGTGCCTGATCATCGCCACCGTCGCGGCCACCGCCAAGAAATTGCACGGTCTCTGCCACCACACCGAGACGGCTGCGCTTCTGACCCGTATTTTTGTCGTCCCATGAATCGAGGCGCAAACGCCCCTCGATCAGGATCGGCCGGCCCTTCCGCATGTATTGGCCCACGTTTTCAGCCGTGCGACCAAAAATGTCCACATCAACGAAGGTGACTTCCTCGCGCTGTTCACCGGACTCGGAACGCCAGCTTCGATTGACGGCAAGTCCGATCTTGGCGATCGCCGTGCCCTTGGGCGTGTAGCGCAATTCGGGATCGCGCGTCAGGTTGCCCACAAGGATAACTTTGTTGAAGCTGGCCATATGTCTCTTTCAGGTTCTACGGCGGAGACGCCCGTCCGTCAGATAAAAAATCAGGCCGCCGCTTCCGCAGCCACCAACGGGGCGTCGGTCACGAGCAGACGAAAAATGTGCGCCTCGTGGCGATAGCGTTCCTGCAGTCGGGCGTTGATCTCGGCGGGACCTTCGAATATCACGTTCACGTAGAACCCGTCCTGGTACTTCTTCCGGGCGACCCGCGCAAAATGGCGCTTGTCCATCTTCTGGATGGTTTCGACTTTGCCGCCAACTTCGGTGATATCGGTACCGAGACTGTCAACCAGAGCCTGGATGCTGTCCTCGTGGCCGGCGGTGTTCAGAATAAACAGGCCTTCGTAGCGTTTCATTTTTCTTTTTCTTCCGTCAGGCCCGGTATCGGACCGTTAAATCTGTTCATGGCCTGTTCGGCCCCGTCTTGCAACCAACATTCCGTCTGACACGCGGCGTGCTCCAACACCCGCGAGACGACGTTCAATTCGTCTTCTTCGAACTTCCCGAGCACATGCCCCGAGATTTCCCGCAATCCGTCTTTGCGGCCGATGCCGAGACGCAACCGCGACCAATCCCGCGAACCCGCGTGGCTTTCCACGGAATCCAGCCCGTGATGTCCGCCGCTGCTGCCACCGTTTCGAAGCCTCAAGCGGCCCAGGGCCAGATTGGCGTCATCCACGACAACCAGCAGATTCGCGGGCGTCACCCGGTAAAACCGCATGAGCGGCACCACCGCCGCCCCGCTCAAATTCATGAACGTCTGCGGCTTCACCAACAAAATCTTACGGCCGCCAAAGGAAGCCGCGGCTACTGCAGCCTTGAACTTTCGTTCCTTCCGCCACTCGGCACGCCACCGCTCCGCCAGTCTCTCGACCAACATGAAGCCCGCATTGTGCCGCGTGCGCTCGTACTCGCTTCCCGGGTTGCCCAAACCGGCGATGAGATAGGTCGTCGCCGGACCGTGCATGATCGTTTTGACACCGGCCGACGGGAAGCGGCCAACCGACATCGAAAGGCAAAGCGCCTACTTCTTCGCTGCCTTCTTCTTTGCCGCAGGGGCGGCAGCAGCGGCTTCTCCCTCGCCTTCGGCAGTCGCGCGGGCCTTCTTGCCGGAAACGGTGAAGACCGGATTCGAGGGACTGCCGAGAAATTCAACGCCGGGAATGGGCGGCAACTCGCCGATATGCATGGTCGCGCCGGAGTCCAGCGCGGTCACGTCCACCACCAGCACTTCGGGAATATCCTTCACCAAACCGCGCACCTTGACCTGCTGCAGCACGCGCTCCAGAAGACCGCCACCCAGCTTCACGCCCACGGCCTCACCGCGACTCGCAACCGGGATGGACATGGTGACAGGTGCGTTTTCGACGATTTCATGGAAATCGACGTGCAAAACCTGGCGGGTAAGGGGGTTGTGCTGCACATCTTTGAGCAGCGCCATGCGCTCGGAACGCTCGTCGCCCTCGACGGTGAGCTTCACCAGAAGGTGCTCGGAGGCGTGATGATGTAGCAGGTCGGTAAAGGTCCGGCTGTCGATGGACAGGGCCTGAGGCTCGGCGACCGCACCGTAGATAACGGCGGGAATCCGATTTTCGGCGCGGACTGCTTTGAGGGCGGTGCGCCGGATGGCGGACCGTGGCTTAACGGCTAATGGTACGGACTGCATGGTTAAATTCTACTTCGGCCGGCCAACCGGGCACTCGCCCTAGCTGGTCCTGCCGCCCTTAAACTCAAACAACGAATTGACTGATGAATTGTTGTGTATCCGCTTGATGGCTTCAGCAAGCAGACCCGCGACAGAAAGCGTCGTGATATGGACGCCTTCGATGGCAGGGCGCGGGATCGTATCGGTGGTGATCAACTCGTCAAGACAAGATTTCTGCAATCTTTCAATGCCGAGGTCGTTCAGCAGCGCATGCGAAATACAGGCGATCACACTCTTCGCACCGCCATTTTTAAGGATTTCAGCGGCCTGCACCACCGTGCCGGCGGTTTCGGTAAGATCATCGACAATCAGCGCGTTTTTGCCGTCGATCTTTCCGATGATGGCGTCCGCCTCAACCTCAGTGGCGCTCTTGCGCCGTTTCGCGA
This sequence comes from Verrucomicrobiia bacterium, assembly GCA_016779125.1. Lineage (GTDB taxonomy): Bacteria > Verrucomicrobiota > Verrucomicrobiia > Limisphaerales > JAYPXF01. The sequence continues at coordinate 3,831 of JADHOF010000015.1, read as the reverse complement.
CGATTGCAAGGTCGGCACCGAGCATGTTGGCGTACGCGTTGGCCATCTTGAGCCCGCCGACATCCGGACTCACAACGACCAGATCCGGAATGTTCTTCTTTTTCAGGTATTCGAACGTGACCGGGGAGGCATAGAGATGATCGACCGGAATGTCGAAAAAGCCCTGTATCTGCTGGGCGTGAAGATCCAGCGTCAACACCCGCGACGCTCCCGAGGCGACGAGCAGATTGGCGACGAGTTTCGCGGTGATCGGCACGCGGGGCTGGTCCTTGCGATCCTGCCGCGCGTAACCGTAAAAGGGCATCACCGCCGTGATCCGGCTGGCGCTCGCGCGCCGGAAAGCGTCCATCATGATGAACAGTTCCATCAGATGATGGTTTGTGGGTGGACAGCTGGATTGCACCAGAAACACGTCCTCGCCCCGCACGTTCTCATTGATCTTCACGAACGATTCCCCGTCCGGAAAGGCCGTGACGGCGCAGTTGCCGAGCGGGATGCCGATGTTTTCGCAGATCTTGTTCGCGAGAGACCTGTTCGAGTTGCCGCTAAATATTTTCACGCGCCGGGAAGTGGGATTGGGGGGTTGTGGTGCACCGAGGCGAACCGGGATTCGTTTGCGGGACTGTAGCGACGGCAAGGAAGCCCGTTCAAGGGTGAAGCCTCCTCATGGGGACTTTTCCTCCAGACCGCTTTCTGCCGGCCGGACTCGCATATCCAGGTAAAGGTTGTAGCAGGCGACAAGCGTGGGAAAAAGATACCCGAGAATGCCCACGGAATCATTTTTGCCCCAAACGAAATAAAGCAGGCACATCAGGCTGCCGGCGACGCTCATCACCCAGAAAAGCCTGGGAACAACCGGCCGCCCCGCCTTCCGTGAAGCCGCCATCTGCACAACCCATCGACCGGCGAACAGGACGACGCCGCAATAACCGAACAGTTTCCAGCCGGTGACCTTGGCTCCAAGCACTTCAAACAACACTTCGTGCATGCGGGGGCTAGCCTTGTGAAACCTCCCGCAATGTCGAGCGCGAAGGCCTCATTCGCTTCGGCTCCCGAAAACACTTCCCAACGCGCGCCCCAAAGCTTCGTGGCCCAGAGGCTTTTGCAGCACCAATTGGAAGCCCTTGTCCCGGTAATCTTCGGCATCCCCGTCGCCCAGATAGCCGCTCATGAGGACCATCGGCACCTCTCGAACGGCCTTCAAGCGGGCGGCCAACTCCACACCTGTCATTCCCGGCATCGAAAGGTCGGTCACGACCACGTCCCAATCAGTCCGATCCTCGAAGGCTTTCAACGCGGCGGCGGGATCGGAGAATGTGTCCACCTCGTAGCCCAGATGCCGGAGCAGTTGGCTGCCCGTGCTCAGCAACATCGGCTCGTCGTCCACAAACATGACGCGACGCCCTTCGCCCGCCGGCGGTGCCTCGGACACCGCTCGTTCGGGCGCCGCGGGCGAATCCGCGATCGGCAGGTAGATCGAGAAGGTTGCCCCCTGACCCGGAGCCGTATCGATCGTGATCGCTCCGTGATGACTCCGAACGATGCCGTGCACCACGGCCAATCCCAACCCCGTGCCACGCCCCTGAACCTTGGTCGTGAAGAAGGGCTCGAATACCCGATCCCGAATCTCGGCGCTCATCCCGGGTCCGGTATCGCGCACCTGAATCAACAGGTGCGGCCCGGCCCGCAGATCCCCCACGCGCTGAGCCACCGCCTCGTCGACGGATGCCGGACGCGCGCTGATTTCAATCCGGCCCGATTCCGCTTCCATCGCCTGCCACGCATTCGTGGCGAGGTTCATCAGCGACTGGTAGATCTGCGTCTGATCCGCCACCACCGGCGGCAACACGGCGGGACAGTCAAAGGTCACCTCGACATTCATCGGAATGGTCGATCGAAGCAGTCGATGCGCCTCGCGAATGCACAACGCGAGATCGACGCTCTGGTGCGGCTCCTCTCCCCTTCGTCCAAAGGTAAGGATCTGATTGATGAGGCTGCGGGCCCGGTCGGTCGCCTTCAGGATCTGATCCAAGGCGCCGTGCACCGGATGCCCGTCCGGCAGATCCAATCGCGCCAGCTCGGCGTTGCCCAAGACACCGGAAAGGATGTTGTTGAAATCGTGGGCAATGCCGCCGGCGAGCGTTCCGATCGCCTCCATCTTCTGGGCCTGTCGCACCTGCGCCTCCAGATGCCGTCGTTCCGTCAGATTCGTCGTTCCGCCGATCACCTTGGTGACATGACCCTCCCCATCCCTGAACACCCGCCCCTTGTCCCACACATGCACGTAACTTCCGTCCCGATGCCGGACGCGGTACTCGAGGGAAAACGAATTCCCGTCCGCCAAAGCCTTGCCGATTTCCCGCGTCGCCCCCTTCGCATCGTCGGGATGAATCCGATCCAGCCACCATCTCCCGGTCAGTTCGATCTCATCGGGCGGGTAACCCAGCATCGCGCCGGCGTTTTCCGTCCGCCAGATCGAATCAGTATCCGGCCGCCATTCATAGACGATCTCCTCAACGGACTCAGCCACGGTTCGAAAACGTTCCTCGCTTTCCTGCACCCTGCGCTCCGCGGCCTCGCGTTCGGAGACATCGCGAATAATTCCCTGCAAAAGACCACCCGGAAGGCGGCTCGTGTTGCAATCCGCGACAATCACCGAACCATCCGCCCTCAACAATCGCCGCCGGGAACGTAGCGGCTGACCCGTCAGCACATCCTCCAACCCGAGGGGCCGGCGCTCGAGGTCCCCGGGCTCGACCAGCTCGCTGAAACACAGGCCAAGCAGACGCTTCCGTGAATATCCGAACATCGCGCACGCAGTCGCGTTGACATCCACAATCACCGCCCTCAGATCCGTGACGAAAATTGCGTCCGACGCCTGCTCAAACAACGCCCTTCGGCGCCGGTTCGAGCGAATCAGGAAAACCGAAAGCACCAACAAGCCGGCCGTGAAGCCCGCCAAGGCGAACAGCCCGTTGCGGTAACGACGCAACACGGACGGCGGCCGATTCAGCACCACGGCATCCGGCGGCAGACTCGACTCGTCGATTCCGAAACGTTTCAACTGCCCGTGATCGAACAGAACGTGAATCGCCTCCTCTCCCCGCAACGGTGGTATGGAGCCCGCCGGTTCACCATCCAGCACCCTCAGACCCAGGCCGGCAGCCTGCCGGCCGTGCTCAAAGGCGGAAAGCATCCGTCCGCCCAGACCGATGCCGTGCCCCATCTCATAATGAACGAAATGCGGCACAGAGGAGCGGCGCGTCAGTTCAATCCGAAACTCCGGAGGCACGAGCCTCCCCTGATCATCCGTCTGAAAGCCGTGTTGGAGCAGCACCGCGCCGGGCCGCAGCGCGGAGACATATTCCAAGAGCTCGGGCAGCGGCATTCTGGGCAAATATTCCACCATCAACTCGCGCCCGCCAAAAATCTCCCTTATCGAATTCGTCACAGTTCTAAACTGCGATCTGCCTCCGAGGAAGTGGATCTCCTCCAGCGCCGGCATCAGGCGATGGATCAGACGCAGATTCCCCTTCACATCAACCGCCTCGACGACTCCGGTGATATTGGTCAGCACGTTCGGCTCTTCGAGCGCCGTCTCATCGACTCCGCAGTAAACAACCGGTTTGTCGCCGACCAGGTAGGGATGCAGCTGGGCGGCCTGCAAGGCTGGGGCGTCCACAAAGAAAAAGAGGTCGAAGGTTTGGCCCGCGTACTTGCGCGCCACGTAGCCGACGAAATTTGTTTCGTTCTCGAGGTTCGGAAATTTCTTGAGATCCAAATACTCGATCGCCGGCTGAAGGGTCGGCCATCGCTCCTGTAGTCCGCTGA
>JADHOF010000263.1 GCA_016779125.1 Verrucomicrobiia bacterium | reverse complement strand
TCACCACCTCGGCCGTAGTCGTCCCGCGTCAACTGGGACAATATCTTGGTGCGGAACGCCAGGATGTCCGTCCCCACCACGTGTCCCTTCCTATCCTCGATCAGCGCCCTCACGAGCATCTGTTCCTCCCCGCCCAAAGTCACCGGCCCCGCGATCACCGAGTTCCTGCCTCCCGCCGGCGGCCAGGCGGATTCCGGTATCTCGACTCCGGTCGCCACCGCGGGCCGTCCGTCCCGGCCAAGCCGGGTGATGCCGGTCACGAGGCCGTCCGAACGACGAACGGCGTCCTCCAGAATCGGCAGGCTGAACGACCGGATTTCGTCGGCATCAACCTCCCCCCGATTGAAGGCATCCAGTTTTTCACGCGCCTTCGTCCGGCTGGTGATCTGCGAGGCGACACCGCGGATCAGATCCGCGTACTGCGCCATCGAATACTCCTTCAGCCGCGCCGAATACTCGAGCGACGTTTCCACCCCCTTTCGCAAATGCCGATACAGGGGCAGGATCGTCGTGACCGCGATCGCCAGGCCGAACACAAGCATGCCGACCGCCGAAAACACGACGATCTTCGCCCGCAATCTTCGACTTTGGTCTCCCCGCTTCATACTGCTTCCCGACGTCTTCGGACTCCGCCCGCGATCGGTCCGTTCAACCTCCGTCACAACATGGCCGTCTCGTTCACGCGCAACAACAACGTTGCCCGCAGCCCCGGAGAGGAATTCTCCAACTCGATCGCGCCGCCGTGCAGCTCGATCAACTGCCGCGCGACGGTCAGCCCCAGTCCTTTCCCGTGATCGCGGCCGGTCGCCTTGCTTGTGAAAAACGGGTCGAACACCTTCGAGAGATCCCCTTCGGCGATTCCAGGCCCGTTGTCCTCCACTACAACAAAAGCCGCCTCGTCCCCGTTGCGCACCCGCGCCCCCGTCCGCGCCCCCTCAACGGCAACCAATCCCTCGACCACTCGAACGCCGGTCCGGATCGTGACCGTGCCCCCCGTCGCCATCGCCTGAAGCGAATTCAGGAGCAGGTTCAGCAACACCTGCCGAAGTTCCTCCGGTGAAATGAATGCCATCGGAGGCTCCGCCGCCAGCTCCCGCTTCACAAGGGTGGCGTGGCCCTCAAATTCCTCGGTCATCAGCTCCAGCGTTTCGCTGACGAAATCGTTCAGATCCGCCTTCGCCAGCTTCAGGCTCGCCGAACTCGAATAGTTGACCAGTTCCGAAATGATCCCCTCCGCCCGCTCCACGGCTTCGATCGTCATGCCCAGAAACTCCTTCGCCATCTTGGCTTCATCCCCAAGGGCCATCATCGCCCCATCGACGCTCATCTGGATCTGGGCCAGCGGATTGCGGATCTCATGCGCCACACCCGCCGCCAGATGGGCGACGCTCTCCATCTTCGCGGCGTGGATCAACGAGCGATGCGAATTGCGCAGATCCTCGTGGGATTTCTTGAAGCCGATATGCGTTTCCATGCGCGCCAGCAGCACGGGAAAATCGATCGGCTTGATGACGTAGTCGTTGGCCTGCGCCTTGAGGGCGTTCACGATGTCACCCGACTCGTCGCGCGCCGTCACCATGATCACGGGCAGCTCCACCCGGGAGTAAAATTCGCGAATGCGCCGCAACACGTCCGGACCGCTCAGCCCTGGCATCATGTTGTCGAGCAGCACCAGTTCAAACCCGTGCCCCCCGCCGCCCGGAGGCCCCTCGGCAATCCCGATCTCCGCCAGGGCCGCCTCACCGCAATCCACATCCACGACCGCATAACCCGCCGCCAGCAACGTCGCCTTCTGGAGATTGCGCGTCACCCGGCTGTCATCGACAAGCAGCACGCGGCGTTGATCCGTTCGGCGAGTCATAAAGTCTTCGACGCTACCCTCCCCAATCACCCCGCACAATCGCAGAGTCGGGACCGAACAGCGCCAGATGGGACGTGAAGTCGCAGATCAGAAAGGAGGCCTACTTCACCAAGGGTCGGGTCATCGCGAGGGGAAAGACGGTCAAGCGCGGCGAGGCAAAAATAGAGCAACGGATGCCTCGGTGGACGTGTTGGAGACACCCCTCACTGCAAAAGGAAATCGAGACCTCATCCACGGATGAAGATGAGAGGTGACAAAAACGGGTGACAAGGCGGACTTCGTGGCTTGAAGGCGGGGACGAAAAACCAATAAAGTCCCCGCCTCTGGGCCACTAGTTCAACGGATAGAACAAGGGTTTCCTAAACCTTAGATCTGGGTTCGATTCCCGGGTGGCTCACCATCTTCCGGCCGGTCCGCTTCGCCCAGCCGGGTTCTGATCGGAGGGGCCCCTCAACGCACGAACTCCGCGCGGTCGATCTTCTTGCCTTCCCAGATCGCCTCTTTCGTCGCGGGATCGTAGGTCAGGATGCGCGCGGCGCTGTCCGGGGCGGGCGGCAGATCGACCTTGGGCAGCCATTTCCGGTGTTCTTCCATGATCGCCGCGTATTTCTTGTCTCCGGCCAGATTGGTCCATTCGTTGGGGTCCTTCACCATGTCGTACAGCTCCTCGCTGCCGTCGGCATAGTGGATGTAACGCCAGTTTTCGCTCCGGATCCCGTGATTCCCCTTGTTGTGGGATGTGATCGCCGGACGTTCGCGCGGCGCCATCGCGTTTTTCAACTGCGGCACCAGACTGATTCCCTCCAACCCGTCCTTCTTCTTCAGCCCGCACAGTTCGATCAGCGTCGGATAAATATCCAACAACTCGGCAGGCTTCGCGCAGTTGGCGGCCTTGGCCACTCCGGGGCCCGCGAAGATCAGAGGGACCCGTGTGCCGTCGTCCCACAGGGTGTTCTTGCCCGAAATCTCCTTCTCACCGATGTGCCAGCCGTGGTCCGACCAGAGCACGATCACCGTGTTATCCTTCTTGCCGCTCGCCTCCAGCGCGTCGAGCAGTCGACCGACCTGATGATCAACAAAACTTACGCAGGCCAGATAGGAGCGCGCCAGATTCCGCCATTGCTTCACCTCCTTCAGCCAGGAAAGACGGACCTCGGGCAGATACCAGTGGAGATACCACGAGAAAAAGGGCGTGTCGTCTCGATCGTTTAACAACACGGGGGGCAGGACTGAATCGTCATCCGGATAAAGGTCGAACCACTTCTGGGTCGCGAAGCACGGCACGTGGGGCAGGAAGAACCCGCAGGCCAGAAAGAAGGGTTGGTCGTCCGGCATCGCCTTCAGTTTTTCAACGGCCCATGTCGCGCATTTGTAGTCTCCTTTGTCCTCGTCCTTGTGGTCGAAGGTTCCCCAATCCACCAAGGGATGATTCCCGAACGGGGTTTCAACCAGTTTCTTGCCTGGAAAAGGTTTGCCGCTCGGAGGAGGCCCCCATTCGTGGAACTCGTTCGCGCGGTGTTCCTTGCCGATGGGATAGCCGCCGTGCCAGATCTTCCCGGTCGAATAGGTCCGATAGCCCGAACGCGCGAACCATTGCGGCAGCGACACCGCGTCCTTGTATTCCGGCAGGGTGCGGACGTAGGGCTTGAGTCCGTAGATGCCCGTCGAGGTCGGGCGCTTGCTCAACAGCAGACTCGTGCGGGAGGGATTGCAAAGGGGCGACTGGCAATGCGCGTTCTGAAACGTCGTCCCCGCGGCCGCGATCCGGTTCATGTTCGGCGTCTTGACCAAGGGATGCCCCTTGAGCGGCTCCACCCAGTCGTTCAGATCATCGATCGCGATGAACAGGACATTTGGCTTCTTGGCGGCATCGGCGTCACGCGCGCCGAAAAACATCAGACAAACAAGCAGCGGCAATATTCTCATGGAAGCCGCGATCCTATTCCGACACCCAACGGTCCGCCACCCAAAATCCGACGCCGCATTTTTGTTTGCCCGGAAGAACCACGCCGGCATATTTCCGCGCCAATGGCCATCAAGGTGAAAATCTGCGGGATCACGCGCATCGAGGATGCCATGGCCTGTGTCGAGGCCGGCGCCGACGCGCTCGGATTGAACTTCTACGAGCCCAGCCCCCGCTTTCTGCCTCTGGACCGGGCCGCCGAGATCACCCGCCACCTCCCGCCCTTCGTCGCCCGCGTGGGCCTGTTCGTCAATGCCACCGAAGAAACCATCCGCGCCACGGTGGAAAAGACCGGCATCAACACCCTCCAGTTTCACGGCGACGAAACGCCCGAATTTTGCGCCCGCTTCGCCCCCATGAAGGTCATCAAAGCCTTCCGCATGCAGGGCTCCCAAACCCTGCGCGAGCTGGCCCAATACAACGTCGACGCCTTGTTGCTCGACAGCTACGAGGCCGACATTCCGGGCGGCACGGGAATGATCTTCAACTGGGATCTCGCCCGGCAGGCCAAGGACGAAGGCAAGCCGATCATCCTCGCCGGCGGACTCAATCCCGAAAACGTCGCCGAAGCCATCCATGAAACCTGGCCCTATGCCGTGGATGTCGCCAGCGGGGTTGAAATCGAAAAAGGCCGCAAGGACGCCGACCTCGTCCGGCGCTTCATCGCCACCGTCCGCCAGGTCGAACACGAGATCCTCTGACCGGCGAAAAACGCTTGTCGAGCCCCCTCGACTGCGCTCTTATTCCCGCTCGCTTTCGCGAATGCCAGAGTAGCTCAGTGGTAGAGCAGAGGACTCATAAGCCTTTGGTCGCAGGTTCAAATCCCGCCTCTGGCACCACCTTCAACCTGTTGATTTTCAATAGGTTACAGCGATTTCCAGAATCAGACGCACGTCGCACGGAAACTGTTGGTTGCACTTTGGTTGCACTTTCCAGCCTCCCTTCCCGAGTCACCAGGTCCGCCGGCCGGTCTCGCGCCTTCATCAAACTCTCCCGGCAATTCTCGACGGGAAATAGCTCCGACAGCGGCGACCAGACTTCCCCAGCAAGGATGAACGAACTCGACGCCGCACAATCGGGCGTGCCGACACCACTTCAGCCTGAATCCTTCAACAGCGGCTCGTGGGCGGTTTCGATGGGCTACCGGCGTCGACGAAATAGAACACCTCCACAGTCGCTCTTTCAGAGCCATCACCTTCACGAGACACACCGCAGGCAGATTTCAAAACGGTTTGACAGCCCTGATACAGCTGTGCGATGTGATTGAGTGTTGGCGGAGAGAAAACCGCCCGATGCCCCCAATTCAGCGGCATCGAACGCCAGCCGTTTATGGCTTTTTGAATTGAGCACATTTGAAGGTGCTTGTCCCACTGGGATATTGTGCGCGCTCGTCGCGGAAGGTCTTTGACAATTTATCAAGACGGAGCAGGAAAAATGCCTTCTTAAGTAACCGCATTTTTCATGCTAGGCTGGAGTATAGACATGATATGCGTCCCAGTTGGACACATATCATAAAAAGCTCCCATTCATATATTATTAGTGACAGAACCAGAATCGAACTCAAGAATACATAATCAGTTTCAAGCAGAAGATCGCCTTCTTACGATTAGAGAAGCCTGCATTTATCTGGGCATAAGCCGGACAACTCTATATCGCCTGCGGCGCAGAGGAGAATTGCCGTTCCAATTCATCGGCAATACCAAGTGTTGCAGGATCAAAGCTAGCGATTGCGACAACCTTCTTCGCCGATTGAAGAGCTGAATCAACATCTCCCCAAGTGATTCAAGCGTTGTGTCTTTGTTTCATTGAAAACAAGATTCAACGTTGACTGAGTGGCCGTTAGGGCATGGTAAGATTGTGCCGGACGCATCAACGTCCGGCACTTTTTTTTAAGCACCTGCAACAACCTGAAACACTCTGCAACATCGCCTCAAAAAAAGCATTTGACCGCGACGCCGGTTGGTTGTTCTTAACCGAGACAACCTTCTGAGAACCACGCATGAGCGCCAAAATGCTACCCCC
>JADHOF010000262.1 GCA_016779125.1 Verrucomicrobiia bacterium | reverse complement strand
TGGGGGTTCTGTTTCGTTTGGGAGTTTCACCCAGACCTCGTCGTCGATTTTGGTGGCGTGTAGTTTGGTCAGTTTCGCCCCGGCGCAGGGTCCTGCCAGGCATTGGCCGCTGAGGGGATGGTAGACGGCGCCGTGGGTCGTGCAGACGAAGTGTTCACCGTCCGGGGTGAAAAACTGGTTGTCGTCGTAGTCGAGCGGGACGGGGATGTGCTTGCAGGTGTTTTCGTAGGCGACGAGGCGGCCGCCGAAGTTCGCCGCGAAGCCTTCACGGGCGACGCCATCGACGCGGTATACGAATTTCACGGTCATGCCGGGCTCCAGCTTGTCCGTGTTACAGATGGGCATCGAGCGCTGCATCGTTCGCGATCTCTCGGACTCGTTCGCGGAAACTACAATCGGGCGACGAGCAGTTCGCGTTGGAAGATGATTTCCTTCGGGAGATGGCCGTAGAGCTTGAAGAACAGCTCATCGTGCTGGAGGACTTCACGACGCCATTCGTCATCGCTGAAATGCTGCGCCTGCGCGAGTTTCTCCTCGGTGAATCCAGGCAGGCCCTCCAGGTCGAAGTCACCGGGGCCGGGGACCCAGCCGAGGGAGGTTTCGTTGGCGTGGCCGCGGCCTTCGCAGCGATCCACGATCCATTTGAGCACGCGCATGTTTTCGCCGAATCCGGGCCAGAGGAAGTTGCCCTCGTCGTCTTTGCGGAACCAGTTGACGTGGAAGATGCGGGGAGGGGTTTTGAGCAGCTTGCGCATGCGGATCCAGTGGACAAAGTAGTCGCCCATGTTGTAGCCGCAGAAGGGCAGCATGGCCATGGGATCGCGGCGAATCTGGCCGACGGCACCGGTGGCGGCGGCCGTTGTTTCGGAGCCCACTGTGGCTCCCACGTAGACGCCGTGCAGCCAGTTGAAAGATTGGTAGACGAGCGGAATCGTGGTGGACCGGCGACCGCCGAAGATGATGGCGCTGATCGGGACGCCTTGGGGATCGTTGACCTCGGGCGCGAGCATGGGGTTGTTCTCCATGGGCGCGGTGAAGCGGCTGTTTGGATGGGCGGCTTTCGTTCCGGAGCCGAGTTTCCATGGTTTTCCCTGCCAGTCGGTGAGCTTTGCCGGAGGGGGGTTGTCCTTGCCCTCCCACCAGACGTCGCCGTCGTCGGTGATCGCGACGTTGGTGAAGACGGTGTCCCGGGCCAGTGATTTCATCGCATTCGGGTTCGAATGATTGTTCGTGCCGGGCACGACGCCGAAATAGCCGGCTTCGGGGTTGATCGCCCAGAGTCGCCCGTCGGTGCCGGGCGACATCCAGGCGATGTCGTCGCCGACTGTCCACACCTTCCAGCCCTTGAAACGTTCGGGCGGAATGAGCATCGCGAAGTTGGTTTTTCCACAGGCGCTTGGGAAGGCCGCGGCGACGTAGGTCTTTTTGCCTTCGGGTGACTCCAGGCCGAGGATGAGCATGTGCTCGGCCATCCAGCCTTCCTTCCTGCCCCAGAAGGAGGCGAGGCGGAGCGCCAGGCATTTTTTTCCGAGCAGGACGTTGCCGCCGTAGTTTGAGCCAACGGAGATGATGGCGTTCTCCTGGGGGAAATGCGCGATGTAGCGGCGTTCCGGATTGATATCGAGCATGCTGTGGATGCCGCGATTGAAGTTGTCTCCGTCACCCAGGTGTTCGAGGGCGGGGCGTCCCATCCGGGCCATGATGCGCATGGAAAGGACGACGTAGACGGAGTCGGTGATTTCAACGCCGACGCGGGACATCGGCGATCCCGGCGGCCCCATCAGGTAGGGCACGACGTACATTGTGCGGCCCTTCATGCAGCCTTTTAGAATGCCTTCAAGCTTTGCGCGCATCGCGACGGGGTCCATCCAGTTGTTGGTGGGCCCTGCGTCCTCCTCCTGTTCGGTGCAGATGAAGGTCAGATTCTCAACCCGGGCGACATCGTTGGGGTTTGAGCGGTGGTAGTAGCAGCCGGGCCATTTGTCCTGATTAAGGGGGCGAAGCACTCCGGTTTCGACAGCCAACTCGGTGAGATTGGCTTTTTCCTCGGGGGATCCGTCGCACCAGAAGATGTTGTCGGGTTGGGTAAGATCGGCGACTTCCTGCACCCACGTGGTGATGGATTTGTTGGTGGGTGGATTTTCTCCGATTGCGCTCATGGGTGGAGGCTAGCGCCGCAGCCGGTTTTGCCAACGTCGGAGTCTGGCGGGAACGCAACAATTTTTGGCCGATTGCGGAGTGTCCGGTCGCGGGTTGGCTTTTTGGCTGACGGGGCGGGAGGGGCTGCGGTAGCGTCCGCGCCTTTGCGCATGAACAAGCCTTCGATCGCGATCATTTTTCTCACCGTGTTTATCGACCTGATCGGGTTCGGTATCGTGTTGCCGCTTATTCCGATCTACAGCACGCATTACGGGGCGAGCGCGGTCCTGGGTGGGCTGATCATGGCTTCGTTCTCGGCCATGCAGTTTGTCTTCGCACCGTTCTGGGGACGCCTGTCGGACAGGATCGGGCGGCGGCCGGTGATCCTGATCGGCCTGTCTGGCTCGACGATCTCGTATCTGATTTTCGGCGTCGCCTCGGCCTTGGACGGGGAGATGAAGCAGTACGCGCTTTGGGTGATCCTCGGTTCCCGGCTGCTGGCGGGAGTCATGGGGGCGAATATTTCCGTGGCGCAGGCCTACATGGCGGATATCACGCCTCCCGAGAAACGCTCCAAGAGCATGGGCTTGATCGGCATGGCGTTCGGGCTCGGCTTTATCCTGGGGCCTGTCGTCGGAGCCCAATCGTTGCGCCTTGGCCGCAGCGGGCCGGGGTGGGTGGCCGCCGGATTTTGCTTTTTGGCCTTTCTCTACGCGTTGGCGAAGTTGAGGGAGAGTCGAAGCGGATCGGTCGGGGCTGTTCCGCAGCGACCGCATTTCGCGCAAATCGCCCATGTGTTGCGGCAGCCGCAGGTGGGATTGTTGGTCGGCTTGTTTTTTCTCGCGACGTTCTGTTTTTCAACCTTCGAAACCACACTGGGTTGGTTGGTGCAGAACAACTTCTCGCTGGACGCCACGACGGAAAAGGATGCGCAGACCGTGAGCTATCTGTTCGCATTCGCCGGTTTTGTCGGTGCGATGGTGCAGGGCGGGGCGATCGGGCGCCTTGTGAAGATGTTTGGTGAGAAGAAGTTGATAGTGATCTCGCTCGCCTTGACGGGGCTCAGTCTCGGCCCGCTTCCATTCGCGCGGGAATGGCTGCCGTTTCTCGCCGTGTTGGGCGGGCTGGCGGTGGGCTCCAGCATGGCCCGCGCGCCGATCTTCGGAATGATCTCGATCAATGCTCCGGCTTCAGAGCAAGGAGCCACGATCGGGGTGGCGCAGAGTGCGGGAAGTCTGGCGCGGATCGCGGGTCCTGTTTTTGCGGGGGCGGCGTTTCAATACCGTCAGGACTTGCCTTATCTGGTCTGCGGCGGGATTTCAATCGTCGCCGCGCTGATTGCCGCCGTGAAGTTGGTTGATGTGAAACACGAGCCGGCCGGGACGTCTGAAGACGCGCCGGCCGTCGCCGAAGCGTGAAGATCCGGAACATTATTTTTGATTGGTCGGGAACCTTGGTCGATGACCTGCCGGCCGTATGGAGGGCGACCAACGAGGTGTTTCGCAACGCGGGCGTCGAGGAACTTTCGTTGGAGGATTTCCGGACGGAGTTTCAGCTGCCGTTCGACGGGTTTTACAAGCGTCGTCTGCCGGAGCAGGCGATGCCGCAGCTGGAGGAATGGTTCCACACGAGCTTTCGGCGGTTTCAGGACACGGTGGAAGCCTTGCCGCATGCGCGGGAGTTTTTGCGATTCTGCCGGGACCGTCACGTCCGCACCTTTCTGCTGAGTTCGGTGGTGGAGGAGCACTACGCGACCCAGGCGAAGAAGACGGGTTTTGCTCCCTTTATCGAGCATCCGTATCTGGGCGTCCGCGACAAACGGAGCAAGATCGCCGATATCCTGAAGGCGCACGATCTGAATCCGGCGGAGACGCTGTTCATCGGCGATATGGAGCACGACATCGAGACGGCGAAGTGCGGTGGCGTTCGTTCCTGCGCGGTCTTGACCGGTTACAACAAGGCGCATCAGTTGAGGGCCGCCGAGCCGGACGTGATGGTCGCGCATCTCGGGGATCTGCGAGAGTTGATGCAGGCGGGCGGGATGCGGCTGCCGATGACCGTGGTCGATACGGCGGTGGAAGGCCCCGTGGTGACCGTGGGGGCGGCGATCTTTAACGACGCCGGCAGGGTGCTCCTGGTGCGTTCCGAAAAATGGTCCGGCATGTGGGGGATTCCCGGCGGCAAGGTCCGGCGCGGGGAGTCGGTGGAAGCGGCGTTGATCCGGGAGGTCAAGGAGGAGACCAACCTCGACGTGACGCGGCCGCTGTTGGTCCATGTGCAGGACGTGATCGAGCCGGAGGAGTACTTCAAGTCCGCCCATTTCATTCTGCTGAACTACTGTTGCACGGCACCCGGGTTGCAGGAGGTTTTGCTGAACGCCGAAGCGGAGGAATGGAAGTGGGTGGAGGTGAAAGCCGCGACGGAAGAGAACCTGAACGGACCGAGTCGGCGCTTGCTTGCTGAACTGGCGGATTGAGGCGGGCTTTGGTGAAAAACTTGAGGATGGACTGGATTGAAATTGAAGACTTGGAGGTCCGGTTCCACGTCGGTGTTCCCGACGAGGAGCGGGCGCAATCCCAGCGGCTGTTGGTGTGCGTGCGCATGCGGCACGATTTCGAACTGGCAGCCCGGACGGACGGATTGGACGCGACGATTGATTATTACTCCGTGTCGCGGCGGATTTTGTGCTTCGGGGAAGGACGAAGTTGGAAGCTGATCGAAAAGCTGGCGGTGGAGCTGGCGGAATTGATCCTGAAAGATTTCGGGGCACGGGAAACCAGTGTGAAGGTGAAGAAGTTCATTCTGCCTGAAGCCCGATGGGTGGCTGTGGAAACGACGCGACTGCGCGGGACTTCAAGGTGACTTCGGAGCGGGTGCGAGACCGTTCATGAGGCCTGCCTTGATGGCTTCGGGTGAGGCTCCCGCCGACTCCGCCAACCCGCCGGCAAGGCCCGAAATGTAGGCGGCGGCCGGCGACGTGCCGGTGACGAGGTATCGGGAGTCGCTGTAATCCACCACGGTTGCGGCGGGGCCCACCACGTCGACGAAAGTCCCCCGGTTGGCGAAGTCCGCGATGGTGCCGTCCCGTTCCCCTGCGGTGACCGCGAAGACCTCCGGCCAGGCGGCCGGATACACCGGATCGGTGGTCGGGGCGTTGCCCGCGGAGGCGATCACGGTGACATTCAGGTTGGCGGCGGCGCGGATTGCGGAATGCAGCAGTTCGCTGTCCGATGAGCTGCCGGAACTGATGTTGATGATCGTCGCGCCGTTCTCGAGCGCCGCGATGACCCCGTTGGCCATGTTGAAGGTGGTGGTGGATTCTCCGGGTCCGTAGACATCGATCGGGAGAATGCGGAGGGAACTTTCGTTGACTCCGGTGCGGGAAGCTTCCAGGCCCCGCAGCAGCGATTCAAACATCGACGTGCCGTGGGTTGGGATTTCGCCGCTCGAAACGCTCGTGCCCGCCACGGAGATGGGCTTGAGAAGAAAAGCCGAGTTCGGGGCATCCAACTGAACGGCCGTGTCGACGAGTCCGATGATGACCCGTCCGGTCGCGGGCCCGATGCCGGGTTTGATGGTGAGAGACCGGGAGGTGGCGGCAAAGCTGGTCGCGGCCGGGGGAGGGTTTGCTCGGTAGTTGAAATCGACTCCGGCGACGTTGTCGTCCCGCAGGAGGGCGTCGCGGCCGAGAAACATGGCGTTGTCGTAGGGGAATTCGAGGCGGTAGGCGTTGAGTCCCGGTATCTTGCCGACCA
>JADHOF010000261.1 GCA_016779125.1 Verrucomicrobiia bacterium | reverse complement strand
CTTTTCGAAAATCGGAGCGACGTCCTTCTTGAAGTCGATCTTGGCAGCCGTGGCATTGGCGGAAACCATGACGGCGGCGGTGAGGGTTCCCAACAACAGTGTTTGCTTCTTCATGTTTTGTTCGGTGAAAGCGACCGGCGTTTTAGCGGGCCATGGGTAAATTGTCCAAGTTTTTGCCGAAGTCGTGAATCCAGTTTTGGAAGATTCAACTGCGGGCCGTATTCGCTTCAATGGGCACTTCAGGAAAAAAGCTCGGTGACCGCCTGCGCCTTCACGAGCTCACGGGGCTGGTTGAGGTGATTGAACACGACGGTTTCAGGGTTGATCCCGAAGGAATGATAGATCGATGCCAGAAGCTCCGTGGGATGCACCGGCTTCTCCAGGGGGGCGGATCCCGTCTTGTCTGATTTTCCGTGGACGTAACCCCGTTTCGCCCCCGCTCCGGCGATGATGCCGGTGTAGCAGTAGGGCCAATGATCGCGACCGTCCGCGCTGTTGTTGTTCCCCGAGGTGGAAACCCCCTTCTCCGGACTGCGTCCGAATTCGCCAAGAGCAACGACCAAGGTGTCATTCAGAAGGCCGCGTTCATCGAGATCGGAGATCAAGGCGGAAAGTCCGCGATCCAGCATGGGGGCGGAACGGTCCTTCATACGATCATTGAGCCCCGTGTGAACATCCCATGAATGGTTGTCCGAATTGGCAACCTTCGGCCAGATCACCTCGACCACGCGCGTGCCGGACTCGACCAGTCGCCGGGCCAGAAGGCAGCTTTGACCGAACGTGTTGCGCCCGTAGCGATCCCGCAATCGTTCCGGCTCCTGCCCGATGTCGAAGGCGTCTCGGGCACGCCCCGAAACGATCAGATTCATGGCCTGCTTGTAGTATTCGTTGACGCTGTACTGCTCGACGGCCTTCTCAAGATCGGGCATCGCGGCATTGATGTCGTCACGCAGCCTGGCTCGACGTTCCAGCCGATGCGAGAAGATGTCAGGACGCAGCTTGAGGTCGTCCACCTTGAGATTGTCCATCTTCTCCATGTTCATGTCGTCCCCCTCCGGATAGAGCGTGTATGGATCAAAGCTCTTGCCGAGGAAGCCGGCGCTGCCGCCCTTGCCCACCACGTTGCTTTCCTGCAGCGGGCGCGGCAGCATCACAAAGGGAAGCATGGGCTCGGTCGGGGGACGGAGACGGATGATGTTGGAACCAAAATTCGGAAAGTCCTTCGGACTCGGCGGTTCAAGCTGACCCGACGGGCTCACCTTGTCGGTCGTGTACCCGGTCATGATCTGATAGATCGCGGCCGTATGGTTGAACAAGCCGTTCGGCGTGTAGCTCAACGAGCGCATCATGGTGAACTTGTCGTTCACCTTCGCCAGATTCGGCAGGAGCTCCGTGAAGTGAACACCGGGAATCTTGGTGGGAATGCTCTTGAAATTGGAGCGAACATTGTCCGGCACATTTTCCTTGGGATCCCACAGGTCGAGATGACTGGGGCCGCCTTGCAGATAGACCATGATGACGCTCTTGGCCTTGCCCCAGCCGGGGCCACCACCACTGCTCGCATGAGCCTTCAGATTGAGCATTCCACCGAGCGACAAGCCCAGCATCGCCGAGCCGCCGACACGCAGGATGTCGCGACGGGTCACGCCGAGATGGGGATCGCACAGGTCTTTTCCAGGTTCACCGGGGATTCTGATCATAATGACGCCTATCTGTTTGGTTAAACTGACGAACTGAACCGCATATTCAATGATTGAAAAGGAAGGCCGGCGAGTTGACGAGCGCCCAGGCCAGATCTTGCATTCCCATGAGGCGGGCCTGCTTGAGTTGTTCCTCGCTGAGTTTCGCCGCACGCTGGAGACGACTCTGCTCCGGATCCGGAGGCAAGGGAGCCTCGAAGCGTTTTACCACGGCTTCCATTTCCACCAATCGCTTGTCCGGTTCGAGGGCTTTCTTCGCGTCGGCGAGACTGCGGGTCAGTTTGATCAGAGACTCGTCCAGCAGTCGGTAGCGTTCCGCGAGGCTCTTCGCCTGAACCTTGTCCCGTTTTTCGCGCGGCGTCTTCACCACCGCGAGCAAATCCTCGGGCAGGCTCAATCCGGTGGGCTTGTCGCTTCCAATCACCGAGATCCGAAATCGTCCGAGCCGGAAGGGCTTGTTCTGGGTGTAGAGATGCGCCAGCTCAATCGAGAACTCGGTTCCTTTCCCGTTCTTCAACGCCTTCTTCAACTGGAATGTCGCCCAGTGCGATGAGCCGCCTTGGGGCGACACCGCCCAACCGCCGTTGCGATCCTGTTTTCCGTCAATCGCTTTGCCGATAGTGAACCCCGACTGCTCGAAATCGGCGACCGCTTTTTCAAGCTCCACGGAAGCCATCGCAGCCTTGGAACCCATCTCGCGTCCCTTGACCGTGAATTCGGTCAAAACGAAATTGCCATCGGAATGCCAGCCCGGCCCGCCACGCGGCATCGCCTTGTCCTCCATCGCCTCCAGCCGGATGGCGGTGATGTATTTGAGGTCGGTCGAAGCCGTGAGCGTGTAGGTGCTGCGATCACCCTTTTCGGATGACGTCACCGAACCGTCCTTGTTGATGGTCAGTTTGACACCGGCGTTCGCCGAGGCCTTCGTCACGCGCACCGGTTTCCAGTCCAGATCGAGCTTTTGCGACTTCTCCCATTCAAGCTGACGTTCGCCCAGTTTTGCCTCGGACTCTTTGAGCACCTTGTCTGCGGAGGCGATGCGCTTTTCGCGCTCCTCAGCTCGCTGCTTTTCCCGGGCGGCAATCGACTTGGAATAGTCGGCGAGTTCCTTTCGAGCCTGGGCCAGCTCTTCGGCCCGCTGTTGTTTCCGCTTCTCCATGATTGGCGCGAGCTTTTTCTCGTATGCGACGAGTTCCGCCCTGATTGTCGCGTCTTCCTTGGCAATTCCGGCGATCGTCTTCCGGGTTGCGGCGATCTCTGCCGGTTTTGCCGGACGGTTCAGGACCCGCAGAAAGATCTCGTTGATCAGCTTGCCTTCGTCCTTCTCCTTGGCGACCAGATCTGCAATCGCGTTATTGGGATCGCTGATCGCATCGCCGACCGTCGCACCGCTGATCATCGCCATCACCGGGCCGAGTTGAACGTCGTTGATTCGCTCACATTCGCAGGAACTCTCCCGGGGGGGACGCCCCATTTTGGCAAAGAATCCGTCTGCAAGCCGGATGCCGGCATCGGGAAGCTGTCCCGCACGCGTGCCGGCACTGACGCCCGGAATCTTGGGAACCGATCCCAATGAACGATGAATGGTGTCGTAGAGTACTTCGGCCGGCAAACGGCGAACGATGGCGTGGGAATAGTTCACGTTGTCGTCCTCGTTCCACTTGTGCGTGCCGATCTCCAGCTGATAGGTCCGGGAGCGCACGATCAATCGCATCAACTTGCGCACGTCGAAATCATTCTTCACAAACTCGCGGGTCAGAAAGTCGAGCAGTTCCGGGTTGGATGCGGGATTGCCGGCTCGAATGTCGTCCAAGGGTTCAATCACGCCGACCCCGGTCAGGTAACCCCAGATCCGGTTCGCGTAACTGCGGGCGAAATATTCGTTGTCCGGCGAGGTCAACCAGGCCGCCAATTGTTCCCGACGGGAGGCGTCCTTTTCCGTTCTAGCCGTCGCCGAGTAGGGAAACTCCGGGGCCGTCACAAGCCCCGTCCGCTCGTGTTTCACGTCCCCCGTGGCGAGGTCCTCCACAATTTCATAGAGAGGTTTTGCACCTTCCACCGCCGTGCCACCGAGATTCTCCTTCGGAAATTTCGGATCCCGCTTCAGTCCGACCTGCGCGAAAAACGCGGCGGTCTCATAATACTGGTTCTGAGTCCAGCGCTCGAAGGGATGGTCATGGCACTTGTTGCAGTTGAAGCGCGTGGCCAGAAAGAGATGGGTGGTGTTTTCCATCAACTCCTCCGACGTGCGCAGGATCTTGAAGTAGGAGGCGGGCGGATTCTCCTTGTTCGAGCCTTTCGCCGTCAGAATGGTTTGGACGAATTGATCATATGGCAGGTTGTCCTTCACCTGCTTTCGAATCCAATCCCGGAAGATCCTGGCCCCCTCGGCTCCGAGAAACTTGCGGTTCACCTGCAACAGATCCGCCCATTTGTTCGCCCAATGATCAACGTAATCTTCGTTGCCGAGAAGGCTGTCGATGACCGCGTCCCGCTTTTCCCGGCTTGGTCGCTTGTCGGCCAGAAAAGCGCGAACGTCATCGGAGGTGGGGGGCAATCCGGTCAAATCGAGATGAATCCGCCGGATGAATTCGGCATCGTCGCAGAGACCCGACGGCAGGATCTTCATTCGCTTCCATTTCGCGGCGACCAATCGGTCGATCTCGGTCCAACTTTCCGGCTCACTCCAGATGAACCCGCTCCGATCTCCCATGACGGTCAGTGTTGTCGCCGCATAGGCCCCTTCAAAACGCGCCAACAAGGCCGCTTCACCGCGCCGCAGCGTCGTGACCAAGCCTTGTGAGTCTGTCTTGACAATATCCTGATTGCCGGATTCGACAAACGCCTCGGCGGTCACATCCCGCTTTTCACCGTTCGAATAGGTGGCGATGACGCGAACCTGTTGCGAACCGCCGATGTCCTGCACGACCGGATTCTCCGGCAGCAGCTCGATGCTCTTGACTCGGGCCGATTTCAAATTCAGTTCACACCCGGTCGCGATCCAATCGCGGACAATGTTATAATAATCGCTTCCCGGGGTGGTGCGCCCTCCTCCCTGATGCGGCACGGCGGAGGTGGCCTTGAGCAACATCAGACTGTCGTCCGCCTGCGCAAAATTAACCCGCCGCCCAGCAAGGTCGTCCGCGAACGCGCGCACGTCGAAAACAGGGTCGTATCCCCGCAGCGAAAGCTTGAATCCGTTTTTCCCGTCCTTCGCCCCGTGGCAGGTCCCGAGATTGCATCCCAGCTTCGAAATCACCGGCATCACGTCGCGGACATAGTCCGGCTTGTAAGCCTTCTCCAATCCTTTCGCCACAACGCTTACGTCGTCGCGATAGCCTCGCACGGACACGCTTACCGACCCTTCGCCGCTCTTGGTCGGTTTCACCAAACCTCGCTCGGACACGGTCACTATGTCCGAGCTTGCCGAGTACTTCGCCTCGCGCGTCAGATCCACATAGTCGCCGGACGCGAGCCAGCCCCTTACCAGCACCTGCCCGTAGTCGTATCGTTTTGAAACCTCGATCAAGGCAGGCGACACCGAAACGCCCACCAGCTTCGCGGCCATGTCATCCGGCAACGGCACGGGCACGAAAGCTTTTTTCAACCTCAATGATCCGGAATCCAGCAGACGCAGAACGCCGTCGGCACCGGACACGGCAAGCGTCCTTCCGTCCGGGCTGAACGTGAGCGCGTAGACCCCGGCATCATACTCCGCCGACGCCAACAACGCCGTCCCCTCGGTCTGATACTCCTGAACCAATTTTTCCTCGGCAGCCTTCCGGCTGGCCACCCGCTCACCGAAGGCCTTTTTCAATTCGTCGCTGACCTCCCGCTTCACATCGGAATTGAAAACCCGGAGATAACCCTTCCCGTCCAGGCTGCTACCAGCCGCAATCCGTTTTCCGTCCGGACTGTAGTCAACCGCGAAAATTCGCCCTTTCATCGCTGGGTATTCCCGGACGAGATTCGAATTGTCACCGATGACCCGCTTCGCGATTCGCTGAAGCCGGTACAACTGCGGAGCCCCGTCCGCTCCGCCGACCAGAACCTCTTCCAGTTTTGGATGCGATGCCACGGCAATCAGCCCCCCTTTGAGCGCCTTCGGAGTGATCGATGTCAGGTTGTCGATGAAACGCTCCGTCTTGAAATCATAGATCTTCGCCGACATGTCGCGTCCGACCGAAATGATGTTCG
>JADHOF010000014.1 GCA_016779125.1 Verrucomicrobiia bacterium | reverse complement strand
GGCCCCGTCTGGCATCGCGATCGGCTTCTCTACGTGGACATCGAGGGTCGCTCGGTCATCGAGTTTGATCCGGCATCTTCCCGGGAAGTCCGTTTCGACACGGGTGAACGAGTCGGTGCGGTGGTTCCAAGAGAAGCGGGAGGCCTCGTGATCGCGGGCGACAACGGCTTTTCTTTCCTCGATCCCGATTCAAAAGCAGTCACACCCATTGCGGACCCGGAACCAGACAAGAAGCCGGACAACCGCTTCAATGACGGCAAGTGCGATCCGGCCGGCCGCTTCTGGGCCGGCACCATCAGCACCGTCAAGAAGACGGGAGACGCGGCCCTCTACATGCTGGACACCAAGCGACGGGTGCACCTGAAATTCCCCGGCCTCACGAACTCGAACGGCCTCTGTTGGTCGGAGGACACCCGAACCTTTTTCCATATCGACACGCCCACCCGCAAAGTCCGCGCCTTCGATTTCGAGAACAGCACCGGCGAGATCAGCAATGGGCGCGTCGCCATCGATACCGGACACATCGACGCCAGTCCGGACGGGATGGCCATCGACGTCGCGGGTAATCTCTGGATCGCTTTCTGCCGGGGAAGCGCGGTCGTCTGCTTCGATCCGTCGACCGGCAGGGAGTTGGAACGAATTCCCCTGCCCGTCTCCGGCGTCACGGCCTGCGCCTTCGGCGGCCCCGACCTGAAAACCTTGTTCATCACGACAGGACAATTCAAAGGCCTTGCCGAACCCGACGCGGGGCGCCTTTTCGCAGCCTCGCCCGGCATCGCCGGTCTCCCCAGCTTCACCTACGCCGGTTAGTTCAACGATCCAACATGCGCCCGACAAAGAAATACTCCATTCACGATCTCCGCCAGTTGAAGGGAAAGCGTCAACTCTCCCACATCCACGTGAAATCACCGGACGAGGCCGCAGCCGCCGCCGCCGCTGATGTGGACATCTTGAGCAGCCCTTTCGACACATCCGACGCGCAGGCCCGGTTCCCTTCCCTCGTCGCGGCCGCTCCGCAGAGTTTTCTGTCCTGTTCCACACCGCACGGACTGGCCTCGCGGGAAGAGGCGATCCGGGTCGGATTCAAGGCCCTGGAGCTGGGCGCCAGTTCCGTCTATTGCTCGGCCAGTCCTTTCATCATCGAGGCCATGGCCCGCGAAGGCATTCCCGTGGTCGGCCATCTGGGCCTTGTGCCGCGTCACGCCACCTGGACGAATTTCCGCGCGATCGGCAAAACGGCGGAGGAGGCAGAGGCGCTGTTCACCCAGATGAAGCGACTGGAAAACGCCGGTGCCTACGCGGCCGAGCTTGAGGTTGTTCCACACCAACTGGCCTCCTTTCTCAGCCAAAGCACTTCCATGCTGCTCATGTCCCTTGGCTCGGGAACCGGATGCGACACTCAGTTCCTTTTCTCGGATGATATTCTGGGTGACTACGACGATCGCCTTCCGCGCCACGCGAAGGCCTACCGGAATTTTCTCCAGGAATATCGCCGGCTTCACTCCGAACGGGTCTCGGCCTTCAAGGAATTCGTCGCCGACGTTCGTGAGGGCCGCTTCCCGGAACGGACCCATCTCGTTGAAATGGACGAAACCCAGCTGAACGAGGTCGTCGAGTGGGCCGCCGGCCGGAGCGCCCGCGAATAGAACACTCCATGCCGGCCAAACCACGACATCCTTTTCCCCGGCGATTGCCACTGGCTTTGCTCGGCGTGGTCTTGATCGGCGCAGCGGCCCTGCTTACTCGATTTTCTGAGCTACGAAAGCCAGCACCCGCAGCCAAAGCGGCCATCGCGATCTCCGACACCGAGCTGCTTGCAATGCGGCCCAAGGAGGAACCCCACGACGGCTTCGTCGGCTCGTCCGCCTGCGTCGAGTGCCATGAAAACCAACATCGCGCCTGGAGCGATTCCTGGCATCGCACAATGACCCAGGAGGCCAAGATGGACACCTTCATGGGGACCATCGATCAACCGGTCGAGTGGGAGGGCAGCCGCTATGAATTCAGTCAGCGCGACGGACGCCCCTGGTTTCACGTATCAAATCCGCCGGACGATTTTTCACCCATTCCGGGAGATCGCCGCGACTACCCGATCGTCCTCACCACCGGCTCCCACCTGATGCAGCTCGGCTGGTTTCCAATCGGGCGGGCAAACACGCTCGGACTTCTTCCGATCGCCTTCCTCAAGGAGGATCAACGCTGGGTTCCGCACGCCTCGATTTTCCTGCAACCGCCGGATGCCCGCTCCTCAACCCGGGTCGGGATCTGGAATGACGGATGCCTCCGCTGTCACTCCACGGGACCGGAAACAAGACACGAGAACGACAACCGCTTCGACGCGGGATTCGGATTCACCACCCGCGTCGCCGAGTTCGGCATCGCCTGCGAGGCCTGTCACGGGCCGGGTAAAAAACATGTCACCCTTCGGCGCGAAAAACCCGCGGCGGCAAACATTGCCGACGATCCCATTGTCAACCCGTCCTCACTGGATCATCGCCGCGCGTCGGAAATCTGCGGCGCGTGCCACGGGAACGCCAACCCGCGCGGCACTTTTCGCGCCACTCCGTTTCACCTGCCCGGCCACGCACTCTCCGAACGCTACCGGGTCCACGAACCACCGGCAAAAGATTCGGATTCCCTCTCCGAAGACGGGACCACGATGTATTGGCCGGACGGAATGGCCCGCGTGTCCGGAGCCGAATTCAGCGGCATGCGCGCGAGCCGTTGCTACACCGACGGCGACCTTTCCTGCCTGTCCTGTCATACCCTCCACCAATCCCGTGCCGACAATCGTCCCTCGAAGGAATGGGCCAGCGACATGCTTCGCCCCGATGCCATCGAAGACGGAGCCTGCCTCCACTGCCACGACCCGGGCCGCTTCGCCGAGCGCTCGCACACGATCCACGCACCGGAATCCACAGGAAGCCGCTGCAACAACTGCCACATGCCGCACACAAGCTACGGGCTCCTCAAGGCCATTCGCAGTCACAAGATTACATCCCCGTCCGTTCGGGAAACTTTGGACACCGGCCGACTGAACGCCTGCAACTTGTGCCATCTCGACAAAACGCTCGACTGGACAGCAAAGCACCTGAAGAAGCGCTACAACCAGGCGCCCCCTTCGCTCACCCGCGATCAAAATCAAATCTCGGCAGCCCTCCTGCAGGCCATGACCGGCGACGCCGGCCAGCGCGCCCTGATCGCATGGGCGATGTCTTGGAAACCCGCCATGGACATCTCGGACGGTGTCAACTGGATCCCACCCCACCTTGCCGTCCTCCTGCGCGATCCATACTCGGCCGTCCGCTACATCGCCGCAAAATCCCTGAACGCCTACCCTCTCCCCGATCAAACCCGCTTCGATTACCTCGCCCCCGAAGAAGACCGCGCACGCCAATCCTCCACAGTGATCGACTCCTGGAAAACACCCGCCGGAAACCATCCCGAGCGCCTGATCACCCCGACCGGTCAACTCGATCGCGAACACACGGCCCGCCTCCTTAAACTCCGCGACGACTCCGACATCACCCTGCTCGAATAGCAGCCCCTTTCGAACAAACGCCCGACAAGATGCCGATCCGTTTCAAATCGGCCACGCTTGCTTCCGCTTCTTGGTTTCGACCTTCCTTGCCAAACGGGCGGCTTGAATGATGCGGAGCTTGTGCGTGCCGCGGGCGATCTGTTCGTGTCCATCATGGGCCTCCAGATGAAAGGCCACCTGATTTCCATCCACCGAAATCACGCGCGCGCGGCAGACCACCCGTTCCCCCAACGGCGTCGCAGCGAGGTGCTGCACATTGACCACCACCCCCACCGTGCTCTCACCCGGCTCCAACACCGGCAACACGGCACTGCGCGCGGCATGTTCCAGAAACCACACCAGCCATGGCGTGCACAGAATCTCAGGCATGCCGTCGTGAACGAAGTCGATGAGATGTTTCTCTTCGACGACAAAAACTTCCTCTCCAACCGTGCCGGGTTTGACGGATTCTTTCATGCGCGGCGAAGTCTACCGGCTCCGTCGGCCACGAAAAGGAAACGGTTCAAACTTCTGGAAGCCAGACAGACGACTCTGGGCCGGAGCCCGATCGCCCACAACCCACCCGTCCCTTTAACCTCGCGGACCAAGATTCCCCTTCGCTAAATTCCGCTCCACATGAGCAACGCGTCGATCGTCAGCATTCATCCATATTTCAAGGTCCAGGCGGGAAAGCTGGAGGAATTCAAAAGTCTTTTGCCGGAGTTCGTGGCCAAGACATCCACAGAGAAAGGGTGTCTCTACTATCACTTCACGATCGACGGCGATGTCGTCTTTTGCCGTGAGGCCTACACCAATGGCGATGCCGCCTTGGCGCACCTTGACAACGTGGGAAAACTGCTGGAGCAGGCTCTCGGAATCTCGTCACTTCTAAGACTCGAACTGCACGGCGGAGAAGCCGAACTGGCCAAACTCCGGGAGCCGCTGAAGGGGCTGACTCCGCAGTGGTTTGTTTATCAGGATGGAGTCGCATCCTGAGATCGGAAACCAGAGCCGGAGCATTACTCGAAGAAACCGACGGCGGATTGCCAGAACGGGGAATGCCAGTAGACTGCTTTCGTTGAAAATGCCTTTTGGGATCAGCAACGAACAGGAGCGCGAAACCGCCATGCGGACCTGTATGGCCAACAACGGGCGATCCCTGTGGGAATTGTCCAGGCAATCCACGCTTCTGGTCGTTTTCCTCCGACACCTCGGCTGCACTTTCTGTCAGGAAGCCGTCCGCGATGCCGCCCGTCAGCGGGCAGACATACAAGCCGGTGGTGCCACCCTCGTCTTCGTGCACCCCGCGACAGCAGAGGACGCGGAAAACTTTTTCGCGAAGTACTGCATGAACGACGTGCCGCGCATCAGCGATCCGTCCGGTGATCTCTATCGCGCCTTCGGCCTCGACCGCGCAGGCTTCCGCGAGATGCTCAATCCCACCGTCTGGTTGCGTGCCCTTGCCTCCATCGCCGCCGGGAATCTGCCCGGCCGCCCTCGCGGAAATATGTTCCGCATGCCCGGAGCATTCGTCGTGCACGAGGGCAGGGTCGTCAAAAGCCACTTCCACCGCACAATCGGTGAACGCCCCGACATGGCCAACATCTCCGCCGAAGGCATGGAAGCCTGCCGTATCTGAATCGACCCGCCAGCGCTCATCGAAATCATCCGCGAAGCTTTTCGTTTTCAGATCGAATGAGGCATGGCGCTTGAGCCATCAATGGATGCCGTCACCAAAGCCTGTCAGGCCAAACGCCCTCGTGGATTCCATTTAAACGAGTCGCCTGCCGAAGCCCGTTGCTGCTATTTGATTCAGCGGAAACCATCGATGACTATTCAAGATTGCCACCCCGTGCGGACAACATTCCTCAGCGCCATCCTCGCCGCTCTAACTGGATCGTCTGCCGGATGGGCGGCAAGCGGCGCGGAGCGTCCCGCCTACCAATATCATTCTCCCGGAATCTCCGTTCCCGCCGCCACGGCGGATGAACCGAAGGTCGGGATCTTTGGACCCGAAAGCATCCGGGCGGCGCGCAAATATCTGGACGACGGCGCACATCATTGGGTCCGGGAGAAAAGTTGCGTCGCCTGCCACAGCACCGGCGTCTACATGGCGGAACGCCCTGCCCTGACAGACCTGCTCGGCCCGCCCAGCGAGGAGGTGCTGCAAGACTTCATCGATTCGATTCCCGACAAGATTGGAAAGCCGCGCCTGCAGAACGGGGTGAAGTATTTCGGGGCCAGTATCCAGTCTGTCTGGCGCAGTCTCGGTCTCGCCACTTGGGACCGTCACGTCTCGGGAAAATTGTCGGAACACACCGACAAATCGCTGCGACACACGCTGCAATGCCTCGCCGACGAGGGATTCATCAGGACGTTTTCCCAGGTCGAGATCCCCTATATCACCACCGACTTTCAACTGACCGTCCAGGCCGCGCGCGCGATGGCGACCGCCCCCGGCTGGCTGGAATCTGTCCGGGATGCCGACACACTCGAAAGACTGAATCGGATGAAGGCATGGCTCCGCGCCCACGAACCGATCAGCGACTACGAACTCGCGCTGAAACTGCAACTGGCAACCCACATGCCTGAGCTGGTTCCCGGGCCTCAACGGAAGTCAGCCATCACCATGCTCTGGCGCCGGCAACTCCCCGACGGCGGCTGGTCCACGCGCCGCATGTCCGACCTGATGAAATGGCACGAGAAGATGGACACCAAGGTCGTGAAGATGATCCGGGGCGAACCCGACGCCGCCGATCCCGGCAGCGACCCGTTCATGACCGCCTACGCCGTCGTGCTGCTGCGGGAGGCCGGCGTCGCCAAGGAGGATCCGCGCATCCGCAAGGCCATCGCCTGGCTCAAGAAAAACCAACGTGTCAGTGGCCGCTGGTGGATGAAGTCCCTCTTCCGCGACACCTACCACTACATCACCTACATCAGCACCGCCGTCGCGCTACAAGCGCTCGCCCTTTGCGATGAACTTCCGAGGATCTCACCTCCACCGGCAGCGAACTGAACGGCGAGGATTTTTTCCAAAAGTAAAACTGCCGACATGCGGCAGCCGCGCCTCGGTTGGGCAAAGCCTGAAAATATCCGCATTTTTCGTGTCCAGAATCCCGCCCCGCCGACATTACCTTTCAACCAATGCCCGAATCCGTCCCGTCCAACGATGCCGAGAGCTACCTGCGCCTTCTGAACGCGCACGAGCGCTCGCTCGCCGCGTATGTGCACGGCCTCGTGCCTTCGATGGCGGATGCCGACGACATACTTCAGGAGTGCAAGATCGTGCTTTGGAAGCAGTTCGCGGAGTTTGAACCGGGCACCCACTTTCTCGCCTGGGCGCGCAGGATCGCCCTGAACCTCATCTTGAACCACCGCCGTTCGCTGCATCGCCGCGCCGCCGCACCGATCGACGAGCAGTTTATCCGGTCGGTCGCGTGCGAGATCGATCGAAATTCTGATCATCTTGAGCGCCGCGCCGAAGCCCTTCGCCTGTGTCTTGAAAAACTTTCGAAACCGCACCGGCAGGCCGTTTTCTGGCGCTACTTCGAGGACTGCGAAATCGCGGAGATCGCTTCAAAGTCAAACCGTTCCGAAGGGGCCACCTACCGACTCCTCAGTCGCATTCGCCAAATTTTGAACGACTGCGTCACCAAGACCGTGAACGCGGGCACCGTATGAAGGACGAGGAACGCATCGACCGGGCGCTCGACGGCCAGCTTTCCCCGAAAGAATGGGAGGCGCTGCAGACCGCCGTCATTCACGACGCCGCGCTCCGACAGCTCTACGTCGAACGCGCCCTGCTTCACGGGCAGCTTCGGGCGGAGCGCGAACTGTTGACCCGATTGATCGAGGACGACTTCGCGCCGATCGCCCTGTCCCGTCCCCGCTTCTGGCTTCCCGCCGCGTGGGCGGCGGCGGCGGCAATCGTGACCGGGCTGATCGTTTTCCACCTTCGCCCCGTCAACCCGATCGAAACCGTCGCCACACTGGCGGAAGCGAAGGGCTGCAAATGGGCCGGATCAGACCTGCCGACCTCGGAAGGTTCCCGCCTTGGCGCGGGCAGACTGGCATTGGTGGAGGGCATGGCCACCTTGAAGTTCGAAAGCGGAGCCACGATAACGCTGGAGGCTCCGTCCACCTTGCACGTGCTTTCAAAGATGCACTGCCGATTGATCGAGGGATCCCTGGTGGCGGACGTCCCCGAGTCGGCGCACGGATTCACGGTGGACACCGACAACATGCAGGTCGTCGATTTCGGCACCCGCTTCGGAGTGACGGCCAACACCTTCGGAAACTCGCAGGTGCTGGTGTTCGAGGGCGAGGTCGAGGTGAACCGAAACGGACACGACGCCCGGCGCCTGACGACGGGGAACGCCGTCCACGTCGGAGATCCGCCGCCGCATGATCAAGAAGTCACCCGCTCGACCCCCACCGGTGAATCCCGGGACGGCTGGCTGACCGCGACCACCGCAACCGGACGCGGCAAGGACGCCTACGTCCGGCGTGGCGACGCGCACGGGCCCACCGGTGCTCATCCGCTCCTGATGGTCAAACACACCGAGCTCGCCGCAAACAATGAGCGCCGCATCTTCCTCACCTTCGACCTTTCCAACATGCCCTTACGAAACGCGGTGGAGGCCGAGTTGACGCTCGATGTCGAGCCCAGCGGTCTGGGTTTCTCTGCCCTGGTCCCGGATTCGCGCTTTTCGGTCTACGGACTGCTCGACGATTCCTTGGACAATTGGGCCGAGTCGGAAGTGATCTGGAACGGCGCCCCCGCCTCCCTTGACGGCGGTCTCGATTTGCAAAGCGTCACGAAGCTCGCCGATTTCGAGATCCGTCGGGGTGCGCCCCCGGCCCGTGTGATCATCTCAAGCGCGGAACTGCTCCAATTCCTCCGATCAGACCGCAACAGCCTGGCCACATTGATCCTCATTCGGGAAACCGGTGAATTCGATCGGCAGGGTCTCGTCCATGCCTTTGCATCCAAGGAACACCCGCGCGCCTTTCCACCCACGCTACGAGTCAAACCCGCCGAACATCCATGAGATTCGCCCCATTCCTGACCTGCCTCGCCCTGATCCTGATTTGCCGCGCCTCTGCGGATGACGCGGCCGCGCTCAGATTTTTCGAGACCGAGATCCGCCCCTTACTGGCGGAGCATTGCCACGAATGCCACGGCCCCAAGAAGGCAAAAAATGGTCTCCGCTTGGACCACATCGACCCGATCCTTGCCGGTGGAAAAACCGGCCCGGCCCTGATTCCCGGCAAACCGGCGGAATCGCTCCTGATCAAAGCAGTGAAAGGAACGGACCCGGATCTCAAAATGCCGCCAAAAAGCACGCTGCCGTCATCCGCCATCGTGAAACTGGAAAAATGGATTCAGGGCGGCGCGCACTGGCCGGCGGAGACGGCCACACGTGGCGAGGTTGACGAACACGGTTTCACCGCAAAGGACCGCGCCTGGTGGGCCATTCAATCGGTGAAAGACCCGGCCGTTCCCAAGGCCCCCGGCACATGGGCTCGCAACGAGATCGATCGCTTTGTCGCCCGAAAGCACAAGGAAAACGGACTTACCCCCGCACCGGAAGCGAACCGGCTGGAGCTGGTCCGCCGCGCCTACTTCGATCTCCACGGTTTGCCTCCCACCCCGGAGGAAGCCGATGCCTTCGTCAACGACCCGAGCCCGGACGCGTGGTCTCGGTTGATCAAGAAGCTGCTGGCCGACAAGCGCTACGGCGAAAGGTGGGCCCAGCACTGGCTGGACGTCGTACGATTCGCGGAAAGCGACGGCTACAACGAGGACGCCTTCAGACCCGCCGCCGGCGCCTATCGGGACTACGTCATCCGCTCGTTCAACCAGGACAAACCCTATGATCGATTCGTCCGCGAACAGCTCGCCGGCGACGAGTTGGAACCGGACAACCCCGACGTCGTCATCGGCACCGCGTTTCTGCGCCACGGCATCTACGAGTGGAACCAAAGAAACGCCCGGATGCACTGGGATCTCATCGTCAACGAGATGACCCGCGCCACCAGCGAGGCCTTCCTCGGCGTCAGCATGGGGTGCGCCCAATGTCACGACCACAAGTTCGACCCGATTCTCCAGAAGGATTACTTCGCCCTTCAAGCCTTCCTCTCCTCCGTCCGCTGGCCGATCACGGCGGAGCTCGGCACCCCGCCGGAGAAGACCGCGCACGCGGAGAAGCAACAGCAATGGGAAGAGGCGACGCAGGCCATTCGGGACGAAATGCTCGACCTCGCCCGGCCCGCCTTCGACAACAATCTCAAATACACCATCGCCCAGTTTCCGGACGATATTCAGGCCATCTATCACAAGCCCGACGCCGAGAAGTCCACCTACGAAAAGCAGCTTTCCTATCTCGTCTACCGGCAGGTCCACCGCGCGACGAACCGTTTCGATTTCGTCAAGGCGCTCAAGAGCAAACCCGCCCAGCTCAAGCGCTATCAGGAACTCGAAGTCGAATTGAAGAAGTTTGATTCCCTGAAACCGCAGCCTCTCCCGGAGGCCTTCGTCGCCACGGAGTTCGGACCACAACCGGCCGAAACCTGGATGAAGACGCGAACCTCCCAGACCAAGGTCGAGCCGGCCTTTCTCACCCTGTTGAATCCACGGACGCCGCAACCCAACCCAACCGCGCACACGACCGGCCGACGCCTCGAACTCGCAAACTGGATCGCGGACAAGGACAACCCCCTCTCAACGCGTCTGATCGTGAACCGCGTCTGGCAGAGACATTTCGGCAGCGGCATCGTCGCGACCCCGAATGATTTTGGAACCTTGGGCGAGCCTCCAACTCATCCCGAACTCCTTGATTGGCTGACCAGCCGATTCCTCGAGGGAGGATGGAAGATCAAGCCGCTGCACGAGCTGATCATGAACAGCGCCGCCTATCGTCAGACAAGCCGCCGGGAACCTTCCAAACTGGAAAATCGAATCGATCCCGGAAATCGTTTTCTCTGGCGCTTTCATCCGACCCGCCTGGACGCCGAGCAGGTACGCGACGCGATGTTGACCGTGTCGGGGGAACTCCGCGACTACAACGGCGGCAAGTCCGTCAGCGGAACGACTCCGGAACGCAGCGTCTATGTGATCCGTAAACGCAATCGCCCGGACGAAATGCTGAGCGGCTTCGACGCGCCCCTCGGTTTCGAATCCTCCGCGGATCGCATCGCGACAACCACCCCCATCCAGTCCCTGCTCCTCGCAAACGGTTCATGGGCACTGGAGCGCTCAACCGCCTTCGCCAGACGTTTGCTCGCCGGCAAGACGAGGCTCGCGACGGCGGACGTGGATCGGGCTTATCGCCTCGCTTTCGGCCGCGACGCAACAGACGCCGAGGCCGATGCGGCGTTGGAATTCATCAACGCCCAGACCGGCACCGTTGGGCCGCCACCTGTTGAGGACAAATATCCGAACGAAAAGGGCCTTCGCCCGACCACGCAGCACTTTCGATCCACAAAAGGTCTAGGCCTCGCCGAGAAGACACTCTGGCTCCAACCAGGGAGCCGATTCGAACGTCTCCACGTCCAAAAGCCTCCCGATCTCGGAGACGAGTTCACCGTCGAGGCGGTGACCATCTTGGACCGCATCTACCCCGACGCCAGCGTCAACACCCTGATTTCCCGATGGAACGGCTCCCAGCGCTCACACGGATGGAACCTCGGAATCACCAGCGAAAAATCGCGCTACCAGCCGCGCAATTTCATCCTGCAACTCATCGGCAAAAACTTTCAGGACGAAACCGTTTACGAGGTCATCGCCTCCGGCCTCCGGCTCCCCTTGGGCAAACCCGTCTATCTCGCGGCCGCGATATCGGCGAACACCTCGACAACGAACAAGACCGGCGGATCGGTCACCTTCTACCTGAAAGACCTGTCCGATCCGGGCGCGAAACTCGAAACGGCGACCGTTGATACCGCCGTGGTGGACAAGATCCAGAATCCCGCGCTGCAGTTGCTTGTCGGTGGCCGGGCCTCCAGCGGCCATCAATGGGACGGACAACTCGCCCGCCTGACGATCAGCGAAGGCGCTCTTCCCGCGGAGCAATTGCTGGTCGGCACCCAACACGGCCAGGCCGCGCGCCTCCTTGACTGGACTTTCCGGGGAGAGGACGGCCAACGCCCCGCACCGGAGACAGCCTGGCTCCCAACCACCAACGACTCGGCCAAAACACCTTCCTCTCCCATGCTCGCTGCGGTCACCGACTTCTGCCACGCGCTGTTCAACGCCAACGAATTCCTCTACCTCCACTAACGCCATGCCCTGCAACAACATCGTCACGCCCGCTTCCCGCCGCGATTTTCTCTGCTCGGCCGGTGCCGGATTTGGAGCCCTTGCCTACGCCGCCCTGAGTGGTCAGACCCTGCTCGCGTCCCGGCCTGAAAACCCCTCAGCCGCCCGCATTCCGCATCTGCTCGGCAAAGCCAAGAACGTGATCTGGTGCTTCATGGAAGGCGGCCCCAGTCATCTCGATCTGTTTGACCACAAACCGCTCCTCAACCAGCTGGCGGGCCAGCCCCTGCCCGACAGCTACGCCCGCCCCGTCACAGCCATGGGCGAGGCCAATTCTCCGCTGCTCGAATGCCGGCGCGAATGGAGGCAGAACGGACAAGGCGGCCTTTGGATCTCCGACTGGATGCCGCACCTGCGCCACGTCGCGGACGAACTCTGCGTGATCCGCTCCTGCGTTTCGGACGGCATCAACCACGCCGGCGGCGTCTGCCAGATGAACACCGGTTCCGTCTTCGGCGGCCGCCCCTCACTCGGCGCATGGGTCTCCTACGGTCTCGGCACCGAAAACCAAAACCTCCCGGGCTTTGTCGTCATGAAAGATTCCGGCTCCATGGTCGTGAACGGCCCCCGCGCCTGGGGCTCCGGATTCATGCCATCGGGATATCAAGGCGTGCTGTTCGAAACCGGAAACGAGCCGATCCGCAATCTCAACAATCCGAAAGGCGTCACGGAGGCGCGCCAGCAACGAAAACTGGATTTCATCAACCGGCTCAATCGCGGTCATCAGGGAGGACGGGAATCAAACACCGACCTCGACGCCCGCATCCGCAGCTACGAGCTGGTCGCCCGCATGCAGGCGGAGGCTCCCGACGCCATTGATCTGGCGCATGAACCCGACTCGGTGAAATCGCTCTACGGTCTGGATCAAAAACAGACCGAAGTCTTCGGCCGCGAATGCCTCATGGCCCGGCGTCTCGTCGAACGAGGCGTCCGCTTCATCCAGCTCTACAGCGGAGCCGGCAGCAAGTGGGACAG
The DNA here is from genome assembly GCA_016779125.1 of Verrucomicrobiia bacterium. Taxonomy (GTDB): domain Bacteria; phylum Verrucomicrobiota; class Verrucomicrobiia; order Limisphaerales; family JAYPXF01. Next base: position 15,392 of record JADHOF010000014.1, on the reverse strand, counting down.
CCACAGCGACATTGAAATCAAACACTCCGGTCTCTGCCGGGCGGTCGATCAACCCATCGCGGGCCTCATCACCGACCTGAAACAAAGAGGCCTGCTCGACGAAACCCTCGTCATCTGGGGCGGCGAATTCGGGCGCACACCGATGAGCGAGAAAGGCGACGGTCGAGACCACAATCCCACCGGCTTCACAATGTGGATGGCCGGCGGCGGCGTTCGGGGCGGACAAACGGTCGGAGCCACCGACGATCTCGGGCTCTACGCCGTGGAGGACAAACTACACGTCCACGACATCCACTCCACCATCCTCAGCCTCATGGGCCTCGACCACACCGAAGTGGTCTACATGCACAAAGGCCGCCCCGAACGCATCGACATGAACGAAGGCCAACCCACGACAAAAGTCATGGGCTGAATCGTTTGGTCCGTATAACAATCCTCCCATGAACCTCCTTATACGACGTTCGCGCGTCAGCGTTGCGCCTTTGCTGGTCGCTTTATCTGTCCTGCATGCTGGGGGAGCCGAACTCACGCGGGGTTACACTCTGGAAAAGGACATTCCCTACCGCACCGACGCCGATTCATACCAACAGGAACGTTGTCGCCTCGATGTCTACCACCCGACCAACCGCACGGGCTTCGCCACCGTCGTCTGGTTTCACGGAGGCGGTTTGCGTGGCGGCAGAAAATCCGTGCCTACCCAGCTCAAGGAACAGGGTCTGGCGGTCATCGCCGTGAACTACCGCCTCTTCCCCAAGGTCAAGGCCCCCGCCTACATCGAGGACGCCGCCGCCGCCGTGGCCTGGACCTTCAAGAACATCAAACGCTTCGGAGGCGACCCGGATCTCATCTTCGTTTCCGGACATTCCGCTGGCGGATACCTCACGAGCATGATCGGTCTCGACAAGAGCTATCTGGGAAGACACGACATTGACGCGGATCGCATCGCGGGGCTGATTCCATTCAGCGGCCACACCATCACCCACTTCACCCCGCGCGAGGAGGCCGGCATCCCCGGCGAGCAGCCCATCATCGACAAGCTCGCCCCGCTTTACCACGTCCGCCCCGACGCGCCCCCGCTCGTGCTGATCACCGGCGACCGGGAATTGGAGATGCTCGGCCGCTACGAAGAGAACGCCTACCTCTGGCGCATGATGAAAGTCGCCAAGCACAAGTCCACCGAACTCTACGAACTCCAAGGCTTTAATCATGGAGGAATGGCAGCACCCGCCCACAGCATCCTGCTCAACCACATCAAAGCCTTCCTGAAAACTCGCAGCTCCGGGAAACCCGAATAGCAGACTCCGCACTCCCGCAAATCTCAATCCGGCCAATCACACAGCCGACCGTTCTGCAAATCCTTCCCGAAGTCCAAGGAACCCTTGATTTGCAATTCGGTGGGAGTCGGTTGAATAAGATGGAGGCGGGGGACGGAATCGAACCGACGAATGGAGGTTTTGCAGACCTCTGCCTTACCACTTGGCTACCCCGCCAACCGAGAAGGCGGCTAATTTAGAGATCGAAGCGAGGCGTGCAAGTCTTCATTCAAACGAAGCCGCGATTGCGATCTCAAACGAGGGGGAAAGGGAGATGAGCGAGGAAGAAAATGGCGACCCTACGGGGAATCGAACCCCGGTTCTCGCCGTGAAAGGGCGATGTCCTAACCGCTAGACGATAGGGTCTCTAACGAGCGGGCGACTTTAAGGAAGCAATCGGTGTTGTCACGAAAAAATCTCTAAAATTCGTGATCTCCGGGTCGCTTCGGCAGAGGCTCCGCGCCCGCCCTATCCGCAGCTGAACTCGGCGCGACCGACAGGCTCCCAAGCGCCGACGGCAATGAGCGTCGAAACGAGTCGAACAAGCTCCTACTCGGCGAACAGCTTGGCAACCGAATTGCGCAGATTGGGCCCGCGGACTTCGAGGCCACTGGCGGCAAGATTCCCATTGGCGTCGATGAGATAGATCGTCGGCAGGCTGGCAGCCCCGAACTGTAGGCTCAGACTGTCGTCGAGATCCTGATGCTGCGGCCATGGAAGTCCCACCCGATCAACCGCCCGCTCCATCGCGACGGGTGAATCGTCCTTGTTGATGCCAAGAACCTGAAAACCCTTTGCCTTGAATTCCTCGTAGACGCTCTTGATGTTGGGCGCTTCCTGCATGCATGGACCGCACCAGCTTGCCCAAAACACGAGCAACGCGGGCTTCCCCTTGAGGGCGTTCAGCGAGATTTCATGGCCGGTCGAGTCCAGACGTTTGAAGTCCGGCATCGGTTTCCCCACGACAATACCGGCCGCCTCCTGTCGGGCTCGAACTTCGGCAAACATCGCTTCCTGCTGAGCGATCATGAGCTTTTCGCGTTCCGCCTGACGCGCGATCAAATCCTTCACGGCGGTCACATTTTCCTCGGCGTTCCTTCCTGTCGGCGTCCCGGCGAAATCTTTCGCGATCCGTTCAAAATACGAAAGTGCCAGATCCGGGCGGCCGAAGAATCGCCCGTAAACATTGCCGGCGGTCATCAACGCCATGACGGCATCGTCAGGCCGTGCTTTCAAGTTGTCCGAGTATAGTTTCTCGAAGCGGTCGAATAAGGGCTTGAACGCGTCCAACGATTTCGGTTTTTCCGTGTCCAAAAACTTCTGCATATCCGCCAAGATTCGATCGACCTCCTGCTCCACGACTCCCATCACCGCCTCGCCTGTCTTGGTCTCACCGGAGTCGCCGGCTTCAGCCTGCTTCGCCGTTTCCGGCGGAGCGGTCCGGGCCTCGTGGTCGCAGCCGACAAAGCAAAGAAAGAGGAGCGGAATCGTGGGGAAAAATCGTCGATAGTTCATTTCAATTTTCAGTTTTCAGGCCAAGGGCCTTGCGGATGTGCGCCTCGAACGAATCTGTATGCAGCACCTCGTCCGTCGCGACAATCTTGCCGTCCCGGCCGATCAGATAAACTTCGGGCAGCATGCTTGCGCCATAACGCAATCCCAATTCACTGTCCGCATCGTGGTATTGCGGCCAGGTCAACCCGAGTCGGTCGACCGCCCTGGGCAAGGCCTCCGGATTCTCATCCTCATTGATTCCCAAGATCTCAAAACCCTCGGACGCGTATTTCTTGTGAAGGCGTTTCAATTCGGGCAAAGCGGCCATGCAAGGCGGGCAGAAGGTCGCCCAAAAATCAATCAACACGACCTTTCCCTTGAGAGCTGAAACAGACATCTCCCGCCCATTCAGATCCGTCTTATTGAAGTCGGGAAAATCCGCTCCAACCACCAGTTTCGCGCGGGCCTGCTGCATCTTTGCCTCTGGCCGCAACACGTCCGCGTTGTTCTTGGACATGCTCGCGAACTCCGATTCGGGAAAGTCCTTCACGATGCGTTCAAAGGTCTCAACGGCCCGCGTCGGGTCTTGAATCGCGTCGTAGACTTGGGCGATCAAAAAGATCGGCCCGACCGCCTCGCCCGTTCCCGCCTTCCTGCGCTCTGCGGAAATTTTTTCAAGCCGGGCCACCTCCTCCTTGAAATCCTCCGCGCTCAGCTTCGTGCCGTTGGCCAGCTTCGCCTTGATGGCGGACACGACGGCATCCACTTCCTTGTCCCTGCCCGGGTCCGCCGCGCGAAACGGAAATCCCCATAATACGATGAGGGCAATGAGCGCGATTTTTGGAATATTGCGGAACATGACGTTGTGGCTGACTTCTGTAGGATTCGGTATTCAGACCTGCGGAGGCTCAAGTCTCGGACGTCGCAGGAACCTGAATATTCCCTGAATCTGAAAATCCGGCAACTATCCGCTCGTCCCCTGCCTGCCCCATGAGTCGCGAAGCGAGATCGTGCGGTTGAACACGTGACGGTCTGTTGAGGAATCCCGGTCCCGACAGAAGTAACCAAGCCGCTCAAACTGGACACACTCCCCGAGCGGCAGCGCCGCCAACGATGGTTCCAATTTGGCGTGCGTCACCGCGAGCGATTCAGGATTCAGGCTTTCGATGAAGTTGGCGTCGCCGGCGTCGGGTTCCGGGACCCTGAACAACCGGTCGTACAAGCGCACCTCCGCGTCCACCGCGCCGGCAGCCTCGACCCAGTGAATGGTTCCTTTCACCTTGCGGCCGGCCGTCGCCCCCCCCCGCTTGGATTCCGGATCGTACGTGCATCGGAGTTCCTCGATTTCCCCCGAGGCATCCTTCACGACTTCCTCGCACTTGATGATGTATCCGAATTTCAGACGCACCTCGCCACCGGGCTTGAGTCGATGAAACTTCGGAGGCGGGATCTCGGCGAAGTCATCCTGATCAATGAAAATTTCACGCCCAAACACCAACGGACGCGTGCCCGCGTCGGGATCTTCGGGATTGTTGCCGGCCTCCAACTCCTCGGTTTTTCCTTCCGGATAATTCGTCAACACGACCTTGATCGGATGAAGAACCCCGAAGCGGCGGGGTGCGATCGGATTCAGCGTCTGCCGGATGCTGTGCTCCAGCAGGGCGAGGTCGGTCTGTGACTTGTATCGGGTCACGCCCGCAGTCTCGCAAAAGTCGCGAATGGCCGAGGCGGGTACGCCACGCCGTCGGAACGCGGAAATCGTGGGCATGCGGGGATCATCCCAGCCCGCGACATGCCCATCCTTCACAAGCTGCAACAGTTTGCGTTTGCTCATGACCGTGTAGTTCAGACTGAGCCGGGCAAACTCGGTCTGACGCGGCTGCGGCTTGGGAACGTCGAGGTGATCCAGAATCCAATCGTAAAGCGGCCTGTGCACTTCGAACTCCAAGGTGCAAAGCGAATGCGTGATTCCCTCGATCGAATCTTCCAGGCAATGGGCGAAATCGTAGGTCGGGTAAATGCACCAGCTGTTTCCCGTCCGGTGATGGTGCGCGTTTCGTATCCGATAGAGGGCGGGATCCCGCAGATGAATATTCGGCGACGCCATGTCGATTTTCGCCCGAAGGGTCTTGGCTCCGTCGGGAAATTCGCCGTTTCGCATCCTTTCCAACAAATCGAGGTTTTCCTCCACGGCACGGTCCCGGAAAGGACTGTCCGTTCCCGGAACAGTGGTTGTGCCCCGTGTCTTGGCAAAGTCTTCCGCATTCAGATCGCAGACGAACGCCAGCCCTTTCCTGACCAGATCGACGGCATATCCGTACATCTGCTCAAAATAGTCCGAGGCAAACAAGACGGTCGGAGACTTCACCTCCTTCGCCCAGGCATCGATCAACCAGTCCACGTCGGCCTGAATGGATTCGACGTACTCAACCTCCTCCTTGGTCGGATTCGTATCGTCCATTCGCAGGTTGCAAACTCCGCCAAACTCCCGCGCGATCCCGAAATTCAGGCAGATCGACTTGGCGTGACCAATATGCAGGTAGCCGTTCGGCTCCGGTGGGAAACGGGTGACGATCCTTGCGTGAACGCCGGCCGCCAGATCCGCCTTCACCTTGTCCCGAATGAAATCCCGCCGGACCGCTTCCGTCTCTGCCGATGTTTCCGCCTGCTCGTTTGCCATAAGCCGCGCTTTGTGGCCAAAAAACTGACGCAATGCAAGCGGCGGCACCCGGATCTCCCGTGTTTCTCATTGCCCCGACTGCCCAACCTTCCTAGCGTCGTTCCAGATTCTTCGCCTATGAACGACCAGCCCCACGACGGCAGCGCCTCCCGCTTCAACCTCGGCAACGTCCTCGTGTACTGTGCCGCGTTCGTGATCGTCATCGCGGGTCTCCAGGCCGCCTCGTCGATTCTCGTGCCGGTCCTGCTCGCGGTGTTCATCGCCATCGTTCTGACGCCCCCCTACTTCGCCCTGACCCGCTTCACCAGTCCCACCATCGCGCTCAGCGTGCTGATCACGGGACTCGTCGTCGCCAGCTTCGGGATGGTCGGACTGATCGGATCTTCGGTGGACGATTTCAAATCAAACAAGGCCGTCTACGAAGCCAATCTCATTCACCAATCCGAGGCGGTTTTCAGTCTTATCGACCGGTTCGCTCCGTCGAAGGAATCGGAAGCAAAACCCACCGCCCAGCCGACGAACGGGCCGGCCGCGACCGTCTTGGCTAAAAATACAACCCCGGCGAACACAAATTCGGCAAGCACCGCCACAAACGCGCCCCCGGCCGAACAGACGTCCTCGGAAAAGGCGCAGGTCTTGGCGGACATGAAAGCAAAGCTGCTGACGCTGATTCAGGAAAACTCGAAATACATCCTCAACTACGCGGGTTCAGCCGCCGGAACTCTCGGCGCGATGTTGGGCAACACCTTCCTGATCGTCATGATTGCCATCTTCCTCCTGCTGGAGGCGTCCGCCCTCCCCGCCAAGGTTCGCAAACTTCCAGGCATGAACGACGAAACCTGGGGGCGCCTTTCGGCCGCTGTCGATGGAGTCCGGCAATACACGGGCCTCAAGACGGCCCTGAGCCTGCTCACCGGTTTTCTGGTCTGGGTCGTTCTGGCCTATATGGGCGTGGAGTATGCCGTCATGTTCGGCCTGCTCGCGTTCATTCTGAACTACGTTCCCAACATCGGCTCCCTGATCGCCGCCATTCCGGCCGTCCTGATCGCATGGTTGGGAGCGGCGGAGGGTGAAAACGCCATCGCCCGGGCCGGAATCGTCACCGTCGCCTACGTCGTGATCAACACGGTCGTCGGAAACATCATCGAACCAAAGGTGCTCGACAAGGGGCTGGGACTGTCCGCCTCCATCATCATTGTGACGATGGTGTTCTGGGGCTGGGTGCTCGGCCCGGTCGGCATGCTGCTTTCGGTTCCCCTGACCATGATCGCGAAGATCGCGCTCGAAGCCAGCAACGACACCCAGTGGGTCGGCGCTTTGATGGGCTCCGGCGAGGACGAATCCCCCGCCGCCAAAAACTAGACCCTTGCCGCTCAGTCAGCCGCGGCTGGTTCGGCGACTTCCTGATCCACCCATTTCCCATACTCGCGAATCAGATCGACGAGCTTGTCCACCGCATCCTCCTCGGGAATGTTGAATTGCACCGGCGTCTTGCCAACGTAGAGATTGATCTTGCCGGGCGCGCCTCCCACGTAACCGAAGTCCGCGTCCGCCATCTCGCCCGGCCCATTCACGATGCAACCCATGATCGCGATCTTGACCCCCTTGAGGTGCTCGGTCCTTGCCTTGATCCGCGCCGTGACCGTCTGAAGATTGAAGAGCGTGCGACCGCAACTTGGACAAGCAACGTAGTCGGTCTTGAATGAGCGACAGCCGGCGGCCTGAAGAATGTTATAGGCAAGGCGCAGACTCTGTCCGCCGCCTGATTCCCCGCGAATCAGGATCGCGTCGCCGATGCCGTCCGCAATCAGGGCTCCCAGATTCACCGACGCACGCAGCAAAGCGATCTTGGGCTCCAATGCCGCCTCGCCAAATTCCGTGCAGTCTTTGAGCAGAATCGGATTCGACGCGCCGAGACGTTTGAGCTTCGCCGCCAAGAGGCGAAAGGCGGTGATCACGGGCAGGCCCGGACCGTCTTTCACCGTCACGAGCTGAGTGTCGCAGGCGACACTGAAATCCGATCGCGGATCGATTTCCTGAACGTTCAGATCCTCGTAGATTCCCTCCGGCCGAACGTCGGCGTTCGGCTTGATCTTCGGAGCCACCTTGTCCCACGTCGCCTGAGTCACGACCACCCGCACGGGTTGATCTCCACCCGCCCGAAAACCTTCCATCAACCCGATCTCGGGCGTCCGTCGTCGCGCGTATTCAAAAGGATCAAAAGACGGCGCCATCGCGGGCAGATCGACGGAACGGTTGGTGAGGAGAGGAATCTGAGCGACCAGATCGTTGCACACCTCGATTTCGCGCGGTGAATCCTCCGTCAGCGACACCCGAATCGTGTCACCCAAGCCGTCGCACAGAAGGGAACCGATTCCGATCGCGCTCTTGATTCTCCCGTCCTCCCCTTCCCCCGCCTCGGTCACGCCGAGATGAATCGGGTAGTTCCAGTCCGGTCCCTCCTGCTCCAATCGGGCCACCAGCAAACGGTAGCATTCGATCATCACCTTCGGGTTGCTCGACTTCATCGAAAACTTGAAGTTGTGAAAATCGTGACGTCGGGCGATCCGGGCGAACTCCAGCGCGCTTTCAACCATGCCCAACGGCGTGTCGCCGTAGCGGTTCATGATCCGGTCGCTGAGCGAGCCGTGATTCGTGCCGATCCGCAGGCAGCGCCCCAGCGCCTTGAGCTTCACCACGAGCGGAGAAAACTGTTCATCGATCCGTCCCAGCTCCGCCTCGTAATCGTCGTCGCTGTATTCAATGACCTGAAACTTCTTCTTGTCCGCGTAGTTGCCCGGATTGACCCGCACGACCTCGACCCAATTCGCCGCCTCCATCGCCGCGTCGGGCTTGAAATGGATGTCCGCCACGATCGGCACCAGACAACCTTCCTCGCGAAGACGGGCGACGATGTGCTCCAGATTCGCGGCGTGACGAACGGTCGGAGCAGTCACCCGCACCATCTGGCAGCCGACTGCCACCAGTTCCAAGGTCTGCCGGACGCATTCCTCGGTGTCCATCGTGTCGCAGGTAAGCATCGACTGCACCACAACCGGGTTGTCTCCGCCAATGACGACGCCACCCCTACCCGGATCACCGACCTGGATCTCCCGGCTGACGCGTTGACGGTAAAAGAGAGGCGATTCGCAATAATTCATGCCGCTTTTCAAAAGAGCCGCGACGTTACGGCAAGGAAGCCCCGAGGGTCAACTGACACCGCGTGGCGTCATTGAGCAAGGACTTCGGTGAGGGTCGCCATGAAGCGGGTGTTCTCCTCGTGTCGACCGACCGAAACCCGCAACCACTCCGGCAGCCCGTATCCGGCCATGGGTCGTGTGATGACGCCGCGCGCCTGAAGCCCGGCAAACACCCGCGCTCCGTCGCCAATCTTCACGACCACGAAGTTCGCCGACGAGGGGATGTAATCCAACCCGGCGCGACGGAACTCGTTCTCCAGGTGGCGGAGGCCCGCCTCGTTGTTGCCGCGAGTATTACGCAGATGCTCCTCGTCCTCCAGCGCCGCAAGCGCGCCCGCCTGGGCGACCGCGTTGGCGTTGAACGGTTGCCGCACCTTTTCCAACATCGAAACAAACTCGGGATGTCCGATGCCGTAGCCGATTCGCAGACCGGCAAGTCCGTAGATCTTTGAAAAGGTCCGCATCAAAATCAGATTCGGATGATCCCCGCGCCGGATCAGCGGCAACAGATCGACCGGTTGGGCGAGGAATTCAACATACGCCTCGTCCATGACCAACAGGACGTTTTCCGGCACCTCGTTGATGAGCTGAACCACGTCGCCTCTTGGAGCCAATGTCCCGGTCGGATTGTTCGGGTTGGCGACGAACACCGCCCGGGTTGCCGGTGTGATCGCCTTCAGCATCGCCGGCAGATCGTGGCCGTAATCCTTTGCCGGCACCGTGATCACGTCCGCTCCCATCATCTTCGCGATGATCGGATAGATCGCGAAACAGTATTCCGAGACCACAATGTTGCTTCCAGGACCGAGAACGCCGTGCCCGACAAATTCGATGATCTCATTGGAGCCGTTCCCGAGAATCAGGTTTGCGGTCTCGACGCCGAGCTTCTCCGCCAGTTTTCGTTTCAGATAAAAGGCATTCCCGTCCGGGTAAAGGTGAACGAGCCCGACCGCCTTGCGCATGGCCTCGATCGCCTTGGGTGACGGACCGAGCGGGTTTTCATTCGAGGCCAGCTTGATGATGTCCGAATACGGCACCCCGAGCTCACGGGCGACCTCTTCGATCGGACGCCCCGGTTGATAAACGGGCAGGTTCGCGAGGGTTGGATTTACGGAAAACGGAAGTGCCATGGTGTTTTCAGAGTGCATTCAGAAGACGGTCCACATCGACATGTTCCGCGATGAGATCGCGAATCAGGTCAATCTTTTGCAAATCATCGGGGCGGGTCTTGACGATGGTGTCATGAACGATCGAGGCGGCCTGGTAGCTGCCGCAAGGAGTCAGCAACACAGGAAATGGAAGCCTGCCGATCACCCGCAACACCGACGGACTTGGCTCGCAGCCCCCCGTCAGGACCATCCCGGCCAGGTGATTCACCTCCCGGTCCTGTTCCGCCGCAGCGGCATAAATGATGTCCTCCCGGTCGAAAGGAGTGATGAGCAACATGCCGCGTTTGAAATGCTTCACCGCGTTGTTCGCCCCCATCGCACCAAGCACCACATCTTCCACCAGTGCGTTCAGGGAATGCCCGTCGTTGAGCACGCGCGCGCGGAGATCCTCGCGGAGCGAATGCATGGTTGGACGGGAAAGAGTCGGTCGATGCGGCAGCACGCCGAGAAGATCCAGACCTTGTCGCTTCAATCCCTTGCGGGCGAACTCCTCGACGAAGGCCAGCTTATCGGGAATGACCTTGTTGATGATCACCCCGATCACCTCGACGCCGATCTTGTCAAACAAGGCCTTGTTCAGGGCGATCTCGTCGATCGGTTTGCCGATTCCACCGCGGGTCACGATCACCACTTTCGCGTTGAGCTCCTTGGCCACCTGCGCGTTGGAAAGGTCGAAGACCGACCCCACACCGGCATGCCCCGAGCCTTCCACCAGCACGAAATCCTTGTCCGTCGCCACCCGGTCGAACGCCGAGCGGATTCGGTTCACCAGAAAATCGCGGTTCGCCTCCTGCAAATATTTCCGCGTGAAATCGGGTTCCACCGCAATGGGGCTCATGTCGATCAGCGGGCACTCGAGATGATACACGCTGTCCATCAGCACCGTGTCCTCGTCGATCTTGTTTTCCTCGATCTCCACGAAGCGCTGCCCGACCGGCTTGATGTAGCCGACCCGCGTGAAGCGTTTGCGGATCTCGGCCAAGAGTCCCAGCGAGGTGGTTGTCTTGCCGTCGTTCTGCCGCGTCGCGGCGATAAAAACTCGGGGGGTGGGCGAGCTCATCGAAACCGATCCTTTGGGTCAGAGATGAAGCGACGACGAAATGCCGGCCTCAGGATACAGCTCCCGATAGGCGATGGCCTGCAGCCCAACGATCGCGGCCACGCCCAGGATGTCGTGGGCGTTCGCGCCCCGGGAAACATCTGCGGCGGGTTGATCAAGACCGAGGACGATCTGCCCATAGGCGTTCGCCCTTGCCATGTGTTGCACCAGTTTCGACCCGATGTTGCCCGAGTTCAGATCGGGAAACACCAGGACGTTCGCCCGGCCTGCCACAGGGCTGTCGGGATATTTGCGCTCCGCCACCTCGGGCACGATCGCCGCGTCCACCTGCAAATCCCCGTCGAAATCCGCTTCGAGATACAGGGCCTTTGCCTTCTCGCGGGCCGCGGCGGCCGCCGCCTGGATCCGGTCCACCGACGAATGCCGGGCGCTCCCGTGCGTGGAAAACGACAACAGAGCCACCTTCGGCCGGCACGCCAGCAACCTGCGGGCGAGTGCTGCGGAGGAAACCGCGATATCCGCGAGCTGATCCACGGATGGTTCCGGGATCACGCCGCAATCCCCCATCAAGATCGCGCCATCGTGACCAAAACGCGTGTCCTCAACCTCCATGATCATACAGCTCGACGCCGTGCTGACACCCGGAGCCCGACGAAAGACCTGAAAGAGCGGACGCAAAACGCTTCCCGCCACCTCGCTGGTCCCCGACACCAGGCCGTCCGCCTGATGCATGGCCACCATCATCGCCCCGAAATAGTTCGGCTGCTTGACCGCCTCCAGCGCCTCCTTCGGACCGATGCCCTTGGTCTTGCGAAGCTTTTCGTAAATCCCCGCGAAACGCTCCAATTCATCGCTGTCTTCCGGATTGATGATGCGCACCCCCTCCAGCGAAAGATTCAGATTCTCCGCCATTCGTTTGATCCGCGTCCGGTCCCCAAGCAAAATCGGCGCCCCCAGCTGAAGCGAGTAGAACTGCCGCGCCGCCTGCAACACCCGGGGCTCGGTCCCTTCGGGGAAAACAATCCGTTTGGGATGCCTTTGAAGCTTTTGCAGTATTCCGCCGATGAAACGCACGCGTCGTAAGTAACCGAGAGGCCATTTCACGGCAACCCGCATTTGGAAGCGACCCAACGATTTCCCGCCGCGCCGACATTGCCCGCCTCGGGAACCGCCGCTAATCTCCGCCCCGTGAGCATCGTCAACAAACTTCATCACACCCGCTACCGCGTCTCCGATCTCGCGCGAACCGTGGATTTCTACAAACAAGTCCTCGGCCTTGAGGAGGTCCGCCGCAACAAGTCGCCCCGCGGATCCGAGCTGGTCTTTCTGAAAGCCCCTCAAAGCGAGGAACTCATCGAGATCTGCTACTTTCCAAACAGCGGTGAGGTCCGCGTGCCGGAAGACCTCACCCATCTCGGGTTCGAGGTCGACAGTTTGGAGGCCTTCGGCCAACACATCGCGTCCTTGGGCGTCAAATTTTCCGATGGTCCGACCTACAAGGAAACGGGGGGCGGATTCGCGTTCATCGACGCGCCGGAAGGCTACGAAATCGAACTGATCGAGCGCCCGAAGAACCTTCTCGCCTAAACCCGATGGAAAACCGCCGGAGCCCAGCCATCGCCGCGTTTGTCGAGGCACTCGAAGAACAAGCCGATTTCGCGCAGGTGCGGATTCAACGAATCGGCACGGCTTTCGAACTCCGCCACGTCGCCGACCGCGAATGCCCGGCAGATTCGCTTGCCTCCGTGCCATTCAACCAACTTCGCGCCCTTGCCCAAGACACCGCCGACGGCGCGTTCCGGCCCCTGAAATCCGCGCCAAACCTGAGAACCGGATGGCGTTTCGATGCCCGGGACGAAGACCAGATGACCGGCGCGATTGATCTTCTCTACCCGGGCGGCATCACCGACTGGCATTCGCGCAATGAGCCCGACCACGTCACCTCGTACAAGCGCCACACGGATCGCCAAACCGGGATGTATCGAATCACGGCCATGCTGGACAAAGGCTCCGCCGAATCGGTTTTTGCCGCGTGTTGCGCCCCTCGCTTCTGCCTGAAGAACCGCCGCTGGAGCTACGATGGCGCGGTTTCCGTGCCCGCTTCCGAATGGGATCTCCCGTGCCTTGAGCCCTGCGCTGTCCTGATGGAATTCGCCCGCAAGGCGGTGCGGATCACCCAGGAACCCACCGCCGACCTGCCCTTCTCCGTTTCCGAACTGGACACCCTGCTCGCCTCACTGTCGGACGATCCGATCACGGAGCCGACCCGCGAAGCTGATTTCGCCGACCCGCGCAACTCCCGACGGCGCGCCTTGTTGGATCAAAGGCTGAGGGACGCCCGCGAAGGCATACGGGAACAACCCCAGCAATAGATTCATCCCGCCACCGTCCAACCATGATGCGCGCCAGCCTCACCCTCCTGTCCCTGATCCTGCCCCTTTACACGGGCCTCGCGGAAACGCTTCCCGACAATCCCGACGAGGCTTGGGAAATCGTTCAGAAGGCCATCGCGGTGAACGTGCCGCCCTTGCAGCTCCAGGGTCGCCTTCCGACAAAGGCGGAAATGCAAGCGCATCGGAACGCCAAGGCTGAGGCCGCGCTCCACTGCGCGGACATCGCGGGCGACTTCGCGCGGAAATTTCCCGACCACCCCCGTGCCGTCGAATCCCGAAAGATCTGTCATACCGGATTGAGCGCCGCCGTGCGTGACGGGGCACTGAAGCGCCTCCCCGATCTCGAGCGCGTGGAACGGGAAATCCTTTCGAAGTCCGGACTCTCACCCGACCAGCGCTTTCAACTTCGCGCCGCCTCGGTGGAGCGCGCCGCCGCGCTCGCCCAATCGAAGGGCGAAGACATGCTGGCCGCCTACGAGGCCGGAGTGCGGCAACTTCAGGGCGAATTCCCCGGGCGACCCGAAATCGCCCAGATGCTCTACGCCATCGCGGTGCGGTCATCCGGCGAGAAGGCCCGCGCGCTCGCCGACGAGATCCGCCGCACCACCAACTCCCCCGAGCTGAAGACGGACGCCAACAAACTCATCGCCCGGGCAAAACGGGTCGGTGGCCCGCTCCGCCTCAGGTTCACGAGCGTGGAGGGACAAAAGGTCGATACCGCCTCGTTTCTGGGCAAGGTCGTCCTGGTGAATTTTTGGGCCACCTGGTCCGCTCCATCCATTTCCCAGATCCCCCGGCTCACGCGACTGCACGAAGACTTCGAAGACCGGGGACTGGTCCTGCTCGGGATCAGCACCGATCACGATCGAAACGCGCTCAACGCCTTCCTCAACCACAAGCCGCTCCCGTGGCCCCAGTGTTTCGACAACGATCCCAATTCAGCCAGCTTGAGCCAGACGTTTGGTGTCGAGGCGATTCCCGCCATCTGGCTCATTGACCGCCAAGGTCGTCTGCGTTTCACGAACGCGGCGCTCCACCTGGAGGACTCCGTCCAAACTCTCCTCTCGGAGGAAGCCGGCAAACCCTGACGCATCACCAACAAGTCTGGCGCTACGGCTGAATCGCTGCGCCGGATTGCAGGATCTGTCCCGCCTCGATCCAACCCGCCTGCCCCGAAGTGTTGCGGACCTGTCTCCAATCGTCCTTGGAGTCCAACAGTTCCAATTCTTCTCCATCCTTCACCTGAAAGGCCGATTTCGAATCCAGCAAGGGGCCATAGCGCACCTCCGCCTTTTTCACGATCACCACCGCGGCGTCCTCATCCGACCAGATCGAATCGGCCACCGGACAGGCCACTCCGCAGACAACTGCAAACAACACCGCCAGCCGCACCGGCCAGATCAACGCGGTTCGCTCCCGGGCGAAGCGCTCGCGAATGGCCAGCACGCCGAAGAGCACGAAACCGGCAATCGCGGTCAATCCCGCCCATTCACGCGGCGACAAATAGCGGAAGAAATTCTGCCACGTGGCCGTCTCCGGCGCGAACGCCCCGGCGACTTCCTTGCGCGCGAATTGAAGATTCGCCCGAATGTCCGGATCGCGGGGTTCCAATCGCCGAGCCTGCCGATAACAATGGATTCCCCGCCCGAACTGCCCGTCCTTGAAATAGGCGTTTCCGAGGTTGAACCAGACGGCGGCGGACTCCGTGCCGTTGGTCAGAAGCCCGCGATAGCCGCTGATCGCCTTGGCGTAGTCGCCCGTCTCGAAGCTGCGGTTCGCTTCCTCGAATTCGCCCGCGCGCGGCGAGAGGAGCACCCCGAACAGCAAAATCCAACAAGCCATCAAACGCCCGGTCATGAGATCTCAACCTCCCTCAATCGCTTCAAGGTTCCCTCGACGGATTCAGCGCGTCGCTTCAACTCGCCGCTGTCATTGCTCGGCGCGTAACGAGCCTGATTCAGCGCGCCGAACAGGTCTTCAAGCTCATCGCAGAGTCCGCCGTCAACACCGGCCGGCACCAGCCGTTCCGCGATCACGCTCTCGGTGATCCCGGAGGCCGGCAGATCCAGCCGTTCCCCCAGCC
>JADHOF010000260.1 GCA_016779125.1 Verrucomicrobiia bacterium | reverse complement strand
CGGTGATCGTGCTCTTCATGATGCGGCGACATTTCGGCGCGGAGACCCGGCTGGGACAATTCGCGCTCGGCCTGATGTTCGGCGGAATTGTCGGAAACATCATCGACCGCGTGCGATTCAATCACGTCGTTGATTTCATTTACTTTTACGTCTATCGGCGCAGCGGGGCCGAGTTGGGATTCCCCGCGTTCAATATCGCCGACAGCGGCATTTGCGTGGGGGTTGGACTGCTGTTTGTACTCTCGTGGCAGATGGAATCCGCCGCTCCGTCGGGCCGCGTCGAGTCCGGGACCGGATCGGAAGCCGCTGATTCGAAGCCGACCTCGGACGAATGAAGCCCGTCTGTCTGATCGGTCCCACCGCGTCCGGCAAGTCCTCCCTGGCTTTGGCGCTTGCTGATCGGATCAACGGGGAAATCATCTCCGTTGATTCAATGCAGGTGTATCGCGGCATGGATCTTGGCACCGCGAAACCCAGCCGCGAAGAAAGGGAACGCACAGCGCACCACCTCATTGATCTTGTCAATGTTCGCGAACCCTACGACGCGGCGCGTTTCGCCCGGGACGCGGACGCCGCGCTGCTCGGAATCCGGGAGCGCGGGCGTAAACCGATCTTTTGCGGCGGCACGGGACTCTACCTGAAGGCCTGGCTTGAAGGTCTTGGAGAATCGCCGTCATCGGACGCCGCTCTGCGGGCCGAATTGGAAGCGACCCCGCTGGAGGAACTGCTTGCGGAATTGCGAATCAAAGATCCCGAAACCCACGATCGCATCGATCGCCGGAATCCGCGCCGGGTCGTTCGCGCGATGGAGGTGATCCGGCTTACGGGGAAGCCTTTTTCGGCGCAACGAGCAGCGTGGCGGAAGGGCGAGACACGGCCGGCCCGGGTGATCGGGTTGCGGCGTGACCCGGAAGATCTGCGTCATCGTATCGACGAGCGGGTTGATCAGATGTTCGCGGCCGGGCTGGTTGCGGAGGTTGAGATCCTGGTGTCCGAAGGGCTTGAAGAAAACCGTTCCGCAGCCCAGGCCATTGGTTACCGTCAGGTTATTGAGCACCTCCGCGGAGAACGGGGTTTGCACGAAACCACCGAGCTGGTGAAGACCCGCACCTGGCAGTTCGCCCGGCGGCAGATGACCTGGATTCGAAACCAATTGACGGTGGAATGGGTTGAGGTGGAGCGGAGCGCTGACATGGAAGAACTGGCCGGAAAGATCTTGGAACGGCCGATCCATGCTGATGTACGCTGATATCTGTCAAATGCCCGTGAAACGACGTGCTTACGCAGCTTCTTCGGAACCAGTCTCTTTCAGCGTGAATCAGCGGTTGATGAACAGATGAAATCATTGCTCTCAAATGTCGCCGAGCTGGCGACGGAACGGGTGTTTCTTGTCGGGGCGGAGTTTCGATCGCGTGCCGAGGAGTTGCCCGTGTCGGAACTGCTGGCGGAGCTGGGTGAACTGGCTTCCACGGCCGGAGGCACGGTGGTGGGCTCGGCGTCGCAGCGGCTCGATGGACCGAATCCCGCCACCTTTATCGGCGGAGGCAAGGCCGGGGAGATCGCCGAGGCGTGCCGGGCTCTGGAGGTGGATACGGTCATCTTCGACGACGAGCTTTCGCCGGCGCAGGCGCGAAATCTGGAGGAGCAGTTTGGATGCAAGATTCTGGACCGAACAAACCTGATTCTGGACATTTTCGCGAGTCGCGCCCGGACGAAGGAGGGCAAACTGCAGGTGGAGCTGGCCCAGTTGAAGTATTTGCTGCCGCGTCTCACCGGATATTGGACGCATCTTTCGCGACAGCGCGGCGGCATCGGCATGCGCGGCGGCGAGGGCGAATCGCAGTTGGAGGTGGACCGCCGGAAGATTGGCGAGCGGATCGACAAGCTGGAGCGCGAACTGGATGCCGTGCGGCGTCAGCGTGACACTCAGCGTCGGGGACGCCGCAGACATCACTGGCCGCTGGCTTCGCTGGTCGGCTACACGAACGCGGGCAAATCGACGCTGTTCAACTCGTTGACCGGCGCGGATGTGCTGCAGGAGGACCAATTGTTCGCCACGCTGGATCCGACCACACGGCGTCTCCATTTGCCGACGAATCAGGACGTCCTCCTCTCGGACACGGTGGGCTTCATCCGCAAGCTGCCGCATCGGCTGGTCGAAGCTTTCAAGGCGACCTTGGAAGAGGTTGTGGAGGCGGACCTGTTGTTGCATGTCGTGGATGTGACCCACCCGCAGATGGAGTTGCAGATCGAAGCGGTGGACATCGTACTGAACGAAATAGGATGTGATTCCAAGCCGACCTTGCTGGTCTTCAACAAGATCGATCAATTGGAGGACGCTTTGGACGTGCGGCCACTCTTGTCGCGATTCGAGCGTTCCCTGGCCGTGTCCGCCCGGAACGGGTCGGGATTTGACGGACTCTATTCGGAGCTGGGTGCCGCGTTGCGTCCATTGCGGATGATGCTCGATCTGGCCATCCCGTTCGAGGCGTCGGACATCATTGCCCGCTTGCACGAGGTGGGGCAGGTCGTTGAAAAGGATTACAGCGGAGAGCAGGCGCGCCTGAAGGTCCGCGTGCCTCCGCATCTCGTGAACGAGTTCATCCGGCACGTTGCGCCTGCCGATTGATCTCGTCGCGGTTGCCGCTCCGTGGATTCGCCGCAATACTTGTTCCCGCTATGGCACTCACCCCATCGACCATGTTGGCGCTCGGCACGACGGCTCCCGAATTTGAATTGCCGGACCCTGCGGGGCGGACTCATTCGCTGTCCGATTTTTCGGAGGCGTCCGCGCTTCTGGTCATCTTCCTCTGCAATCATTGTCCCTACGTGAAGCACGTGGCAGAAGAGCTTGCGCGACTGGCGCGCGACCTCCGGCCGCGAGGCCTGGCCGTGGTGGGAATCAATTCCAACGACGTGGAAAACTATCCGGAAGACAGCCCGGCAAAGATGGCGAAAGAGGCCGAGGCCCGGGGTTACGAATTCCCTTATCTCCACGACGAAACCCAGTCGGTTGCCAGAGCCTATCGAGCGGCCTGCACACCTGATTTCTTTCTCTTCGACCGCCGGCGGAAGTTGGTCTATCGCGGTCAACTGGATGCGAGCCGGCCCGGGAACGGTCTTCCGGTGAACGGAGCCGACCTGCGGGCGGCCATCGCCGACGCGCTCGCGGGACGGGACGTGAGCGGGGTGCAGCGGCCCAGCCTTGGCTGCAACATCAAGTGGAAGCCCGGCAATGAACCGGACTATTTTGGCTGACCGGTCAGGTTGGAGAACGGCCGGCTCGTCTCATCGCGCATGAACATCGAAATCATCAACACCGGCAGCGAGCTGCTCCTCGGTCGGGTCTTGAACACGCACCAGCAATGGCTTTGCCGACGTCTGGCGGACAACGGTTATGAAACCACGCGGCAGGTCGCGATTTCGGACAATGGAGAGGCGATTCAGGCGGCCGTGCGCGAGGCGATGGATCGCGCGCGGCTTGTCATTGTGACGGGCGGCCTCGGGCCGACGTCGGACGACATCACGCGGGACAAGATTGCGGAGCTGCTTGGATGCGAGTTGCACGAGGATCCCGGGGTCGTCGAGCACGTCCGTTCCTTTTTCACCCGGCGCAAGCGGCCGATGCCGGCGAGCACGCGCATTCAAGCCATGGTGCCGGACGGCGCGGAAGTGATCGTGAATGACCACGGCACCGCCCCGGGTCTGGTGATGTCGTTCCGGGACGGGGGCTGCCTGATCATGTTGCCGGGGCCTCCCCGCGAGCTGCGCCCCATGTTCGCCGAGAAGATTCTGCCGGTCATCAAGGAACGCTTCCCACTTGGCGGAGGCTTCGCCTGCGTGACCTTCAAATCCACCGGTGTCGGTGAATCGCAGATGGAGGAGCTGCTTCAAGAGCCGCTCGGGGAGTTGGTGGGTCGCGGACTTGATCTTGGATTCTGCGCCCGCACGGGGGAGGTCGATGTGCGGGTTGCGGCCCGGGGCGAAGGCGCGGCGGAATTGGTCGGGCAGGCCGGCGAAATCGTCAGGCGGGTCGCGGGACGCCACCTTTACGGAGCGGAAGACGATCAGCTGGAGGAAGCCGTCGTGGCCTTGATGATCAAGAAGGGTGCCACGCTTGCTCTGGCGGAATCTTGCACCGGCGGCTATCTGGGCCATCGAATCACGAACGTCTCCGGTGCCTCGGCCGTGCTGATGTGCGGGATGATCACCTACAGCAATGAATCAAAACTGCGGCTGCTGGGTGTTCGGGCGGAAACATTGGCGGAGCATGGCGCGGTCAGCGAAGCCACGGTGATCGAGATGGCGCGCGGCGCGCGGGAACGAACGGGCGCGGACTACGCGCTGGCGGTGACGGGCATCGCCGGCCCGACGGGCGGCACGGAGGCGAAGCCGCTTGGCACGGTGTTCATCGGACTGGCCACGGCTGGCGGTGTCGGGACGGTTCACCGCATCAACTCCTTTGATCGCGAGACCTTCAAGTTTGTGACCGCTCAGCAGGCGCTCGAACTCCTTCGACAGGAGATTGTCGGGTCTGAAGGATAAGGTTTAAGCGAAGGGCGCGCGCCCGCCGTTGCATGATGATCGTGGATGGCTTATTGCAATTGGCGGTCGCACCGATGTTTTTGAGAACTGTCATCCTCTGTCTGGTGGTCTTGTCATCCGCGCCCGCCCGCTCGGCTGAATCGGGGCGGGTGGATTTCGATCGGGACGTGCGGCCGATCCTGTCCGAGCACTGCGCGAATTGCCACGGCCCCGACGAAAAGAAACGGAAGGCGGGACTTCGATTTGATCTTCCGACCGAACGTTTGACCGCAGAGGAAGCGCGCGCGCGCGCGGATATTCTTGGCGCAGGAAAGCCGGAGCAAAGCGAGTTTGTTCGTCGCCTCTTCACGGCGGATGCGGACGACGTGATGCCGCCTCCGGACGCGGGATTGAATCTCACCGACACGCAAAGACAAATCCTGCGGCGCTGGGTGGCCGAGGGTGCCCGTTTCAGTGACCACTGGTCCTTTGTGGCTCCGGTCGCGGCCGAACTGCCCCCGGTCAAGAATCCGGCCTGGTGTCGTTCCGAGATCGATCATTTCGTGCTGGCGCGAATGGAGTCGACGGGTCTGTCGCCATCACCGGAGGCGGATCGCGCGACGCTGATTCGGCGCTTGTCCTTCAGTCTTGCCGGCCTGCCGCCGAGCCCGGCGGAGGTTGCCGCGTTTGTGAACGACGATTCGGCGACCGCGTACGAGACCCTGATCGCCCGCTTGTTGCAGTCCGAGCGATTCGGCGAGCGCATGGCGGTGGATTGGCTGGACGCGGCCCGTTATGCGGACACCAGCGGCTATCAGTACGACTGGCCGCGCACGATGTGGCGGTGGCGGGATTGGGTGATCGACGCGTTCAACAAGAGTCTGCCTTACAACGCCTTCATCGAATGGCAGATCGCAGGGGATCTGCTTCCCGGCTCGCAGAGTTTTCACGCGGTCGCCACGGGCTTCAATCGAAACCACGGATTCACCATCGAGAGCGGCACCATCGACGAGGAATACCGGACGCAATACGTGAACGACCGGGTCACCACCATGGGGGCCGCGATGCTGGGGCTGACCTTGGATTGCGCCCGCTGCCACGATCACAAATACGATCCCGTCACGCAGCGGGACTTCTACAGCCTGTTCGCTTTCTTCAACCAGATGAACGAAGCCGGCGTTGTGCCGGGACGACTTCAGTTTGGAAGCCCGGCAATCTCCACTCCGTCCGCTTCGCAGCTGCAGGACGAGGCTCGAATCCTGGCCGAGGTTGCGGCCCTTGAGGAAAGGCTTGGCATGGAGGACGCCGAGGCTGACCGCGCGCAGGCGGACTGGGAAACCAAGTATGAATCCATCTGGCGACCGTTTCGCGATCTCGATCTGGGTGTGATCCCGTCCTCGTC
>JADHOF010000259.1 GCA_016779125.1 Verrucomicrobiia bacterium | reverse complement strand
CCCGCATCACCGGCCCCCACGCCCGTCACGGTCAGGATCGAATTCGTCTCAGCGATCAGGTTGGTCCCGCTCCGCAGCCACTGATAATAAATCGGGGCCGTACCTTCGACTTCGAGCGCGAAGACGGCATTCCCGCCATGGTTCACGGACAGCGAAACCGGCTGGCTCACAATGCTCGGAGCGACCGCCGGCTCGTTCGTCCCAGAACCCCGCTGATTGGCATGGGCGGCGAGAAATCCCAGCAACTCCGCGTCGGAGACTTCGGAGGGGTTCGCCAGATTGCGCCCTTGAAGTCCCGAGGGCACGGCCGGACGCCGAAAGCGAACGTAGTCGAAACGCGCGATCAAGTCGGGCTGCGCCGGCCGATTCCCTCCACCGGGCACCGCGACGCTCCCGACCAGCAGGTTGGTGTTGTGAAACTCGTGCCCCACGGCGTTGCAGGTGTCCCAATCGGTATAGGTCGTCAGTCCCACATGAAGCGTTTCCGGCAGGTCCGCCCGCGTGTAACGGCGATGCACCTGCCATGGCTGATTGTCGATCTGCCGCAGCACGATAAAGACCTGTCCGACCCGCGCGATCTGCAGCCGCGCCCGGGCACCACCCGGTGACACCTCGAGATTCGAATCGCTGTTGAGTGTGGTCTTTACCTCGAACTGAGGCGTGCCCGGATCGCTGGCGGCCCCCATGGAGAGGAAGATGTAGTTCTCCCCGTTCGGTGTCCAATCCACCCGCCCCGCGGTGATCTCGGGACGCGGACGACGCACCATGATGCCCGCCAGTGAATAGTTGACGTTGGGGGCGCCCGTGCCCGACCGGCTGGTGGGCTCGACGTCGGTCGTGACGACAAAATCACCCGTCACCGCTTTGTAGGCCTGCACGCCGCGCCACTCCTGATACCACGACGACGCGTGAGGAATCATGGTCATGCGGCCGGGATCGATTTGATTCACCTCCCACCGCTCCAGCTGGTCAAAGCCCCATCCCTCGGCCTGATAGACGCGTGACCAATTGGTGATCGAGGAGGCGTCCTCGAACTCGTCATCCAACCTTGTAATATCATCGTTCTCAACAGGCGGTTCCGGAGCCGGCTCCGCGAGGAACGACAGCAGTTGGGTATCGCTCACCGCAGCGGCGTCCGCCATGTCCAAGCCCTGCAACGCAGCGGGCACCAACGGTCGCCGCAGTCGAAAATAGTCGAATCGCGCGACAAGATCCGCGCTCGCCCCGGCAAGCACGGTCTGATTATGAACCAGCGGAGAAACGGCGGACGCTGCGTTGAAATTCCCGTAGGCCGTCAATCCCACCTGCAGCGTGGCGGGCAGATCGGCCCTCCGGTATCGACGGGCGACCGTCCATTCCCCGCCATTCGGGCGACGCAGCAAGACAACGGCCTGCCCTATGCGGGCGATCCGAACAACGGCGCGCTCTGAGCCGCCCGGAAAACTGGGCAAGGTCACGCTGGCGTCCGTGGTTTTTTCCTCATACGCCGGCACACCGACCGAGCCGGCGGTTCCGACGGCGTGAATCACCCAATCCTCGCGGCCCGGCAGCCAGCTGCCCGGTGAGTCTACGTCCGGCCTCGGTGCGCGAATCAGGAGCCCCCCAAAACTGTATGGCACGCCGGGAGCCCCAGTCCCGGCATTGTTACGAACGCTCACGTCCGTCGTGGCGACGAAGTCGCCGGAAACAGTCTTGTAAGCCAGCGGACCCTTGTAGTCCTGGTACCATGAGGAAGCGCGCGGGATCATCACCAGCCGCCCCTCGCCCGGCTCAATCTCGGCGGAGACAAGCTGGTCCGCCCCCCATCCCTCGGTCTGGTAAAGCCGCTGAAAATTGGCCAGCGCACCGCTTGTGCTGAATTCCTCGCTCATCGGGGCCAGGTCGTCCGTTTGCGCACCTGATCGGAGGGTCATCGAGGCTGTGAGGGCGAGGATTGGGTAGAGTCGATGTAGTTTCATGATCGGAATGAAGGTGTGCCCTTCCGGTTTTCAAAGGCCCTATAGCGCCACCGCTCATCGGCCTTACAAAAACTTTTCCGATCTTCAAAACCATCCCCGCGGACGGAACGCCCGCACACTCTATCGCGCGTCCGCCGGCCCGGTTTCGGCGACCTTCAGAAACGTCGCGACGCGGGCCAACTGTTCACGAAAAGACGCCGGCAGATTGGACCCGCTCAGATCACCGCAGAAGATGATCGGCGCCCTCCGCCCCCCCTCCAAAGTGCCGGGAATATTACCGTCATAGGGATGCTTCAAATAGACTCCATAAACCTGCAAAGCCTTTGCCACCTCGTACGCCGGCCCGGAATCGCCCACTCCAATGTTCGCGATGTCGACGTCGGGAGGAATCGCGAGGCGCGTTCCCATTTGGATGTTTCCTTCCCGACGAATCTCCGCCGCGTATCGCGCGGGCAACTCGTCCGGCCTGTCCACCGGCCAGACGTGCAGAGACCCGTCCGGCCTCTTCGCGAGCGCCGAGGGATCAAACACCGCGCCCAAGGCCCGCCGAATCGGCCCGCGAAAATCAGCCGCGCAGAGACTGCCCGAGTATTCGCTCAACCCCGACAAGGTCGGAGCCCGGTAATCCGGCGGAACGCCGGAACCATCCAGCCGCGCCTTCACTACTTTCCCGGCGCGAATTCCATCCGGTTCGCGCCGGCCGTTCAGGATGTCGTAGATCCATTCTCCATCCGGGGAGACAACCGCGAACTTGCCCATTCGATCGGGAATCTCGTTCATCGGCAGCGGCAATCGATCCACCGGAGTGGAGGAACCGTTGACGCGAATTTCCCCGATCGGATCTCCCGGCGCGGCGTAGAAGACCGGATGCGCCCCCTCCGCATCGACGATCGCCGCGCCAAGCGAAAGATCAAGTCCGACGGGTTCGGCATAGCGGGCATGCGAGCGGACCGGCGTGTTCCACGGGCTGTCGGGAGCGAAGGGCTGTTCGAGCGGCCCCTGACGTTTTTCCGGATACTTGAAAGGAGGAACAAATTTGCCGCCCGCCATCCGTGAGTCCCGCGAAAGTGGAAATACAATATAGGCCACGAGCAGCGCAAACGCGGCCACCGCCGTCATCCAAATCGGGCGGGGACACATCTTGAGCCAGTCGAGCCAGGACGGCGTTTCGAAACCGGCGCGACGTGGGATGGTCTTCCTCTTGTTCTCCTTCTCTATGCGCTCATACAGCCGACTCTTCAAATCTGCTCCGGCGGGGCCGCGCGCAACCTCAAGGATCGAAGCCTTCAATCGCTCCCGCTCAGGTCGCGCCAGCATCATGGTCAATGCAGCTTCAAACTTCTCCTGCTCGACCAACGCCCGGAGCATTTCAGGTGTTTCGGCCAGCTCGTTTTCGAAACGCCGCTTTTCCGCCCCGCGATATTCGCCGGCGAGATAGGCGCAAAGTTGGTCTTCAGTGATCATCTGGGCGGGGCCAATTCCAAAAGATTCACGCTCGGGCTTTGCTTTCGACGCAGTCCTTCAGTTGTTTCCGAACGCGAAAAAGCGTCTGCCAGATACTGGTCTGCGTGCGTTGAAGTTTTGCGGCGACCGCCTCGATCGGCGTCTCGGCATGGTAGCGAAGGCGGACCAGCTCCCGATGCTTGGGAGGCAAGGCGTCGACGCATTCCCGCAGGAAATCGAGCGTCGGGCTCACCTCGGTGGTGGATGTCGGCGCGGCGTCGAGATCGTGCTCGAGCATTTGCCGTTTCGCGTAGTTCAACTGGTTCTTTTGCTCACGGGCGTAACGCTGCAACTCAGCGCGCACGAGATTGTGGGCGATCGCCCGGAGCCACGCCCTGAAATTGCCGTCCGCCTGAAACGAATCCAGATGGTTGAAGGCGAAGACGAAGGATTCATGCGCGATCTCGTTGATCAAATGCGCCTTGGGAAGCCGCATGGCGATGAAGGCGCGCAGATGATCCAAATGCGCATCGACAAGCGGTTCGAACGCCTTCAATTGGCCGTCCTTCACCGCCCGTATCAGGACAGCCTCGTCAATCGGGGAGGGCGTCGCCGTGTCTGGTTCTCGCATCACTGCCCCATTTATAGCCGAGGCTGACGTGCCACTTACAGAAATTGATAAAAAACTTGAGTATGGCGATCGGGAACGGCGCGTCCCATTCTGCGTGTTCCCGCTCACAGAAGCCTCATCGCCATGAAACACACCCGCGCATTGCTCCTCACACTGGTGTCCACCACCGCTACGGGACTCCTTGGATCGGACTTCGTCCTTATTGACCGGGGCGGTCCGCCGGTGCCAATCATTGTTCACGACAATGCGCCGCCACGCACTCGCGAAGCCGCCCATGTGCTGGCGGAATACATCGGGAAGATCAGCGGCCGGACACCGGTTGTTTCAGCGGGCGAGCCTTCAACCGTTCCCGAGCGGGCGATTTGGGTGGGCGTTCAGCCGGCGGTGAAAACCCTGTTTCCGGAGACGGGCTTTGATTTCGAACATCCGGAGGAAATTCTTATCGCGGCGAACGGGCAACATCTGGTCATTGCCGGCCGCGACCGCTGGGACCCGGACAGATTGGATATCCAGACCAGGGAAGGCATCGTCCTGGGGAAACAGCAGGAATACGGAACCGTCAACGCGATCCACACCTTCATACAGGATCAACTCGGCGTGCGCTGGTTCTGGCCCGGCGATCTGGGTGAGGACGTGGTCCGCCGCGAGAGCATCATCATCGCGCCCTTTTCACATCGGCATCATCCGCAGATACGGTCGCGAGGAGGGCTGATCCACTACTCCTCCCTTGGCAACAAGGGATACGGCCGCGCGCACGAGTGGACGATGCGGCAACGATTGCAGCTCGATTCAATGCAGATGGAGGGCGGACACGGCTTTGGAGATTGGTGGGATCGCCATCATGAAACACACCCGGAGATCTTCGCCCTGCAACCGGACGGCACCCGCAGCGGACATCCGAACCCGCGCAACGCCAAGCTTTGCAGCTCCAACCCGAAAGTGTGGGAATTATGGCTCGAAGATGTGGCGGAGAAACTCGCCAACGACCCCAACCTCACCGTCTTCAACGCCTCTCCCAACGACAGCTGGTCGAGCGGCCATTGCGTCTGCGCGAACTGTTCGGCCTGGGATCATCCCGACGGTGAGCCGCGCTTGTTCCACTGGCATCACGTCCGGGAAGAGCGCCCGGCGCTGAGCGATCGTGACGTGACGTTTGCCAACACGCTCGGCGCGCTGTTGGAAAAGAAGTATCCGGGCAAAGGCTACCGGGTCTTGATGATGAGCTACGGCCATTCCAGGCCCGCCCCCGTGAAAGCGCGGCCGGCACCCAACGTCATCATCTCCATCGTCGCGAACTTCTACGGTCGCACGCATCTGGTGGATCGCGGTTCAACCCGGGGCGACACCTATCGCCAACAATTCGAGGCATGGGCGAAGATCGTTCCATCCATGCTCTGGCGACCCAACACGGGCAGCCCCGCCGGCTGGCAACAAGGGCTGCCCGACCTGTCGGTTCAACAGACGATCCGGGACTTGAAAGACGTGGCCAAAGCCAACTGCGAGGGTATTTACATCGACAGCGTCTGGGAACACTGGGCCACGCACGGCCCGCAGTACTACATCATGGCCCAACTCGCGTGGAATCCGGATGCCGACGCGGAGGCCATTCTCCACGACTACTACCATCGCGCCTTCGGCGCAGCCGCCGGGCATGTCCGCGAGTATTTCGAATCGATCGAAGCCGCCCGCATGGCCTTCACACTCAAAAACGGCGAGGCGGGCGTGTTCAGTTTTCCGCAGCTCTACAACGACGCCTTGTTGAACCATTCGCAAGATCGCCTCGATCGCGCTTCCGCTGCGGTGGCAGTGAACGAGATCCATGCAAGGCGCGTTGCCTTCATCCAAACCGGGCTGACCTACACGCGGATTCAGATGGAAAACATCCGCCACATGGAAAGCTACTGGAACAAGAAGGACGACGCCATCGCCGCCCGGGTAAGGAAGAACTGGGAGACGAT
>JADHOF010000258.1 GCA_016779125.1 Verrucomicrobiia bacterium | reverse complement strand
CACAACGGCGTCTCCCGCACGGCCAATCCTCCCCTCGAGTGGAGCGAGGAGAAGAACGTCCAATGGAAGATCGCCATTCCCGGCAACGGCCTTTCCACGCCGATCATCTGGGGTGACAAGGTCTTCCTGCTGACCGCCATCAACACCGGTCGGGTGGATCCGTCGTTGCCGCGACCGGAAGATCAACCAAAGCGCGTGTTCGACATCACCCATCCGAACACGACCTACACCTTCCTTGTCGTTTGCCTGGACCGGAACACCGGCAAGGAACTCTGGCGGCATGAGCCCACCCACCTCATTCCGCATGAAGGCACCCACAAGGACAACAACTTCGCCTCGGCTTCACCCGTCACCGATGGCGTACGACTCTACTGCTGGTTCGGCTCGGCTGGTCTCTTTTGCTACGACCTGAACGGCAAGCTTTTGTGGGAACGCAATCTCGGGAAGGTGCAAATGGGGGCGAGTCTTGGCGAAGGAACTTCTCCCGCATTGTTCGAGGACAAGCTGGTCATCGTTCGGGATCATCAACGCCAATCGTACATCGAGACGCTCGACGTCAAAACCGGCAAGACGCTCTGGAAGAAGGACCGCAACGAATCAAACACCTGGGCCACGCCGGCCGTCGTCCAACATAGCGGCCGTACGCAGGTCATCACGCCCGGCTCCAACAAGATCCGCAGCTACGATCTCCATACCGGCGACTTGATCTGGGAATGCGGTGGACTCACAGGCAACGCGATTCCCGGTCCGCTCATCGAAGGGGACACCGTGATTTGCATGACCGGATACAAGGGGCACAAGGCAATGGCCATCAAGCTGGATTCCAAGGGGGACGTAACCGGTTCAGACAAGGTCGTCTGGTCGGTCGATCGGGGCACGCCATACATTCCGTCGCCCCTCCAATACGACGGCCTGATCTGGTTCAACCAATCCAACCAGTCGATGTGGACCTGCGTAGACTCGAAGACCGGCGAGATCTACCTGGATCGCGAACGACTTCCCGGCGTCTTCAATATCTACTCATCCCCGGTAGGTGCCGACGGCCGCATCTATGTAACCGCCCGCAATGGCATCACCCTTGTCCTAAAGCGCGACAAGGAATTCAAGCTGCTCGCCCGCAACCACCTCAATGACAACATCAACGCCTCGCCCGCTTTGGCCGGCGATCAACTTTTCCTGCGTGGACAGAACTTCCTTTATTGCCTGTCCAACAAGGGCGGCGACAAGAAGCCTGAACTCGTCATGCTAAAGGGGGTCGATGTCTCCAAACTCCCGAAGCTTACCGCCAAGCCCGCTCAGAAGATGGACGGCCCGAACGCCGCGCTCCTCGCCAAGATCGACGCCGGACCAATGCCCAAGGATTACCCAGGTGGCAACGGTCACCAACCCTGGGTCGATGGTTGGATGAAGAAATTCAGCGAGGAACAACGCCATCAGCTCGGCACACTTTGGGCGGAGAAGATGCGCACCGATCCTGATATGCCCAACAAGGGCACCTCCTTCGTCAAGATTCTCCGGCATGTTCGGGAGACCGGGCAGAAGCAGATGCAATCTGTCGTGTCCGGCACCGTCCGCTTCGAGGGCAAGCTTCCGCCTCGTCGGGGCATCAACATGACCCCCGAAAGCGCGCAACTGTATGCCGAGACGCCATTGGAAGAAAACATCCTCGCCGGCAAAAACGGCGGCCTCGCCAACGTCTTCGTCTATGCCAAGCGCGGGGTGGAACAAAAGCAGTACGCGATGCCGGAGCAGCCGGCCCTGCTGGACCAGACAAAGTCGATGTTCCGTCCCCGTGTCCAGGGTGTGCGGGTCGGCCAGCAGTTCATCATTCGCAACAGCGATCCCTACATTCACAACACCCGCTCACTCTCCCTGCGCAACCGCGCCTTCAACATCGGTCAGCCACCAAAGTCTGCGGAACGCGAACGTGTCTTCACGCGTCCTGAGGGCCCCATCCGACTCGGCTGCGATTTTCACAAATGGATGGCTGCCTGGATCTTCGTGATGGACCACCCCTTCTTCGCTGTCACGGACGAGAACGGCAGCTTTGAAATCAAAGGTCTCCCCCCCGGGGAATACACCTTCGAAGCCTGGCACGAGGAATTCGGCGACCAGCGCGTCAGCCTCGAGATCGACGGTTCCGCCGAGCTCAACTTCACCTTCAAACCTGGCGACAAATGAACTTGAGACTGCTGATTCTAGTTTGCCTGCTACCGGCGGTTGTAAATTCGTCGGATCGTCCCAACGTCGTCATTCTGCTGTCAGACGACCTGGGCAACAAAGACCTCGGCTGCTACGGCGGACCGGTGAAGACGCCGGCGTTGGATGGACTCGCGGCCCGGGGTGTGAAGTTCACTGACTTTCACGCGGGCGCGGCGATTTGTTCGCCGTCCAGAGCGACTTTGCTCACGGGACGGCAACATCTCCGCACGGGGATTTACGGCGTCCTTCAGGATCACATGCACATCATGCATCTGCTGGAGCGCGAAGTGACGATTGCGGAAGTGCTCCGGAAGGCAGGATACGGCACCGCGCATTTCGGCAAGTGGCACATCGGGATGACATCCGGCGACCGCAAGAAGCCGTCGCCTACCGAACACGGCTTTGATTACTGGTTCGGTCTGTCCAATGGCGCGCATCCCAATCACAAGGATCCCACCAACTTCCTACGCAATGGCAAGCCGGTCGGCCCGATGAAAGGCTACTCCTGCCAGATCGTGGTCAGTGATGCGATCAACTGGCTCGAAGCGAAGGATGACCCTGATCAGCCGTTTTTCCTGAACATCTGGTTCAATGAGCCGCACGCCAAGATTGCCGCTCCGGATGACATCGTTTCGATTTACGGCGACCTGAAGGATGAAGCCGCGATCTATTCCGCCACGATCGACAATACCGATCGCGCCATCGGACGGCTCGTCGCGAAACTCAAGGCGATGGGCAAACTCGACAACACCCTGATCATCTATTCCTCCGACCACGGAAGCTATCGGCCAGATCGCAACGGCGGTTTGAACGGCAACAAGGGTTCGAATTTCCAAGGCGGTTTGCGGTCGCCGGGAATCTTCTTCTGGCCCGACGGCATTCGCGGCGGCCGGATTGAACCTACTGCATCCGGGGCTGTTGACCTGCTGCCGACCATTTGCGGCCTGGCTGGAATTGACGAACCCAAAGGTGTGCATCTCGACGGAGCTGACCTGTCACCTTTGCTGACCGAGAAAGGGACGTTTAACCGCGCCCAACCGCTGCTCTGGCTGGCACCCTCATCCGGACATCTCGCGACCTTGCGCGACGGACGCTACACGCTGATGGGATATCGCGGCTATGACCTGCCCTTCGAGCGCGAGAAGCTCGACGCCATCCTTCAGAGAATGGCGGAACTTGCCGGGATCGATCCGTCGTCTGGAAACCTGTTGGCCCGCGTGAGCAACACCACGTTTTCGAACCCCGAATTCAGACGGTTGACCGGCGAAAGAGTGCGCCTGCAGACCTTCCAGGAATCGTGGATCCCCATCATCAAGAAAGGCGGCTTCAGCCGGTTTGCGCTCTCTGATCTGGAAAGCGATCCCCTGCAGAAGAAGGACATTTCCCGGCAAGAGCCACAAGTCACGGCGCGACTCACGGAGAGGTTGTTGGAGCTATACCAGGATGTCATGGCGGATGCACCGGGATTGGCGGGTTACCGTTCAGCCTATGCTCCACCACCGACCCAACCAGCCGGCACCAAGCCAGCGCAGGGCAACACTTCATCGGCCCAACGGGCCAGCGCTATGCCAGCCCAGGGCAACGCCCTGGGTAAAACGACCAACAACGGTCAGCCCCAACGGGGCGGCCCTAAGTTTAGCGCCGCCCCGTTGGGGCTTTCAAAATCGCGCGATGGCAACCCAGGGCTTCGCCCTGGGCTGACATATGGTCGGCCCGTTGGGCCTGCAAAAGCGGAGCAAGATCGCGCCACGGCTTCACACGCGTTGCCCTCCAAGGACGTCGATCTCGACAAACTGTTGAAACAAATCGAAGCGACGGATTTGCCCAAAGGATACCACGGCTCAACCCACCAGGCCTACGTCGACCGGCGAATGGCCGAACTCACCTCGCAACAACGCCAACGTATCGGCCAGCTTTGGAAAGAGAAACGTCGTCTCCATCCGAAGATGAAAAACGTCGGCGGATCATTCGTGAAGATCATGGAATTTGTTGCTGCGGGTAAGAACGCAAAAGAAAGCAATGGAACGAAGCAGTAGCCATTCGGGTTCACCGTAACCGTCATACGAAGCCCATGGTGGCGTGACGGGAGGGAGCGGAGAAAGCAGATGGATGACGATCGAGGCTGGTTCGGGAATGGAAGAATCGTGTGCGGTAAGGTTGAGGTTATTCCTCGCCGGTTTGGATGATTCGATGGACATCGCGTCGACCGTCCAACACGCGTTCGATTGAGACTCCGTTTTTTTCGGGCTCGTAGTAGATCAGGTAGTTGTTGAAGCGGCTGATGACCCAGAAACGCAATCGTATGTGCCGGGTCTCCCAACTTGGTCGGGGTCCCATCTCCGGGTGCTTTTCCAAGAGGCGAATCGCCTTCTCCGTTTCGATGCGAAATCGTTCTGCTGCGTCGGGATCATGAGAGGCGATGAAACCGTAAATGTGAGCCAAGTCCTCCTCGGCCAACCGGCTGATGCTGACGCTCATATCTGCGCCAATGATCGGCCCTGTTCCCAGATTCCCTTGAGAACCTTGGGGGTCAGCTTGCGATGCGAACTGTCCTTGCCAGCCTGGATCAAGGAGTCGAATTCGTCGGGATGATCGGGCAGATCATAGGCCTGCAGGATCACCAGTTTGCCGCCCCGCACGATAACTGTCGGTCTTCCTTCAATCGCTTGATCGGCCAATTGCCCCAGCTTTCCCTTCGCTTCACTGACAGTGTAGGTTTCCATAACGGTCCAAATTTGGACCATTCATGGACCGGAGTCAAATCGCGAAAGGCGCGGAGAGTGGAAGCTGGTTGGATTCCGGCGGAGGAAAAAACGTTTCAACCACGGAAGGAACGGAAAACACGGAATCAGAACTCGGACCAAAGGCATTTCCGTGTATTCAGTGTATTCCGTGGTTGCTCACCGGATTATCCGTTCGATTTCGATCTGTGGATGATGTCCGAAGTTAACGAGTAGGCCCAGCCGATGCCCGGATGCTTTGAGATAGTTGTGCACTTGGGCTCGATGCTCGTCGGTCAGTTCGCTCACCGCTTTAAGTTCAACAATGATCCCATCGAAACAGATAAGGTCTGGAATATACTCTGACTTGAGCGGTTGCCCCTTGTATTCCAACTGCAATCTCGGTTGTGCCAGATAGCGAATTCCTTGAAGGCTCAATTCAAGCTCCATGCATTCCTGATAAACCGGCTCGACAAAACCGCATCCCTTTTCCTTGTAAATCTCGAAGCAGGCTCCGCGAATACGATAGGTTTCTTCCTTGAACAACAACTCCTTCATTCTTGGAGGCTACCGCTGGACAAAGAACTCAAGCAACCACGGAAGGAATGGAAAACACGGAATCGGAACTTGGAGCCTATGCCTTTTCCGTGTCTTCAGTGTATTCCGTGGTTGTTCACCGGATTAGCCGTTCGATCTCAATCTGCGAATGATGTCCCATGTTGACAAGCAATCCCAACCGATGCCTTGAGATAGAACTGTTTCAACCACGGAAAGGACGGAATACACTGAATCAGATCTTTTGTTACAGTGGTTCCCGTCATTTATCGCAGCGTCCGCTGAACTCCGATTGTTTTCTTGGGTAACCATTTCGCTCCAAGTGATATTCTCTCTAAACCACTGTGACCGATCTGCAATGCAGACCGGTCACAACGTGTTCAGATGGACCAAGATAGAAATCGAGAAACATGAAGACATTCAGACTCCTCTCCCGCGTCGTTGTGTTGGCAACGCTGTTCGTGCTGGTCTCCCCGGCGACGGCCAAATCACTCACCGGCAAGGTCACCGATCCGAAAGGATCGCCCATGGGCGGAGTCATGGTCAGCGCTTTC
>JADHOF010000013.1 GCA_016779125.1 Verrucomicrobiia bacterium | reverse complement strand
AAGACGGAAGTCTGCGCTGAGTGAGTCGTCAGAATCCCAGTCGAAGGCTTCCTTGTGGGTGACTTCTTTGACGTAGTCAACGCCGAGCAGTCCGTTCCAGCCGCGCGCCTTCGCGACGGCTTCGCTCTCATCGAAGCGACCGGTGGCGATAAAACCTTTCATGGAGCCCGTCACACGGAGCTTTTTGGTGAGGGCTCGTGTGTCGATTCCCGCGATGCCGGGGATGCCATGCTTTGCGAGGTAGTCCGGGAGCGATGAGTCAGCCCGCCAGTTGCTGACCACGGGCGAGACTTCACGCACAACGAAACCCGAGCAATGTGGCTGATAGGATTCGATGTCCCGCGTGTTGACCCCGTAGTTTCCAATGTGCGGATAAGTCATCGTGACAATCTGGGCCTTGTAGGAAGGGTCGGTCAGGATTTCCTGATAGCCCGTCATCGAGGTATTGAAGCACACCTCGCCGCAGGCTTCTGCTTCCGCGCCGAAACCCAGTCCCCGGTAAACCGTTCCGTCTTCAAGTGCCAGTATCGCCTTCATCAATGCAAAATTCGCGGGAGCTTAGGTGTTGGCCTAGGTCGGTCAAGAGTTTTGCCCCGGGCGCGAGGCAATTCCCGAGGGATCTGGTCAGATTTGGCGGGCTGGAGGGGAGCGGATGTCGTTCCGAGATGCCGGGAATGAGGCTTTCCGGCCGCCGTCGTCGATGCAAATGAAATGGCGGTTGATCGCAACCTCTTCGATCGGTGTTGTGGCGCAGTCCCAGCGGCGACGAATATGGAGAGGCAAACGGGTCCTACCTTCTTAAGGGTTTTCTGTGAAGACGCTGGCCCATTCGCGTCCCTGGGAAGCGGCGGGGGGTATTTTGCTGAAATCCAACAAGGATTGCCTTGATACATCCACTGCGATTCGTAAACTCCGCGGCGCTTGGTCCCGGTGTGTGCCGGTGACCGTTAAAGCTGAGAAACAATTGTTAAACGTAGTAACCTGACCTCAACCTCCGTTGCGCCGGCAACCAAGGTGCGTTAGGCAATGGAGTCTTCACGTGACGTAAAAATCGTCGCGATTACCCCTCTACGGTCCCCAGAAAGTAAAACGCAAGCATGTTAACCATGGAAGAAGCTCTCGCCGGGAGCTCAATGAACTTCGGCGAAGGTGAGATAGTCAAAGGCAAGGTCATCGAAGTCCGCAACAAGGAAGTGTTGGTCGATATCGGCTACAAGAGCGAAGGCTCCATTCCCGCGAACGAATTCGACGACATCAAGGAAGTCAAGGTGGGCGACGAGTTCGATGTCTTGATCGAACGCCTCGAGGATCGCGAAGGAATGGTCGTTCTTTCGAAAGAACGCGCCGAGTTCCGCCAGAACTGGGACAAGATCCTCACCATCTGCAACGAGGGCGGCACCGTTTCAGGTCGCGTCAAAGCAGTCGTCAAGGGCGGCCTGGTCGTCAACATCGGCGTCGAGGCGTTTTTGCCCGCTTCCCAGGTCGATATCATTCCTCCGCGCAATCTGACCGCGTTGGTGGGTGAAACCTTCGATTTCAAGGTTGTGAAGATCAACATGGAGCGGCAGAACATTGTTTTGTCCCGCCGTGAATTGATCGAGCAGGAGCGTGCTGAACGTCGTTCCGCCCTGCTTGACGAAATGATGCCGGGCGACATCCGCACGGGTACGGTCAAGAACATCACCGATTTTGGCGCGTTCATCGACCTGAACGGCCTCGATGGTCTTCTGCACATCACCGACATGAGCTGGGGCCGCATCGGGCATCCTTCCGAAATTCTGAAAGTCGGCGAGGAACTCGATGTCGTGGTGCTCGACGTCAACAAGGAAAAAGAGCGCGTCAGCCTCGGCCTCAAGCAGAAGCTTGCCAATCCGTGGGAGAACATCGAATCGAAGTACCCGGTTGGCGAAAAGGTCAAAGGCAAGGTCGTCAATCTTGTTCCTTATGGTGCTTTCATCGAGCTTGAGCCCGGTGTCGAAGGACTTGTCCACGTCACCGAGTTGTCCTGGACCAAGCGCATCGCCAAGCCTTCCGACGTCCTCAAGCAGGGCGACGAAGTGGAGGCCGTCGTGCTCGCCATCAACCAGGACGAGCAGAAAGTTTCGTTGGGCATCCGCCAGCTCGAAACCAACCCTTGGGATCTCGCCATGGAGAAATACCCGCCTGGAACCCAGGTGGGCGGCAAGATTCGAAATCTCACCTCCTACGGTGCCTTTATGGAACTCGAAGAGGGGCTCGACGGCATGATCCACGTTTCCGACATCTCCTGGACCCGGAAGATCAACCACCCGTCCGAAGTGTTCACCAAGAACGACGAAATCGAGGCTGTCGTGCTCGAGATCGACAAGGCGAACCAACGGATCTCCCTCGGCGTCAAGCAACTGGCGATCGATCCGTGGGATAAGATCGACACCCTTTACAAGGTTGGCGATCTCGTCAAAGGCGAGGTCACGAAACTGGCCAGTTTCGGTGCGTTCGTTGGTTTGGATCAGGACATCGACGGACTCGTCCACATCTCGCAGATCAGCGAAGATCGCGTCGAGAAGATCAAGAACGTGCTCAAGGTCGGCGAGGAAGTGACCGCTCGTGTCATCAAGATCGACCGCGCAGAACGCCGTATCGGCCTCTCCATCAAGGCCGCGAACTACTCCACGGAGGAACTCGAGGCCGAGCAGAAGGTCTTGGACGCGCTCAAGCCCGGCGAGGACCTCGTCGCGCTGCAGTTTGCCTTCGAAGGCGTCGAAACGAAGAACGAGGAGTAACCCGTTCCTCAAATACGAATCGCGAAAGGCGGGACGCAAGTCCCGCCTTTTTTGTCGTGTTTTCTGTGGATCCAATTGCCGGTTGACAGCGAGATAAAGTGGACCTAGAAAATCAAACGTTCGTTTCAAACAACCGTTTGATTTTTGTGGGAAAGAAGTCTGACAACGACACCAAGACGCAGATTCTCGACGCGGCGGAACAGGCTTTCGCCGATCTCGGATTCGATGCCGCCTCGCTGCGCCACATCATCTCGGTCGCCGGGGTGAACCTGGCCGCCGTGCACTATCATTTTGGTTCGAAGGACGGGCTGATGCGAGCGGTGTTTGACCGACGGCTGGGGCCTTTGAACTGCGAGCGGCTCGGCTTGCTGGACGAAATCGAAAAGGTCGCCGGTCGACGCAAGGAACTGCCACTCGAGCCGGTGATTGAAGCTTTGATCGGTCCTGCGCTTCGTCTCGCCCGAGATCCGTTCAAGGGTGGTCCGGAAGTGATGCGACTCTTCGGGCGCACGATTGCGGAGCCGGGCGAGGAGATTCAAAAGCTCTTGCACGATCAGTTTGGCGGTGTTGCGGATCGATTCGGCCGCGCGCTCTCCAGGGCTTGTCCCAAACTCCCGGTCGCGGTGCTCCATTGGAGACTGCACTTCACGATCGGCGCGATGGGACATGTGATGTGCGACCCGACAAGGATGAAGGATTTTACGGGTGGAATGTGTGATCCGGGCGACACGGACGAAGTTATTCGGCAAATGACCGCGTTTCTGGCTGCCGGTTTTAGGGCTCCCCACGAGCGGCAAAAAGGAGGCCGGGTGTTGAAAGTATTGGCCGCGGGCCTGTTGGGAATCGCTGCCATCGCGTGCAAGGCACCAAAACCAGATTTGTCGGCGAGCGTCGCGCCGGAAGGGTGGGCGAGCCCATCGGTGGAGGGCTCACCCGACACGCTTTGGTGGCAGGGATTTGGCGACGCCAAGTTGAATCGGCTGATTGAGGAGGCCTTGATCGCCAACCGGGACATCAAGGCGATGGGGGCGCGGGTGGAGGCGGCGTTTGAGCAGAGCAATATTGTCGGCGCGGCTCGACTTCCAGAAATCGACGCGAGCTTGGCCGGCGGTCGGCAACAGCAGGTATTCGTCGGACTCCCGATCCCGGGCGCGGTCGGCCCGTTGAAGACGAGGTTCAGCTCACGTTCGATGAATTTGGTGGCGAACTGGGAGTTGGATCTGTGGGGCAGGGTGCGTTCGTCGCGCAAGGCGGCGTTGGCGGATTATTTGGCCGCAACGGATGACCTGCAGGGTGCCCGCCTTTCATTGGCAGCACGGGTTGCGTTGGCCTGGGTGGGGGTGATTGAGGCGGAGGGCCAGTTGGCGCTGGCGCGGGAGGGCGCGTTGAATCGGGGGGCTGAAGTTGAGGTGATTCGGAATCGGTTTCAGAACGGGCTTCGGTCATCCGCGGATCTACGCGCTGCGATCAGTGCCGAGGCGGTCGCAAATGCCGAAGTGAAGGCCCGTGAATCCCAGCTGAAGAGCGCCGGTCGACAATTGGAAATCCTTCTCGGTCGCTATCCGGCCGGTCTGATCGACG
This sequence comes from Verrucomicrobiia bacterium, assembly GCA_016779125.1. Lineage (GTDB taxonomy): Bacteria > Verrucomicrobiota > Verrucomicrobiia > Limisphaerales > JAYPXF01. Next base: position 24,395 of record JADHOF010000013.1, on the reverse strand, counting down.
GGGACGCGAAACTGCCCGATTTGAAGGACCGCGTTCCGGCCGGGCTTCCGAGCGAGCTGCTGGATCGACGGCCCGATTTGCAGGCGGCCCAGTGGCGTTTGCAGTCGTCCGGGCTGCGGGTCAAGGAGGCGCGGGCCAGCTTGTTGCCCCGATTGAGCCTGACGGTGAGCGGTGGTCGATCCAGCAGTGACCTGACGGACCTGTTGGACAGCAATTTCAGTGTCTGGTCGTTGGCGGCCAACGCGGCGCAGCCGCTGTTTCAGGGAGGGCGTCTTCGATCGAACGTGCGACTGGGCAAGGCGAGGTTCAAGGAGGCGGCCGCAGCCTTTGAATCCGCCGTGCTCGCGGCATTCCGGGAGGTGGAGACGGCGTTGACGAACGAGGAGGCCTTGGGCGGTCGTGAGCGGGAGATCGCATCGGCGTTGGAGCAGACCGAGGCGGTGGCGGCGTTGGCCGAGCAACGATATGTCGAGGGTTTGGGGGAGCGGGTCACGTCTTTGGAAGCCGCCCGCAGATTATTGGAGACACGCGGACAGCTGTTGTCGATCCGTCGAGCGCGACTGGACAATCGAATCGCGCTGCATCTGGCGCTGGGAGGTGGATTTGAAACGAATTCCCAAAGCAACGATTCCCGGAAATGAAACTCTTACTTAAAATATTGCTGCCTGTACTGATGCTCGCGGTGATGGCCGGATTGACGGTCAAGCTGGTGAAAAGCAAGGAAGAGTTGAAGCCGCAGCCGCGGGTCGAGACATTGCCTCTCGTGGAAGCTCGGGCCGTGAAGGCGGGAGTGCATCGTTTTCAGATTCTTTCCCAAGGTGAAATCCGGGCGCGGACGGAGATCAATCTGGTTGCCGAAGTGCCGGGGAAGATTGTTTCGGTCAGCTCGAACTTCACGGCGGGCGGATTTTTCGAAGATGGGGAAGTCCTGGCCAGATTGGATTCGCGAGATTTCGAGGTCGCGGTGGCACAGGCCGAGGCGGCTCTGGCGCAGGGCAGGGTTCGTTTGGATCGCGAGAAGGCCGAAGCCTTGGTTGCGCGGCGCGAATGGGAGTCGCTTGGAAGAGGCGAGGCGAATCCGTTGCTCCTGCGGGAGCCGCAGCTGGCCGAGGCTGAGGCGCTGATGGCCGCGGCGGAGGCGAATCTTCGAAAGGCGAAGCTGGATCTTTCCAGGTGCGAGATACGCGCGCCTTTTGGGGGCAGGGTCCGGGAAAAGATGGCGGACATCGGGCAGTTTGTCGGTCTCGGCTCGCCGCTGGGGCGGGTGTATGCCGTTGATTTTGCGGAGGTGCGGCTTCCGATCCCCTTGTCGGATCTGGAGTTCATCGATCTTCCGCTCAACGGTGAGGCCGGTGCCGGCGTGGGCGTGAAGTTGACGGCCCGCGTTGGCGGAGTGAGGCGATCTTGGCGAGGTGAGTTGCTCGGGACCGAGGGGACGGTCCATCAACGAACCCGGATGGTCTCGGCGATCGCCCGTGTTGACGATCCTTACGCCCGGAGCAGGGCCGCCGGTCACGAGCCCTTGCCGGTTGGGATGTTTGTCGAGGCGGTGATTGAGGGCCGCGAAATGTCGGATCTGTTCCGGGTTCCGCGCTCAGCTTTTCGAGGAGAGGACACCTTGTTGGCGGTGGACACCATGGACCGACTGCGATTCCGAACGGTTGACGTGGTGCGGCGTGTGGATGATTCCGTGTTGATCCGGAGCGGGTTGGAGGAAGGGGATCGGGTTTGCGTGTCGCTGTTGGATGGTCCGGTCGACGGCATGTCCGTGCGGGTGCGGGAAACGGACGTAGCCCAATGAACATGGACGACAAGACCTCCATCGCCGGCCGGTTTGGCGGCCCCATCGCCTGGTTTGCGGGCAACGGCGTCGCGGCCAAGATGATGATCCTCGTGATCGCGATCGGCGGGTTGATGTCCGCCTACACAATCAAGAAGGAGGTGTTTCCCGAGTTTTCCTCCGAGATGGTGACCGTCGCCGTAACCTATCGCGGCGCGGCGCCGGAAGAGGTTGAAAACGCGGTGACGGTACGAATTGAAGAGGCGTTGCAGGGGGTTGACGGCATCGACCGGATTCGTTCGACGTCGGCGGAGGGGGCGAGCGGGGTGACGGTGGAATTGATTCCCGGAACCGATCCGGCGGGAGTGATTGATGACATCAAGGCGAAGGTGGACGCGATCGACACCTTTCCGGCCGAGGCGGAAAAACCGGTGATCACCGAGCTGATCGTCAAGAGTCAGGTCATCAATATCGCGGTGGCGGGTCCGGCGGACGAGGTGGCCCTGAAGCGTATTGGAGAGCGGGTGAGGGACGAGGTTTCGCATCTGCCCGGGATCACACAGGTGGAGCTGGTGGTCGCGCGGCCGTATGAGGTTTCGATCGAAGTTTCCGAGAGCGGACTGCGTCGGTACGGGCTGAGCTTCGACGAGGTGGCGCAGGCCGTGCGACGATCGTCGCTCGATCTGCCGGGGGGATCGATCAAGACGGACGGTGGGGAGTTTTTGCTGCGTGTGAAAGGTCAGGCCTATCGTGCGCCGGAATTTGCCAGACTCCCGCTGCGAACCTTGCCGGACGGATCTCGGCTAGTGCTTGGAGATGTTGCCGAGGTGATCGACGGGTTTGAGGATCGGGTTCAGTTCGCGCGCTTCAACGATCTGCCTGCCGTGGTTGTGCAGGTCTTCCGGGTTGGTGATCAGGACGCGCTGAAAATTTCTCAGATCATTCGCGACTACGCCCGGGAGGCGACCAAGCGGATGCCGGAAGGGATCGTTCTCGCGGCGTATCAGGACTATTCGGAGTACCTTCGGGGCCGGCTGAATCTGCTGCTGAAGAACGCGGCGTTGGGCGGCATCTGCGTGTTTGTGGTGTTGTCGCTCTTCATTCGTTTCCGTCTGGCGTTCTGGGTGAGCATTGGCATCCCGATTTCCTTTCTCGGAACCCTTTGGTTGATGCCGACGATCGGGGTGTCGATCAACATGCTGACGCTTTTCGCGTTTTTGCTGGTCTTGGGCATCGTGGTGGATGACGCGATCGTGGTGTCTGAGAACATCTACACGCATGTTCAGACGGGGGACGACGGCATGACCGCCGCGATCAAGGGCGCGCGCGAGGTGGCGGTGCCGGTCATCTTTTCAGTGATGACGACCGTGGCCGCCTTCGCGCCGATGGCCGCAGTGGAAGGGAACACCGGCAAGGTGCTCAAGGGGATTCCGTTGATCGTGATTCCGACACTCTTGTTCTCGTTGATCGAGTCGATGTGGGCCTTGCCAAACCACCTGAGTCACCTGAGGAAGGTGGATACCAAGCAGCGATCCCGCAATCCGTTCATCTGGGTTCAGAATCACTTTTCGAACCTGTTGGACCGCCTGATCGCGAATGTCTACCGGCCCTTTCTGGACGTGTGTCTGGCGTGGCGCTATCTGACGGTTTCGGTGGGGCTCTCGAGCATTCTGTTGATGGTGGGATTGATCGCTTGCGGTGTGATCCAATTTCAGTTTTTTCCGCCCGTCGAAGGAGACGATGTGGCCGCCTTCCTGACGATGCCCGCCGGCACGCCACCCGAGGCGACACGCCGAATCGTCGGTCAGATCGAGCAGGCGGCACATCAGGTGCGGCGCGAGTTTGACGAACGCCACGGGTTTCGGACGAACAGCATTTTCAGAAATGTGCTGGCCTCGGTGGGGGATCAGCCCTATCGCACGGCGCAGAGCAAGAACGGCGGGAACAACGGCCGGAACTACTCCCGCGACAATGTCGGCGAGGTTCATATTCAACTGGTTCCGTCGGAGGCGCGGCCGGTGTCCTCAAAGGAGCTGGTGAAACGGTGGCGGGAATTGGTCGGTCCGATCCCCGGCGCGGTGGAGTCGGTCTTTACGGCGGATTTGTTCTCTGCGGGCAACGCGATCAACATTCAATTGTCCGGCCCCAACGTGGATCGACTTCGCGAAGCGGCCGTGGAGCTGAAGGAAAAATTGGCGACCTTCGAGGGGGTTTTTGATCTGGCCGACAGCTATCGCTCGGGGAAACAGGAGATCAAGCTCGCGATCAAGCCCGCCGCCGAGGCGAGCGGATTGACGCTGATCGATCTGGCCCGGCAGGTGCGGCAGGGCTTCTACGGCGAGGAGGCGCAGCGGATTCAACGGGGACGGGACGACGTGCGCGTGATGGTGCGCTATCCGGAATCCGAGCGCCGTTCGCTTCACAATCTCGAAACGATGCGCGTGCGTCTGCCCGACGGAACAGAGGTTCCGTTTTCCTCCGTGGCCGAGGCGGAGATTGGGCGCGGTTTCTCGACGATCAACCGGATCGACCGGGAGCGGGCGATCAATGTCACCGCAGACGTGGATCTCGCGAAGGCAAATCCGAACGACATCATCACCGACGTGGATCAGAATTTTCTTCCCGATCTGTTGGCCCGGTATCCCGGGTTGAAATACGAGTACGAGGGCGAGCGGTCGGAGCAGAAGAAGACCATGACCGGCTTGGCCCGCGGATTTGTGCTGTCGGTTTTCATCATGTTCGCGCTGATTGCGATTCCGTTGCGGTCTTACTTCCTCCCCTTTGTGGTGATGTCGGCCATTCCCTTTGGCTTCGTCGGGGCCGTGCTGGGGCACCTGGTGATGGGAATGAAGCTCACGGTGCTTTCGATGTTCGGATTCGTGGCGTTGGCGGGCGTGGCGGTGAACGACAATCTGGTGCTGGTTGATTTTGTGAATCGCGCGAAACGCGAGGGAATGACGGAGGATGAGGCTGTCCGGAAGGCGGGACCGAGACGGTTTCGTCCGATCTTGCTGACCTCCCTTTCGACCTTCTTCGGCCTGATGCCCTTGATTCTGGAAACCAGTTTGCAGGCCCAGTTTCTGATCCCGATGGCGATCAGTCTGGGCTTTGGCGTGCTTTATTCGACGGTCACATCGCTGATCCTGGTGCCCTCCCTTTACCTGATCGCGACGGATGTGCGGAAGGCTTTCGCCTGGCTGTATGGGGCGCGTTGAGGCGCTTCGCTGCCTCTTATGAACGAGAAATGCCTTTTCGTCGGGTTCGATGACCGGTTTGATTCGCGCATGAAGCGACTGTTCTATTTCCTGACCGCCGCCGTTCTTTTGGGCGTGTTCTCTCATTCCACCGCTGCCGCGACGGGCAAGCCGAACTTCGTCATCATTTTCGCCGACGATCAGGGTTACGGCGACCTCGGCTGTTTCGGATCCACGAAGATCAGGACGCCGAACATTGACCGGATCGCCAAGGAGGGCAGGCGCTTTACGAGTTTCATGGTCGCGTCTCCGGTGTGCACGCCATCCCGGGCCGCGTTGCTCACGGGCTGTTATCCGAAACGCGTCGGGTTGCATCAGCACGTGCTTTTTCCGTCGTCCACCAAGGGGCTGAATCCCGACGAGCACACGATCGCCGATCACCTGAAGGGCCAGGGATACGCCACGGCCTGTTTCGGCAAATGGCACCTCGGACATCACCCGGAAACGTTGCCGAGGCAGAACGGCTTCGATGTCTATCTCGGTATTCCTTATTCGAACGACATGAACCACCCGGACAACAAGGGCAAGCCGCGGGTTCCGTCCGACGATTTGTGGCGGGATCAGGAAAGCGCGGTGAAGTTGTGGAACACCCCTCTGATCGAGAATGAGAAGATCGTGGAATTGCCCGTGGACCAGCGCACGGTCACGCGCCGTTATACGGATCGCGCGGTTCAGTTCATTGAATCCAACAAGGACCGGCCGTTCTTCCTCTACCTGCCGCATTCGATGCCGCATATCCCGTTGTATGTACCTGCGGACGCGTACGATCCGAATCCGCAGAACGCCTACACCTGTGTGATCGAGCATATCGATACGGAGGTCGGACGTGTCATGGACACGATTCGGAAGCTGGGCCTCGCGGAGAACACCTACGTGATTTACACGTCTGACAACGGACCATGGTTGCAGTTCAAGAACCACGGCGGTTCCGCCGGTCCTTTGCGGGACGGCAAGGGCACAACCTTCGAAGGCGGACAGCGGGTGCCGTGCGTGATGTGGGGACCGGGGCGGATTCCAGCCGGGACCGAATGCAAGGAGTTGATGGGGACGATTGATCTGCTTCCCACCATCGCCGCGCTCACGGGTGTTCCGTTGCCCAAGTCGCGAAAGATCGACGGGCTTGATGCTTCGCGACTTCTGTTGGCCGAGAAACCGGAACCGGTCCGGCGCGAGTTCGTTCACTATACCTCGCAGGGCGCGATCGAAGGTTTGCGTCAGGGGGATTGGAAGTTGCTTGTGAAGCAGAAGAATCGCGGTAGGGGCAAAGGCAAGGGCAAGGCTTCCGGCGAGGTGTCCGCGCCGGAGGTTTTGCTGTTCGATTTGAAGAACGATCTGGGCGAACAGGCAAATTTGGCCACAAAACGTCCTGAAATCGTCGCGAAACTCCGAAAGCGAATGACCGAGCTGGATGCCGAGATTACGGCGAATGCCCGGGCTCCCTGGACCAAATAGGAACATTTTTGATCCGTTGCGCGCGGTTCCTTAAATTCTCCTTATTTCGAATTGGCCACAAGGGATTGGGTTGGGTATCAATTGCCGACCCAAGATATGGCGGATAAGAAGCACGTTTACGACGAGAGCAAGATCAAGACCCTGTCCTCACTGGAGCACATCCGGCTGCGGACGGGGATGTACATCGGGCGGATTGGCGACGGGACCAATTACGATGACGGCGGATACATTCTGATAAAGGAAGTTATCGATAACGCCATTGACGAGTTCATCATGGGGCACGGCAAGGAGGTGTTGATCGAGATAGAAGATAACACCGTGTCTGTCAGGGACTTCGGACGCGGAATTCCTCTCGGCAAGGTCATCGACTGCGTTTCCCGCATCAATACGGGAGCCAAGTATAACGATGACGTGTTCCAATTCAGTGTCGGCCTGAACGGGGTCGGGACCAAGGCTGTCAACGCGCTCTCGGATCACTTCGTGGTTCGCAGCCATCGGGGAGGCGAATTTGCGGAAGGAACCTTCAGCAAAGGCAGGCTGCTGTCGGAGGACAACGGAAAGAGTCCCGACGAGCCGGACGGCACCTTCATGATGTTCAGTCCCGACCCGGAGATCTTCAAGAAACTGGTTTTCCGTACGGATCTGATCGAAAAGCGGCTGCGTCACTACAGCTACCTGAACACGGGGCTGAAACTCGTTTTCAACGGCAAGTCATTCAAATCACGCAACGGGTTGCTGGATCTGGTGATGGAGGTGCTACAGGGCGAGAAGGCCGATCCGCTTTACGCACCGCTCCGTTTTGCCTCCAAGACCTTGGAGTTCTGTTTCACGCACAGCAACAGCCACTACGGCGAGACCTTTTTCTCCTTTGTGAACGGGCAGTTCACCTCCGACGGCGGCACGCACTTGAGCGCGTTCCGGGAAGGTCTGCTGAAGGCCATTAACGAATACGCGAAGGGCAAATACGAGGGGGATGATGTGCGCGAGGCGATGGTCGGGGCTGTGGCGATCCGCCTGAAGGACCCGATGTTCGAGTCTCAGACAAAGAACAAGCTCGGCAACACCGAGATCCGCTCCGAAATCGTCGGGCGCGTTCGTGACGAGGTCATCGACTATCTGAACCGCAACCGGGAAGTCGCGGATCTGATGATTCAGAAAATCGAGGACACGCGCCTGCTTCGCAAGGAGCTGCAACAGGTCAAGAAGATGGCCCGCGAGCGCGCCAAAGCGGTGACCATCCGCATCCCGCAGCTGAAGGACTGCAAGAACCACTACAACCGGCAAAAGTGCAAGGGACGCGGCACAATGGTGTTCGTTACCGAGGGCCAGTCCGCCGCCGGCTCGATTGTCAGTTGTCGGGACGCGAACAATCAGGCGATTTTCACGCTCAAGGGCAAGCCGCTGAACACCTGCGATCTGCACCGCGACGCGATTTATCGGAACGACGAGATGTATAATCTCATGCGGGCGCTCGACATCGAGGACACGATCGACAATCTGCGCTACGAGAAAGTCGTGCTCGCGACCGACGCCGACGTCGATGGCCTGCACATCCGGAACCTTCTGATCACGTATTTCTATCGGTTCTTTGAGAAGGTCATCCACGACGGTCATCTCTGGGTTTTGGAAACGCCGCTCTTCCGGGTGCGGAACAAGAAGAAGACCTTTTACTGCTACAACGACGAGGAGCGCGCAGCCGCGATGGCGGAGATCGGCAAGGCCGCCGAGATCACCCGCTTCAAAGGATTGGGTGAAATTTCGCCGAACGAGTTCAAGGACTTCATCGGCAAGGGCATGCGACTCAGCAAGGTCGAGTACGCCCCCAAGCCGGACTCCACCGCGATCATCAATTTCTACATGGGCAAGAACACGCCCGAACGCCGCGAGTACATCATGAGCAATCTCGTGGTGCCCGTGGAAGACTGACCGCTCCGCAACTTTCAGACCGACCTCTCCCCGCGCATGGCCGCCAAGAAGAAATCCGACCGCAAAGCCACCTCCTTTCGCGAAAAGAAATCCAAGGAAAAGCTCGAACTGCCCACCGAGATGGGGCCGTTGCACGTCCGCATGGACAAGAGCTTTCTCGAATACGCCTCCTACGTCATTCGGGACCGGGCGATTCCCAACGTGGCCGACGGCGTAAAGCCGGTGCAGCGCCGGATCCTCTGGTCGTTGAAGGAAAAGGACGACGGCAAGTTCATCAAGGTCGCCAACATCGTCGGCCACACGATGCAGTATCACCCGCACGGTGACGCGTCGATCGGGGACGCGCTGGTGAATCTCACCAACCGCCGCTACCTGATCGAGGGGCAGGGCAACTTCGGGAACATCTTCACCGGCGATCCCGCCGCTGCGGCCCGTTATATTGAATGCCGCCTTACGGATCTCGCGCGCAACGAGATCTTCAACGACGAGATCACCGAATTCATTCCCAGCTACGACGGGCGTAACAAGGAACCCGTCCATCTGCCGTCCAAGCTGCCCTTGCTGCTCATGCTGGGGACGGAGGGCATCGCGGTGGGGATGTCCTCAAAGATTCTGCCGCACAATTTCTGCGAATTGATCGAGGCACAGATCGCGATTCTGAAAAACGAGACCTTCCGATGTGTCCCCGATTTTTTCACGGGTGGATTGATGGACGCCCGCGACTACGACGACGGCAGGGGGAGCATTCGCGTTCGTGCCCGGATCAAGGTGGTGGACAAGTCCACGCTGCTGATCAACGAGCTGCCTCCCGCCACGACCTCCGAGTCGCTGATCGGCTCGATCGAGGACGCGGCACGGAAGGGCAAGATCAAGATCAAGAGCATCGACGACTTCACTGCGGAAAAGGTCGAGATTCAGATCAAGGCCGCCACCGGAGTGGACGCGGAACAGTTGGTCGACGCGCTTTATGCCTTCACCAGTTGCGAGGCCAGCATCTCGTCCCGCATCACGGTGATCCGGGACAACCGCCCCTGCGAGATGACCGTCTCCGAGGTGCTCCGGCTGAACACGTCGCAGCTCGTCGATATCCTCAGGCGAGAATTGGAACTCAAGCTCTCCAAGCTGGAGCAGGAACTGCACTTCAAGACGCTGATTCAGATCTTTGTCGAAAACCGCATCTACAAGCAGATCGAGGAATGCAAAACGAACGAAGCGATCTTCGAGGCGATCTATGTCGGGTTCAAACCGTTCCGGAAGAAGATGTTCCGCGATCTGATCGATGACGATGTCGAGATGCTGCTCGGCGTCCGCATCCGGCGAATCTCTCTGTTCGACATGGCCAAGCATCGCGAGGAGGTGCGCAAGGTCCTGGCCGACATCGAGGAGACCAAGAAGAACCTGAGCACGCTGACCAAGTATGTCATCGGCCATTTGCAGGACCTGCTCGACAAATACGGCAAACTCTATTCGAGACAGACGAAACGGAAGAACTTCGACGAGGTCAACGTCCGCGAGGTCGCCTTCAAGGCCTTCAAGGTCACCTACGACCGTGTGAAGGGCTACATCGGGCACAAGGCCAACGGGGACGAATTTCACCTGCCTTCGACCGAGTTCGACAAGATTCTCTGCGTCTCGAAGGACGGCGAATACAAGGTCATCCCGGTGGAGGAAAAGACCTATGTGGGATCCAATCTCATCTATGTCGATCACCCGGAGCGGGACGAGGTTTACACGATGGTTTACCAGACCAAGGACGCCTGTTTTCTCAAGCGATTCACCTTCGGGGGGGCGATCATGAACAAGGTCTATTCCCTGACTCCCGAGAAGGGAAAGGCGAAGATTGTGTTCTTGGAAAAGGGGACGCCGGAGAAGCTCTACATCCGCTACAAACCGGTGCCCCGGCAGAAGATCAACCAGCAGACCTGCTCGCCGAAAGATTTGGCCGTGAAGAGTGCCAAGGCGCGCGGCAAGCAGATCTCGATCAAGTCGATCTCCAATATCGGCACCAAGCCGACCCGCAACTGGGAGCCCGACGAGCCCACGACCGAGGTCGTGATGGCTTAGCGCTCGGGAACGAACGCATTCGATTGCGGTCCGGCTTGCGCGGGGGGCGGGCGATCCCTAAAACCGGTCCGTGCATAAATCCGCAAAGGGCGAAGGTGTCACGTTGGACTCCAAGCTGCGCCGTTTCCTCTACCTCACGGTTTTCTTGAACGGGGCCGCGGTCCTGATCGTTGAAATCCTCGGGGCCAAGATGCTCTCGCCCTTTTTCGGCACGTCACACTTCGTCTGGACCGCGCAGATCGGGGTCACCTTGGTTTCGCTGTCGGTCGGCTATTGGTTTGGCGGCTGGATGGTGGATCGCTCGCCGGATCTGCGGCGTCTCTACCAATGCACCCTCGGAGCCGGGGCTTATCTGGCCTTGACGATTCCGTTCACGGCCAAAGTCGCCTACGCCTGCCTCAAGATGCCGTTGGCGGGAGGGTCATTGGTGGCGTCCTTGTTTTTGTTTTTCGTGCCCTTGACCCTGCTCGCGGTGACGGGGCCCTTCGCGATCCGCGCGTTCACGGATTCCGTGGCCGAAGTTGGTGGCAATGTGGGGCGGCTTTACGCGGTGAGCACCTTTGGGAGCGTGGCGGGAACGGTGTTGATCGGATACGTCATGATTCCGCTATTGCCGAACTCCGCGACCATGTTCGCGACGGCGGTTCTCCTCATCCTGCTAGCGCTGGCCTATCTGGTCTGGATCGGGCGCGCCCAGGCGATCGCCGTCCCCGCCGCCGTGGCGTTGGTGGCGGGACTGGTCGGCTTTCGGGGGATACAGCTGGATGGACGCTCGCCCTCGGAGTATTGGAAGGAGATTGAGCGCCTGAATTCCAACTACGGCCTGATGCAGGTGTTCGAAACGGCGGACGGATCGCGACGCTATTACCTGAACGACTACCTCACGCAGAATACCTACGAGCCTGAAACCGGACAGAGCACCTCGCTCTTCACGCACATGTTGCACGGGCTGGCGAAGGTTTATACCGAGGAAACGAAGGAGGTGCTTTGCATCGGAATGGGCGTCGGAATCGTGCCGATGCTCTTTGCCAAAGAGGGCTGCGATGTGGACGTGGTCGAGATCAATGACCGGATCGCGGGCCTGGCGAATCGCCATTTCGGCCTGGAACCGGACAAGTTGAATCTCACGATCGGGGACGGACGCCACTTCGTGAACAGTTCGAGCAAGCTCTACGACGCGGTCATCCTGGACGCCTTCCTCGGGGACTCCTCCCCGTCCCATCTGATGTCGCGCGAGGCCTTCGAGCAGATGCGACGCGTGCTGAAACCGGGCGGGGTGCTGGTGATCAACTCCTTCGGCGACTTCGTGGCGGGGCGCGACTATTTCACCGGCTCGCTGGACAAGACCTTGAAGGCCGTGTTCAAGCAGGTCCTGATACACGCCACCGAAAACGGGAACGTTTTTTTTGTTGCGTCGGATGCCGCAGAACTGAAGCGACATCGGGAATTTGATTTCGCGTCGGCCTATCCCTTGCTGACCGGCGAGATCAATCTGTGTCTGGAAAGCATCCGGAGGGTGAATCCGGAAAGCGGCATTGTGCTCACGGATGACTACAATCCCGTCGAGGTCCATGACGCGGCCAATCGCGAGGAGCTGCGTCGTCGCTTGGCGGTCGAGATGCGGTCGATGTGAATCGGCTCCACGAAAAAGGCCGCGCCAAGGCGCGGCCTTTTCGCGTATTGATAGTTCGCCGTCGATCAGAGTTTCACGCCGCGTGACCCGGCCTTGTTCTTCGGCCCCGCGTTCAGGCCCTTGAGCGAGTGTCCGTCCGGCTTGTTCGCACCGACGTTCACCGTGTATTTGCCACCGGCGTAAACAGCGGGTTGGAAGCTGTCGCCTTTCACGCGGACGGTGTAGAGGATCTCTCCACTCGACTCTTCCACGACCTGCACGACCGGATTCTTCGCTCCTTCAAATTTCAGCAAGGGCAGGTAGCCCGCGACCTTGCGGCCGTCGTTGTCCTCCATCTTGACCGTGATCGGCCAGCCCGGGAACTGGGCCTTGTCGCCGTCATCCACACTCGCGAAGCGGGGCCAGCACTCGAAGGTGATGGTGCGGTTCCTCTTGTCGAAGCGGGCGATGCCATAGCCGTCCGAACGTTTCAGCTCGTCGGTGCGGTCTTCGGGATTGGCATAAGCCAACATGGAGATCTTGTTGCCGAGCCCGTCCTCGAAATCTCCCGTCCAGGAAAGCGGGCTGCCCTTGACCGGATGAGGACCGGGTTTTTCGTCCAAGGGATGCCACCAGCGGCCGTAGATCGTGTTCACGATCGCTGGGCTGGTGAAGGCGAAGGGACCATCGCCGTAGTTTTGAATGCCGTGTTTGACCACGACGGCGAGATGCTGATCACCGCACAGGTGCGGAGCCCAGACACGGCGGATTTCCTCCAAGGCCTTGTTCCGGCCCTTTTGCGGCCAGCCGTTGCAATCGAGATCCGCGAGCAGCCGTCCTGCCTCGGAGCCGTGCATGTGCACCGCTCCGCAGAACGCCGTCTGTGAGAGAACGGCTTTCATGTCGGCTCCCGACCAGTCCTGTCCCCATTCGCGAAGGAAGGCCAGCTGACGATCGCCGAGCAGTTTCAGTTCTGGCAGATCAATGGTGGATCGATCGTAGGCGGGATCGTTGATGTGGTCGGGGCGGGGGCCCATTTTTGGAATCTTGTTTTCCGGCCCGCTCTTGAATTTGCGGTCTTCCAGGATCGCGAAATCGATGCCGCCGACCCGCAGGCTTGTGTAATAGACGCTGATGCCGCGTTCGATCGGGCGGGAGTCGTGCGGATCGGGCAGGTGCCAGCTTTGTTGGCGTTGAACCATGTTCACGTATTCGACGGGATAGAAATAGCCGCCATCCGATCCGGCCGGGGAGCTGGCTTTCTTGCCGTTCTCACCCCAGATATTCCCCTGACCGACATCGTGATCGTCGGGAATCGTGATGACAGGGCGATCCTTCAGGATTTCCCGGAACTGCAGCCCGAACTCCAGCCAGCCCGCGGTGTGTTGGGTGTGGTGGTAGGTTTGGTCGCCGGCGAAAAAGAGCAGGTCGGGATCTTGTTTGATCAGATTTTCGATGATGCGCGCTCGGGGTCCCTTGGTGCGGCTTGAATTGCAGGAAAGATTCCCGACCACGATGACGTCCTTTGCGACCGGGTCCTTGCGGATCAGACCGGCGAACGACGCCTCCTTGCCATGGCGCACGCGGTATTCGACATCCTTTGTGTTGTCCCAATCCCGAAGGCGGAAATGGGCGCTCCAGCCGGGGTAGATCACGTCGGCGCGGCGGACTTCGATCCACTTGCCATTCTGCTTCAGCTCCAGGCTGACTTCGCGCGCCTCGCCCGGTTTGAGCGGGTAGAGTTGTGCGGACATCTTGAGCGTTCCGTGATCGTGGGTGTAGAGCGCGAATGCCACGACGTCCTTGCGAGGCACGTTCATCTCAATGATCTGCTTGGGATTGCCCTTCTTCTTGGCGTTCTTTCCCTTGACTGTTTCGCCCACCTTCCACCATTCGCCGGTGGCCGCGCCGTCGAGTGCGGGAAATTTGGGTCCGAAGGGCTGGGGATGATCGCGTTGCACCTGGATCGCTCCGGCAATCGCGATGGCGGCAATCGCGGTGGTCGTGTAGATGAACTTCATGAGCGGAGGAGGCTAGCGGGAGGTCCAGTTGGAGTCAAAGCCGCGAATGGGCTCGTTGCGTTTGTAACGGGGTGTCGTATTCGCTAGAAGTTTCGGGAATGTCCTACGAAGTGGAAACCACACGGCGCGGCTACCGGCTGAACCAGAACGGCAGCGTGTTGAGCGAGGTGTTGGCGGCCCCGGGCGCGACGAACAGCGTATTCGATTTTCTTGCGGGCCTGACGGTGATCTTTGCCGGTCAGGGCGATGCGGCGTTGCTGGGATTCGCGGGCGGGGGCATGATCGCGCCCTTGAGGAAGGCCGGGGCCGGAACGCGGATTTACGGGGTTGATCTTGATCTCGCCGGGCACGAACTGTTCCGGCGCGTCAGCCAAGATTGGTGCGGGGAAGTGTCGTTCGAGCGGGAGGATGCGGTGACCTGGCTGGAGCGTCGGGAGATTCCGTTTCACGTCGTCATCGAGGATCTCTCCGTGCCCACCGAGGACGACGTGATCAAGCCGGATGTCAGTTGCGGACCGTTGCCGGAACTGATTCGAGCGAAACTTCGTCCGGGAGGAGTGGTGGTGACGAACATGCTCAAGCCGAAGCGGATGAAATGGGACGATTTTATGCCCGGGTTCGCGCGGGGACACCGTTCGGCCTGCGTGGTCCACCTGCGGGAGTTTGAGAATCGAATCATGGTGGCGGGCGACTTCGCCTGCTCCGTGCGGCAGCTTTCGCGCCGTTTGGGGAAAGTCTTGCGCGATATCGGCTCCGACCAGGCGGATCAGTTTTCCCTTCGCACCTTCCGGTAAAAAGAAGGGCCCCGGCGAGGAAGCCGGAGCCCTTGGTGAACCGTGTCGGCGGACGGGATCAGACGTCGCAGATCTTGACGCCTTGATCGAGCGAGGCCTGCCAGTCTTTCCTGGCCGGGATGAATTCCTGCCCGATGAATCCCTTGTAGCCGGTGGCGACGATGGCCTTGCAGATGGCGGGATAATAAAGCTCCTGCGACTCATCGATCTCGTTTCGTCCCGGAACGCCCCCGGTGTGATAGTGCGAGAAGTATTTGTGATGGCGCTTGATTGTGTCGATGACGTCACCCTCCATGATCTGCATGTGGTAGATGTCGTAGAGGAGCTTGAAGTGCTCGCTGCCAATGGCCTTGCACAGTTCCACGCCCCATTCGGTGTGATCGCACTGGTAGTCCTTGTGGTTCACCTTGCTGTTCAGCAGCTCCATCGTGAGGGTGACCTTGTGCTTCTCGGCGATCGGCATCAACCGCTTGAGCCCCTTGGCGCAGTTCTTGATGCCGTCCGCGTCGTCGAGTCCTTCACGATTGCCGGAAAAGCAGATGACATTCGTGAACCCGGCGGCTGCGGATGCCTTGATCAGGGGCTCGTAAATCCCGACCAGCGTGTCGTGGTGTTCCACCCGGTTGAAGGCCTTGCCGATGCCGCCCACCTTGACGCCGGCGGGCGTCTTGCCGCCCGGGAAGCTCACCATGGCGCAGTGGAGTCCGTGCTTTTTGAGCGTGGGGAAATCTTCGGGATTCAGCAGCTCGACCGATTCCAGACCGATCTTCTTCGCGCTCACGCAGAAATCCTCCAAGGTCACCTTCTTGTAGCACCATTTGCAGGCCGAATGGCGGATGTTGTTCTTCAGGCCGGCGCTTTCTTTGGCCTCGGCGATGTTCGATTCGACAGCGGCGAAGAAGGTGCCTGCGGTGACTGCGGCGGCGCTTTGCAGCGCGCCACGACGGGAAAGGTGGTTGCTCATGCGGGAATCGTAGGGAAGGGATTCCGTTTGGCAAACCGGTTTCAGGGGGGCGGAAAACATCTTTTCCGAAGCCGGGGGAGTTCCTAGCCTTCGGTTTCTCCGGTGTTGTCCCAAAATCATCAAACTCAGGTTCGGTTGTTGCGTTCGTCGAAACGATGGATTCGGGCGGTCTTTGTTTTCGGGCTGCTTGTTGCCGCCTTCTCGCGAGGCCTGTCGGGCGAGATTGATTTCAACCGCGACGTTCAGCCCATTCTTTCCGAGAACTGCTACTTTTGCCACGGCCCGGATGCAGATCATCGCGAAGGAGGCCTGCGGCTCGACATCGAGGCGGAGGCGAAGCGCAAGGCGATCGTGGCGGGGGACGCGGAGATGAGCCCTTTGATCATTCGACTGCGGTCGAGTGACCCGGACGAGAAAATGCCGCCGGAGGACAGTGGGCGAAATCTTACGAAACAGCAGGTCGCCGTGCTTAAACAATGGATCGCTGAAGGAGGGAACTATCGGGAGCACTGGGCATTCGATAGGCTGGCGCGACCGACTCCGCCGACGACGGGGGACGCGTGGGTTCGCAACCCGATTGACGAATTCGTGCTGAAGCGGCTTCGAGCCGAGGGCTTGGAGCCGAACGCCGAAGCTTCGCGATCGAGCCTGATCCGCAGGGCGTCGTTGACGGTCACGGGTTTGCCGCCGACTTCGGCGGAGATCGACGCATTTTTGTCCGACCCGTCACCGGATGCCTACGAGCGGGTGGTGGACCGCCTGTTGAAGTCGGAGCGATATGGCGAACGGATGGCGATGTGGTGGCTGGACGGTGCGCGATACGCGGACAGCCATGGTTTTCAGGCGGACTGGGAGCGTTACCAGTGGCCTTGGCGTGACTGGGTGATCCGGGCGTTCAACCGCAATCAACCCTTTGATCAATTCACCGTGGAACAGCTCGCCGGAGATCTATTGCCGGGTGCCACAAGGGAGCAAATTTTGGCGACAGGATTCAATCGCAACCATCGTGTGAACACCGAAGGCGGATCACTGGACGCCGAATGGCTGGTCGAGAACGTGATCGATCGGGTCGAAACGATGGGGTCGGTCTGGCTTGGACTGACGTTGAATTGCGCCCGATGTCATGATCACAAGTACGATCCTGTGACTCAAAAGGAGTTCTACCAGCTGTTCGCGTTCTTTCACAACGTGCCGGAGGCGGGCAAAGGTCCGGGGAAACAGGGGAATTTTGATCCGGTATTGAAACTCCCGTCCGAGTCGGACCAGATGGAAATCGCCCGACTCGACGCGGCCATTCGCGATGCGGAGTCCGCTGTCAAGGGCGCGGAGCAGGCGACACCGGAGGCGGTCGCGGCTTGGGAGAAGCAACTGCGGGAAAAGCGGGAATCGGCGAATCGATGGCGGCTGATCGAACGCGCGGACGTGGTTTCCCAGGGCGGTGCTGAGATCGTGCCGCTCGGAGACGCTTCGTTTCTGCCAACGGGCAAACAGGAGACTCACGAAGTCTACACCTTGGAGGCAAAGATCGGCGCGGGTCGTCTCGCCGCGTTGATGCTGGAAGCCATTCCCGACAAGTCGATGGTTGAGGGCCGCCTCGGTCGCGCTCAAAACGGGAACTTCGTTCTGAGCGGCGTCGAGGTGGAGCTGGCGCGACCCGAATTCGAAAAACGCGAGTCCATTCCGATTGTAAAGGCTGAAGCCAGCTACGAGCAGAAGGACTGGCCGGTGGCCTCCTTGGTGACGGGCGCGAAACGAAAGGGCTGGGCGGTCGATGGGAACCGGTTTGCCGAGCGGCGACGGGCCGTGTTCCGATTCGGGGAGGCCTTGGAGATCACGGCTGAACATCGCCTGATCGTGCGACTGCGCTGCGAGGCGCTGTCCAAACACGCGTTGGGGCGTTTTCGGTTGTTCACAACGGACGACGCGGCTGCGGGCTTGGCGGCGGAGGAGTCGATTCCGAAGGACGTGAAGGCCGTTCTCGATGTCGCAGTCGATGATCGGAACGCGAAACAGCGCGCCGTGTTGAGCAAATTTTTGGCGGGCGGCAACGCCTCGAAGGGGGGGGCTGCCCGGGCCAGGTTGGACAAGCTGAAGAAGGAGAAGGAAGCGTTCGAGAAACGCGTTCCGAGTGCCATGGTGATGTCGGAGATGAAGCAGCCCCGTGTTTCCCGTCTGCTGATCCGAGGCCAATACGATCAGCCCGGAGAGGTGGTTCAACCGGGATTGCCGGCGGCGTTTCCGGGGCTGCCGGGCGGCAATCCGACGAATCGACTCGGATTGGCAAAGTGGATTATTTCGACCGACAATCCGCTTACCGCTCGTGTGCAGGTGAACCGGCTGTGGGAGATCCTCTTCGGCAATGGACTGGTGAAATCCAGTGAAAACGTCGGGATGCAGGCCGAGTTCCCCAGCCATCCCGAACTGCTCGACTGGTTGGCGAGCGAGTTCGTACGGCTGGATTGGGATATCAAGGACTTCCTGAAAACTCTCCTGACCAGCGCGACCTTTCGGCAGTCGTCGGTGGTGACTGAACAGAAGCTGAACGTCGATCCGATGAATCGTCTGCTTTCGCGCGGCCCGAGATTTCGCGTGCAGGCTGAAATCGTCCGTGATCAGGCGCTGTTTCTTGCGGGTCTTCTGGTGGAAAGGCAGGGTGGCCCCAGTGTCTATCCCTATCAGCCGGCCGGTCTTTGGAGTGAATTCAACTTCTACGGCAATCTTCGAAATTATCAGCAGGCGTCCGATTCGGGTCTGTATCGGCGAAGTCTCTACACGATATGGAAACGTACGGCGGCCCCGCCTGGAATGACCCTTTTTGACATGCCGAGCCGCGAGATCTGCACCGTGAAACGACCCCGCACAAACACGCCGCTGCAGGCTTTGGCGCTGATGAACGATGTCACCTACGTCGAGGCGTCGCGCCGCTTGGCGGAGCGCATGATGGGGGCGGAGACCGGGGTGGACGCCCAGATCCGAACGGGATTCCGATGGGTTGCCTCGCGCTGGCCTACAGACCACGAGTTGTCCCGCCTGCGCGCCGGGTTCGATCGGAGGCTGGCCCGATTTGAATCCGAGGCCGGGGCCGCGAAGGCCCTGGTCGAACAGGGTGAATCGGATGCTTCGGAAAAATTGGACCCTGCCCGTCTGGCGGCCATGACCACTGTCGCGAGCATTCTGTTGAACCTTGATGAAGCGATCACGAACTGATCTGTGAAACATGAGCGGCCTTCTTAAACTTCAGGACGCGTTGAATCGGCGAACCTTTATGCGGACGTCCGCCCACGGCTTTGGGCTGGCGGCGCTGAGCTCCATGCTGCCGATGAGCGGGGCTTCGCCTTTGAAAACGGCGCCCAAGGCGAAACGGGTGATCTACCTGTTCCAATCCGGCGCGCCGTCGCAGATGGATTTGTTTGATCCAAAGCCCGCCATGCTTGCCCGGCAAGGACAGGACCTGCCGGACTCGATCCGCAAGGGGCAACGGATCACGACAATGACCTCCGGGCAAAAAACGCTGCCGATCGCGCCGTCGATCTTCGGCTTTGATCGTTACGGGCAGGGCGGGGTGGAGTTGAGCGAGTTGCTTCCCTACACCCGGCAGATTGCCGACGATATCTGTGTGGTCCGCTCCATGTTCACCGAGGCGATCAATCACGATCCGGCGATCACCTTTTTTCAGACCGGGTCGCAGTTGGCGGGCAGGCCGAGTATCGGTTCCTGGGTGAGCTACGGGCTTGGCAGCGAAAACCGCGATCTGCCGCAGTACGTCGTGCTGACTTCGCGGGGCACGGGCCGGCCGAATGATCAGCCGCTTTATGATCGGCTTTGGGGCGCGGGTTTTCTTCCGACGCATTACGCCGGCGTCAAGTTTCGCAACACGGGGGATCCGGTGCTGTATTTGTCGAATCCCAAGGGGATTGATCGCGCGATGCGCCGTGACATGCTGGACGATCTGGTCGCCCTGAATGAAGCCAACCATGCCGTGGTCGGTGATCCCGAAATCGAGGCGCGTATCCGCCAATATGAGATGGCATTCCGAATGCAGGCCAGCGTGCCGGAGCTCACCGACATCGCGGACGAAGCACAGTCGGTGCTCGATCTGTACGGTCCCGAGGTGCGGCAGAAGGGCAGTTACGCCGCGAACTGCCTGCTGGCGCGGCGGTTGGCGGAGCGGGACGTTCGCTTCATTCAATTGTTTCATCAGGGCTGGGATCATCACGGCGGACTGCCGAAGGCCTTGGCGGGGCAATGTCGTGACACCGATCAGGCGACGGCGGGGTTGCTGCTGGATCTGAAACAGCGCGGGCTTTTGGAGGACACCCTGATCGTCTGGGGTGGCGAGTTCGGCCGGACGATCTATTCGCAGGGCAAGATCACGCCGGGGAACTACGGACGCGATCATCATCCCCGATGCTTCACAATGTGGCTGGCGGGCGCCGGCATCCGTCCGGGCGTGACCGTCGGGAGGACCGACGATTTCTGTTACAACATCGTCGAGAAGCCGATTCATGTGCATGATCTCAACGCCACCATTCTGCATTTGCTCGGAGTGGATCACACCCGCTTGACCTACAAATTTCAGGGGCGCCAATTCCGCCTCACAGACATTCACGGAGAGCTGATTCACGACATACTCGCCTGATGAAACATACCGCCCGCATTCGTCTGTTCTTGGGTCTGGCCGCATGGATCGGCCTTGCATCCGGATTCGCCGCTGATTCCTCGATCAAGATGCCTTGGGGAACAATCGCGTCCAAAGGTGATCGTCATGAGGTGCGGGTGGATCAATGGCCCGCCAACCGACTGCTGCCGCTGAGTCCGCCGTTTCCGAACATCGTCAGCGCGTGGATCATCGGGGATGACGGGACGTCAACGCAGTCGATCCATTGGATGTTCAATCCCGATGCGACTCAGATCGCCCTCGGTTTGCCTCCGCTTGAGCCCGGCAGGAAGGCTTCAATCATTCACCTTTTCACCACGGAAAAGACCACCGAGCACGCGGATTCAACCCTGGTGTTAAGCGCCCTCGACGCGAAGGTGGTCGGGGAGAAGGCGAAGCTGGAAACGAATCCGGGCAATCATCGCATCGGGTACTGGTCCAATCCGCGCGATCACGTCGAATGGAATTTTGAAACCAAGGGATATGGCAGATACGAGGTGGAGATCGCGTTCTCCCGAAGCGGTCGAGCCGGCGCGCGGCTGATCCTTTTGATCGACGATCAGGAACTGCCCGTGACCCTTGCGACCACGGGGAACTGGTATGTCTACACCGGCCAGTCGGCGGGGATGATCACGATCGCCAAGCCCGGCAGGCACGTGGCTCGGGTCCGGTGCGTCGATCCTGCGGGGGGAGCCGTGATGAACCTGAAGGCCTTGGTGCTGCGCCCCCGGCCATGACGGAAGAGTCTGTTCCATCACCGACTCCGCGATCCCTGTCGCCCGCGCGCAAGCGGCTGTTCTGGTCGGTGTTGATCGTTTTCTTTCTCGTCGGGCAGGAGTGCCTGCTGAGACTCGTGTTTCCTGTTCCCGAAGTTCTTAACTTCAACCGCATCCATTACTCCCAGCTGCTGATGCCGGATGTTCGGCGTCCGAAGTTTTTGTCCAATGTCGCCTACCGGATGCAGTCGGCCCCCGATGGCACGGAGTTCATCCATCGCCTGAATCTTTATGGCTTTCGGGATCGGCAATGGACGGTGAAGAAGCCCGACGGAACGAAGCGTGTCATTTTCATGGGGGACAGTTTCACCGAAGGGGCCGGTGCGGACGGCAGCCGGACGATTCCCGAGGGATTCAAGATCGGCGCGGGCGAAAGGGCGAGGGAGTTCGACGTGATGAACCTGGGCATTCAGGCGACCGGGATGTCTGATTTCATGGTGCTGGCAGGGCAGTCGATGCCGATCTTCAAACCGGACGTGGTCATGTTGGTTTTGTTCGGGAACGATTTTGCGAACTTCGTGGAATATAGTCCCGTCTGGTTGTCCGGACAGTTCGCCCCGCCGCCGGAGTTTGCGAATTTCAGACTGCCGCGTTTCTGGCAGGTGGTCTCGATGTTGCAGGCTGGACAGCGTCCTCCGAAGGCGTGGTATCCGCAGCCGTTTCCCTTCTTCGCATCCGTGCCGGATCCGAGGAATCCTTTCTCGAACGAAAAGAAGGCGATGTACTATTCGACCTTTGTCGCGCCCGAAGTGGCGGAGGCGATGGCGTTCGGGCGTTTTAATCCCTATCTCATCAATACTTTCCATGACGACAAGAGCTACCTCTCCCGCGACATGGACGCGCGGCCCTATCTTGCCGGTCTGAAGGAGTTTCTGGCGAAGTTTGGCACGCGCCTGCGGGTTGCCTACATTCCGACGAACAATCAGGTGTCGGACGCCTATCTGCAGTTCCAGGCGACGTTTTGTCGTCCCGGATTGCATTCGTTGATGGGGCCGGAATACCAGCGTCACGCGGCGCACACCTCGGAGGTCTGCGAGGCCTTGGCCATTCCGTTTCTGGATTTCACGCCCTTGCTCCGCCAGTTGGAGGGGGAGGGGCACCGCTTGTACTGGAACTATGACAACCACATGCGAGGCGAATCTTACACGATGCTGGGGGAGACCCTTTTCCGTTGGTTTGATAGTCTGGAAAACGGAATCCCGAATTGAACCGACCTGAACTGAAATGAACCGAAGAATAATCAAGCTCATCGGCGCACTGCTTGTTGCCGGCGTGATCTACGCACCCGAAGGAATCGGCGCGCCCGCAAGAAAGCCGGCCAAGGCCAGGGACACGAATGCCAAAAAGGGACGGAAGATCGGGTCCGGGGCCCTGCCCACCAATCTGAAGGACGCCAAGGGGATCATGCTCGACAAACCGGAGCCCTTCGCAGATCCGGAATTGGAGAAGTTCGCGGTTTTCGAGGAGACGGCACCGTATCCGAAACAGGTGACCCCCGCGACCACGACCCTGCCGCTCAAACTCGCCAAGGGCACGCGAATCGCACTGGTGGGAAACACGCTCTTCGACCGGGCCGGGCAGATGGGCTACTTCGAGTCGCTTGTTCAGCAACGGCATCCCGGGTTGGAATTGGAGATTCGAAATCTCGCGTGGTCCGCCGACGAAGTGGACCTGCAGCCGCGCCCGGACAATTTCGGAACGTTGCACCAACATCTGACGGTCCAACGCGCCGATGTGATCTTCGCGGCCTTTGGATTCAATGAATCCTTTGGGGGCGAGGCGGCGCTGCCCGCTTTCAAGGAGCGGGTCGGTGCGTTTCTGGACGCGCTCAAGGCGTCGGCCTTCAACGGCTCGACAGGACCAAGAATCGTGCTCGTGTCACCGGTCGCCAACGAGAATGTCGCCTCGGTGAAGGCTGCGGATCTCAACAACAAGAACCTCGCCGCCTACACCCGCGCGATGGCCGGGGTGGCAAAGGATCGACAGGTCGGTTTCGTGGACGTTTACGGGGCCACGCGCAAGGCGATGGCCGACGCGGGGACGGATCTCACGTTTAACGGCGTCCACATGGACGAGGCCGGCTACGAGGTGTTTGCCAGGACCTTGTTTGTCGGGGCCTTCGGCGGGGTTGCACCCAAGATCGACGAGGCGGTCCGCGAAATGGTGATCGAAAAGAACCGGCAGTGGTTTCGGCGTTATCGGCCGCTGAACACGTTTTATTACACGGGCGGGCGCAACAAGGATTACGGCTATCTCGATTTCCTGCCCGCGATGCGGAACTTCGACATCATGGTCGAGAACCGGGAAAGGCGGGTTTGGGATCTGGTGCTGGGGAAACCCGTTTCAAGCGCGATTGACGATTCGAACGTGCCGCCGCTGCCTCCCTCGAAGGAAAGCCGCGGCGCCAACGAATGGTTGTCCCCGGCGGAAGAGTTGAAAGCCTTCGACGTGGATCCGCGTTTCGAGGTGAATCTCTTCGCTTCCGAGGAACAGTTTCCCGATATCGCCTGTCCGATTCAGATGCGGTGGGACGCCCGCGGCCGCATGTGGGTGAGCTGCTCGACGACCTATCCGCACGTCTACCCGGGACACGAGCCGGTGGACAAGATTGTCATTCTGGAAGACACGGACGGGGACGGACGCGCCGACAAGAGTTCCGTGTTCGCGGATGACGTGCATATTCCGCTGAGCTTCGAGTTGGGGGACGGCGGCGTCTATGTTTCCGAAGAGCCGCATCTTGTTTTTCTCAAGGATACGGACGGGGACGGCAAGGCGGACTTTCGCCGCAAGGTCTACACGGGATTCGGCACCGAAGATTCCCACCACGCCCTGCATGATTTCGTGTGGACGCCCGATGGAGACCTGATGTTTCGCGAATCCATTTTTCACAACAGCCAGGTGGAAACGCCCTATGGCCCGGTCCGGGCGAAGAACAGCGCGTGGTTCCGCTACCGTCCCGCCGATCAACGCCTGACGACCTTCGGCAATTATCCGAACACCAATCCGTGGGGCGTGACCTATGATGACTGGGGCAATCACGTGGCCAGTCATCCGATCTTTGTCAGCGCCTTCCACGCGACGAATCCCGCCTATCC
>JADHOF010000257.1 GCA_016779125.1 Verrucomicrobiia bacterium | reverse complement strand
TATCCACTGGCCCCAGCGGGAGAGCAGCTCCCACGCCAGAGGATCGCTCCGAAAACGCCACAGGCGATAATGCGGAGATGAACGGCGAGGGGAAGTCAGATGGGTTCGTAGTACCTGCGAAGCCGGCGAACAAAGACGCAACTGAAGCGTCGGCGGAGTCGGTGGAGGAAAGGGACCCAGCCGAGAGAAACGCCCAGGAGGCCGTCCTGCCCCGGACCCAGAGCCGGAACAATGACAGGTCACGCGGACTCTCAAGCGTGCGTGAAATTCGATTTCGCGCCCGACTCAAGGCAGGAGCCGTATGAAGTAGTTCTTCACGTACGGATCTGGATGGCGAATTGAACGGGCTGGGACGCGTTGGCGAGAATGACCTGATGACCGAGGAGGGGTGATATTTCCATGCCAACACTTTCGCATCAGGGGTTTGACATCCGTTGTCCCCTGGAGGCTTTCAACGTTCAAGGACCCGATAAAAACGTTGTGGATTGCCATCCTCTCCGATGCCCGATCGCTCCAGTTTGCCACTCGCGGCCGTAAACACGGCAGGGTAGTCCGTCCAATCCGTGAGATTGGATGACCACTGTAGGGTGAATAGGTTGATATGGGTGGCATCCAGGGCACCTCCGTCGCTATCGCTGAAGCGCAACAAGACATTCCCATTGCCTGGCATTACCGGAGCGTCCATTCGTTGGGAGACTTTGACTTTTACTGGAGTCCCGGTGCTGTTTGCGAATCCCGCACTGTTATGAACCCGGACGCGGTAGGTGCCAGAATCGGTCCGCCTGGCGTTCGTGACATTCAGCTTTGAAGTTCGACTTCCAGAAAGACGACTCGAGTCGATCAAATCAACGCCATCGCGCTGCCATTGGTAGTCCGGGCTGGGAACACCCGTCGCGACTACAGAAAGGACGATCGTGCTCCCGCCGGGAAAACTGCCCCCTGCAGATTGACTTGAAATGACAGGTGCGGACGGTGTGGTCAGATCGGACAGGTCGGGAATGCCGTCTGAGTCCGCATCGTTGTTGTCCGTGACTTTCAGGTGGTAATAGTTGTAGTCGACCCACGAGGTTGAAACGTTTCCGTCGTTGGCCGTGGCCTGGCCGACGTAGCGATTGCCGTTGCGTCCCAGTTCGAATGTGTTCACGAAAACCGAGTTTCCGACCGAACTGTTGGCGGTGAAACCATTGATCCGGATACGATTCTCATTCAGCACCGTATAGGTGGTCTGTCCCGTCACCGTCTCCGTCCCGTCATGTGACGTCATCTGCACCGAGAGGGCATGCGTCTCGGGATCGTAGTTCAGTGTGCCCGTAGCTCCGCTCAAGGCAAAATTGCCGTAAGAGGTGCCGCCGCTGCTGGATGAGACTGAGTAAGAACCGGTTCGGCTTCCTGCTGCGCGGCTCATCGCCCCGGTGATGTTGTAAGTGGTGGTGCCCGAGCCGGCCAGCAACTCGGTGGCGCTGCCGGAGAAATTCACCGTTCCGCTTTTGGCGCGATCCAGGAAATCCGGCAGCAGATCGCCGTCGGTATCTGCGTCTGGCAATGAAACGGTGATCGACCCGTATCCGTAAAAGTTCCCATCAGCCGGGTAGTAGATGTCGTAGTCCGAACGGTAAGTGGTGGAACCGGGTGAGCTGGGACGCAGCTCACCACTCCAGCCAACGCCGGACTGAAAGCGCGCCCAGGTATGGACGCCGTCGTAGGTGCTGAAGTAGAGCTGGAAGCCGCCGTTTACGGCATATCCAATGTTGATACTGAAATGGTGATGGCTGACGGAAGCGGTCCGCGTCGCCGCTCCGGCATTCCACACCTCGACGGACAACAACAATCCGACTGCCAACAGTTGTTTGCTAAAAACGTTCACCACAGTATGTAAGTTTCTCATTTGCCTTCCTTTCATTCCTTGATTTGCAACAGAGCCCGGCCGGTAGTGTAAAGATTCGTCTGTAAAAGTCCGCTACACAGCAAAGGCTCGCCGCACTGGCAGCCGATGGAGCGTAGCGGAATCGGCTGCCAGTGCGGCGGCGCGCCGACCTCCCCCACCACAACCGGGGTTGTTGGCGTCCGTCCAAGACCGGACACTGAAGGTGCTCAAACCAAAACAGCACCAGCCATGGACGAACACAAACAGACTACCCACCAGCATCAACTCATCAATCTCCTTTTCGACGACGGCCTTCAGAACGCCCTCCCCAGAATTGCCGAAATCCTCATGAACGCCGCCATGCTGCTCGAACGCGAAAAGCACATCGGAGCCGCCCCTTACCAGCGCGGAACCGAACGCAACGGCTACGCCAACGGTTTCAAGCCCCGTAATTTCCAAACCGGCATCGGAGCCTTGGAACTTTCCGTCCCACAGGTTCGTGAAAGCGACAGCCCCTTCCGCACATTGTTGCTGGAGAAGGGTTCACGCAGCGACCGCGCCCTCAAATCCGCCATCGCCACCATGTATGTCGAGGGGGTTAGCACGCGCCGCCTCACCCGGATCATGGAGCAGATGTGCGGCTTCGAGGTCTCCTCCGGACAGGTCTCAAACCTCAACAAGCAGCTCGATTCCGAATTCGCAAAATGGCGCACCCGCCCCCTTCCCGGGATCTCATCCCTGACCCTCGATGCCACCTACTATAAGGTTCGCATCGACGGGGTTGTCCGCGACTGCGCCACGCTCATCGCCCACGGCATCCGCCGCGACGATGGCAAGCGCATGATCCTCGGAGTCAGTTGCGCCCTCTCCGAGGCCGAAGTCCACTGGCGCGGGTTCCTGGCCGGACTCAAGGAGCGTGGCATCGGCATCCCGGATCTCGTCACCTCCGACGCCCACAGCGGACTGAAAGCGGCACTCAAAGCCTCCTTGAACGGCACCCCGTGGCAGCGTTGCCAGTTCCACCTCCAGCAAAACGCCCAGGAATACGTCACCAAACAGCATCTCAAGGGTAAGGTCGCCTCGGACATCAAGGTCATTTTCAACGCCGACGACCGCGCCCACGCCGAGGAGCGCCTCAAGGATTTCGTGAAAACCTACGGTGAAAGCCAGCCCAGGCTCGCCGCCTGGGCCGAGGAAAACCTGCCCGAAGGCTTCGCCGTCTTCGCCTTTCCGGAGGCCCACAGGAAGCGCCTGCGGACATCCAACGCCTGCGAGAATGTCAACGGCCAGATCAAGAAGCGCACCCGCGTCGTCGGACTCTTCCCGAGCGAGGAATCGCTCCTGAGGCTCGTCACCGGCGTCCTCATCGAGATCTCCGAGACCTGGGAAACCGGCAAAACCTACCTCACTCCCAGCTGACAGAAACCGAACCGAAACGACAAAACCAACCACCTTCAGAAAAAGTCATCAGCCACTTTTACAGAAAAATCTTTGCGCAGCCGCCCGGCCACGGCGATCGGATCCGTGATTCAAATAGGACGACCACCCCTTACTGAATTTGCAGGCTGGAGCCCGGGATTTGACATCCGCTGGCACTGGGGGAAAAAGCGGGATGCCCAAGGTTGCTGCAGAACTCCACTCACGTCCTCCGCTGGAGCGGATGATGCGCATTCATGAACGAATCAAGCAGGGACGTTTTCCCAACTGCAACGATTTCAGCGCGGAATTGGAGATGTCCGCGCGGACAATCAAGCGGGACATCGATTTCATGAAGTACCGGCTCAATCTACCGATCGAGTATGACGCGCGGAAATACGGCTATTACTACAGCGCAGCGGTTGACCAATTTCCCAGCGTACCGGTGACCGAGGCCGAGATATTTGCCTTGATGGTGGCGCATGAGGCGGTTGCGCAGTACCGGGGCACGCCGTTTGAGCAGCCGTTGCAGACCGCCTTCGCCAAACTTACCGGACAACTGGACGGGAACAACGCCTTCACCATGGCCAACCTGCACGAGGCGCTGTCGTTTCGGCCATTCGCTCCGGAGGAGGTGAATCTGGAGTGCTTCCAGGTCCTTACCCGGGGAATCAAGGAACGACAGCGGGTGAAGTTTTCCTACAAGAACCTGGGGGCAGATCAGGCCCAGTCCCGACAGGTGAATCCTTACCACCTGGCTTGCGTGGACAACCGTTGGTACATCATCGGCTTTGATGTGCGTCGCAAGGGAATGCGCACCTTTTCGCTGTCCCGCATGAAGGAGGTGGAGGTGCTGGCCGACGAGTTCGAGGTTCCTGCGGAGTTCAGGATCGACGATTATCTCAAGGGCAGCTTTGGCATCTTCAAAGCGGAGGACGATTTTGAAGTCGTGCTGGAGTTCGACCGGTGGGCGACCGATCTGGTCAGCGAACGTCGGTGGCATCCCAGCCAGGAACTGGTGCGGTTTGGGGATGGGCGATCTCGCATGACCTTGCGGCTCAACAACATTGAGGAAATCGAACGCTGGGTTCTGGGCTGGGGTGCCCATGTGACCGTGGTTCGGCCACAGAGTCTGGCGGACCGGATTCTGAAGGTGGCTCGGGAGCTGGTGCAGCGATACGAACGACTGGATGAAGAGGCCGAATAGAGGCGTTGCGGGAGCGGGTGGCGAAGCGACCGCGGATGTCCGAGGCCGGCCACCTGACGGAGCCCGCAATCGCAGCTTGATTCACGGATCTGTGCCAGCTGGCTTCGGCGGAGAAGGGGGGCGGACGCGTTACCAGTTTCTTGGTGTACCGAAAACCGGCATGGCTCCAATTTCGCAGGCGTATGACAGCGTTTGGCAGAGGGCAGGATTGAGAGTCCCGGAATGAAGAAAACGGAGACAAAGGAGCAAAGCTACAATCACCCGGAACTGGAAGCGGCAGGGATTCGGCATTGCCGCGCGAAGAACGGGGATCATTACCTTTCTGCGGGCGGGTTTGTTCCAGCTGGCCGGGTTGTCTTGGGATTGCACGGAGCGGTGACGGCACTGTGCGACATCAACGGATTCGGTTTCGCCAAGGAGTCAGAGTTCGTGCCCAATGCAAAGATTGACGTCGACGGGCAGCAGGTTGACGTCATGGCGCATATCGTGGCCGGACAGATCCAGGGTGATTTTTTTGCCCGCCGTGAGGGCGGATTCTACTGCGGGAACCGCAAGGTCGCGAGTCGCTCAACCGCCCGGCAGATTGGTTGCTTTGGATACGCAAAGAGCGCCCGGATCACTTCCGGAAGCGCGGGTGGCAGTGATTTGGCCGGATGACGAGGCTCCACCGGGATCGATCGTCCAAGGTCACCAGTGAATCCCTGCATGAAGTGGCGGTTGATTTGTTGGACGCCCTCCTGAGCCGCCGTGACGAAGCCCGATGGCAGCGACTCCATGTTCCCGCCGCCTTGCGCATCTCACGGGGCGAACATCCGGATCAACTGTGGTTTCGCCTCCAATTTTCAGATGAGCTTGATCAGGCGACCTACCAGCGACGGCAGCAGAACCTTCGTGCGTCCGTTCACGCTTCCGAGATACCGGTCCGGCGTTGCCACTTCTTGCACCAACTCATTCACCGTGCCTGTCAAAAAAAGATTCGAGTGGGGCTGCTGACGCTTCACATGAAGAGTAAACAGCTGGTGGGGGATTTCCTGGCTCACGTCACCGGGATTTCGGTTGAGCGGATGGAACTCATCGAAACGGACCTGGAGGATCTGCTGGAGACGGTCCGTGCGTTGCCGAAATATCCCCTCCGGTTGCGACATTTGAAACCACGGGACTATCTGGAGCTATTTGAAGCAGCCGCCGATTTGCAAAAGGCTGCGAACGCTGAGCTGCTCGTGATTGCCGGAATGGATCAGCTTCCGTTGGGTGGATCTGATTTCCCGGATTCCCGTGAACTGGAATGGCATCTTCGAGGCCTCTCCCTGCATTGGGATGCCCGGGTGGTGCTGATTGAACATGGGGCTTCAACGGGCTCCTGAACGTTCGCTTTGGAGCAATACGATCCTCATTGGCGGGGCCGGACTCCCTTGCAGCCAGTCGAAGTAGACTCCCATTGGCGCGGGAATCGATCGTGTTCACGGAGTTTCTTTCCCGTGCTGTTCAATATCATTCTTTCCGTGATCCCCACGTCATTCATGGAGAAGAGGGTTAGATCCTCTCTTCCTTCAGGGGGCTTCTTCAGGCATCCGTTCAATCAAGGATGGGCGGCAGCTT
>JADHOF010000256.1 GCA_016779125.1 Verrucomicrobiia bacterium | reverse complement strand
CGGATTTCCGCGGGAGTCAAGAACCTCGCGCGCCTCAATATCAACAATCGTGCTCATGTATGTTCGTTTTCAGTGTCAATTCACCCGTCCTCAGACAAATGAGCGCGCATCTTATGAGGGAGCTTCCGGCAGTCAAGGCAGGGTTCAAATTCGACCCGTTTCACGGAAACCCCACCGGTGACCGTTTCTCACTCGCGGATTCCCTTCCGCCGCCGACTCCGATTACCCTTCCCGGATATGCGGACGCCCGCCGAACTTGGATATCGTTTTCCCGCCGAATGGACCCCTCACGCCGCCACCTGGCTGAGCTGGCCGTGGGTGGGTGGCTGTAGTTTCCCCGACAATTACGAGGAGATCCAACGCACCTACGCCGCCCTTGTCGGCACCCTTGCGCCGCATGAAACCGTCCGCGTCAACGTCTGGAACGCGGACGAGGAAGACCGCGTTCGCAAGGTCCTTACCTCCCACGGCACGCAGCTCGCCAACGTCGAATTCTACCATCACCCCTCCCGGGAACCGTGGTGCCGCGACCACGGCCCCATCTACGTCGTCAACGACGCCGGCGATCGCGCCATCATCAACTGGGGCTACAACGCCTGGGGCGGCAAGTATCCGCCTTGGGATGAGGACGACGCCGTCCCCGCCTCCATCGCCGCGCACCAAGAGCTGCCCTGCTTCGCCGGCGGCATGATCCTCGAAGGCGGCTCCATCGACACGAATGGCGACGGCGTCCTCATGACCACCGAATCCTGCCTGTTGAATCCGAACCGCAACCCGCATCTCGACCGCGCCCAGATCGAACAACGCCTCAGGGACAATCTCGGCGTAAATCACATCCTCTGGCTCGGTGACGGCATCGTCGGCGATGACACCGATGGACACATCGACGACCTCGCCCGCTTCGTGAACCGGGACACCATCGTCACCATCGTGGAGTCGGACCCGGCCGACGAGAATTACGCCCCACTTCAGGACAACCTACGACGCCTTCGCGCATTGAAGAATCAGGCCGGCGAATCCTTCCGCATTGTCGAACTCCCCATGCCCGCAGCCCGTCATTGGGGCGACCTCCGTCTCCCGGCCAGCTACGCCAACTTCTACATCGCCAACGGCATCGTGATTGTCCCCACCTTCGACGACCCGCAAGACGCCGTTGCGCTGGAGATTCTACAGGCACATTTCCCCACCCACCGTGTAACCGGACTGGACTCCCGCGACCTCATCATCGGCCAAGGTTCCTTCCACTGCATCACCCAGCAGGAACCGGCTGGACGGTAGCAACCACCACCATCTCACATCGGAGCGATGCGTTTCGAGCCCACGTCCGTGGTCTTCAACACGTGGTCGTCGAAACTCTCCAGAATCAGCTCGTTCTTGAGCGCCTGATGATCGGGAGAGTCCCAGAGGTTTTCGAATTCCTCCGGGTCTGTTTCCAGATCGTAAAGTTCGCCCAGCTTCTTTCCGTGATAAACGGACAGCTTGTATCGGCCGCGCCGATACATCGTCGCGAACGCCCCGTAACCACCCGTGAACGACGCGTCCAGGGAATCGAAATATTCGCACCGCACCGATTCCCGAAAATGGTCGGCCGGTGCCTCGCCCCGCAGGATCGGCATGAGCGACCTCCCTTGAAAATAGTCCGGCAGTGCCACCCCCGCCGCGTCCAGCATGGTCGCGCTCATGTCCAGCAACTCGACCAACGCGTCACTGCGCAAGCCCGCCTTGACGGCCGCCGGCCAGCGAAAGATCAGCGGCACCCGGATCAACCCCTCGTAGAAACGGCAGCCCTTGTAGATCAACCCGTGGTCGCCCAGCGTTTCCCCGTGATCGCTGGTGAAAATGACAAGCGTGTTGTCCCGCTGCCCGGTCGCGTCCAAGTGCGCCAACAAGCGCCCGAACTGGTCGTCGATCAACGCGATCATGGCGTAGTAAAGCGCCTGCTTCGTCTTCGCTTCGTGTTCTTCCGGCGACCGGATCTCGTTTTGAAAATCGATCTCCCGCAGCTTCGCCTGCTGCGCCAGATCACTTTCGCGGAAGATCGGCCCCGGCATCTCGTCCGGATTGAATCGATCCGCGTATTCCTTCGGCGGAACGAAAGGCGGATGCGGATCGTAGACGTTGATCGTCAACATCCACGGCCCTTCACGTTCCTCGTTCAAAAACTCGATCGCCCGCTCCGTTCCCCAGGTGGTCTGATGGAATTCTGCGGGAACGCGCTCCGGCGACTCCCGCATGGCGTCCAGATCCCCGCCCCGTTCGCGAACCCATTCGGCGTAGTCGTGCCCCTCGGGCCAGTCATCGCGCGGCGCGTGGCTGAACTTCCAATATCGATACCCGTCGTCCAAACGCGGCTCCGTCCGCTTGCCGGAACTTTGCAGGTGAAACTTGCCGATCATGCCGCAGTCATAACCCGCATCCGCCAACAGCTTCGAGATCAGCGGAGGCGCGTCCGCCGGAAACGTGTCGTTGCCGTTGCGCGTGTTGTGAACCCGGGCCGGATACAGACCCGTCATAAAGCTGGATCGGCTCGGCGTGCAGATCGGGCTTTGGCAATAGGCCGTGGTAAACGCCGCACCCTCCCCGACCAGCTGATCCAGCACGGGCGTCTCGACATGGGGATTCCCGAGCGCGCGGATGGTGTCAAAGCGTTGTTGATCGGTGCAGTACCAAAGAATGTTCGGTCGTGAAGACATGGGCTTGCGAGGATTGACTAGGGTGATTGTTGAGAGGTCCCACGCGGACGATAGACGACGGCGCTGACACCCACGGCCAGCGCGATGACAAGAAAGACCGCCGAGATCGGTCTTGTGAAAAACGGCAGCCAACTGCCGCCGGAAAGCATCAGCGCGGCGCAAAGATTCTCCTCCGCCATCGGCGCCAACACGAATCCGATCACAAAGGGCGCGAGCGGCACCCGCAGCCGATCGAGACCAAATCCGACGAGGCCGAAAATCAGCATCACCCAGACATCAAACATGCGGTTCCCCAGGGCGTAGCAACCCACCACGCAAAAGGTGAGAATCACCGGAATCAGAATCTCCTTCGGCACGCGGGAAAGTTTCGCGATGAAGCGTGCGCCGAGCATCATCACCACGAACATGAAGAGATTCGCCACGAGATAGGAATTCGTGATCACCCCGACAATCTCGGGATTGTTCGTGAACAGCAGTGGGCCGGGCTGCAATCCGTGGATGACCAGCGCGCCCAAAAGGATGGCGTCCACCACGCTCCCGGGAATCCCCAACGCCACCAAGGGCACCAGCGCGCCGCCCACCGTCGCGTTGTTGGCCGCCTCGCTCGCGACAATCCCCTCGTCACATCCCTGCCCAAATCTTTCCGGCGTCCGCGAATGCGCCTTCGCCGCCCCGTAGGCCAGGATCGATCCCACGTTCGCGCCGACGCCGGGCAACACCCCGACCAGGGAACCCAGCGCCGAGCTGCGGATCAGATTAAAAAGCTGGGTCCGCCATTCCGACCATTTGAGCCACAGGGAATCACCCCGCACCTCGATCGTGACCGCCCGCTTGTTCAACTCAACCACATCCCGCAAGACCTGGCTCACCGCGAACAAACCCAGCAGCACCGGCAGCAACCGGAAGCCCGCGTCCATCTCCGCGATCCCGAAGGTCATCCGCGGATGACCCAACGCGGGATGCTGCCCCGGCAAGGCGCAAAAGATTCCAAGCAAACCCGAAAAGATCCCCGCCCAGAGCGACTCACGACTCACGACCGCGATGAGCACCAACGCGAACAGAACCAATGAAAACATGTCCGCCGGCCCCATGCGGGTCGACCAATCCGCCAACGGCCGGGCCAGCAACACCAGCACGAGCCACGAGGCCAGCCCCCCGAAAAGGGAAGCGAACATCCCCAGCCCAAGCGCCCGGCCGGGTCGTCCCTCCTTCGCCATCGGATAACCGTCCAGCGTGGTGATGATCGACGCCGGCGTGCCCGGTATCCGCAGCAGGGTCGCCGTGATCAGTCCGCCGCTCACCGAGCCGACATACATCGACACCAACAGCGCCAGCGCCGGCTCGGGCGCCATTCCAAAGGTCAACGGCACGGACAAGGAGATCACCATCGCGCCGGTCAACCCGGGCACCGCGCCCACCAACACCCCGACGGTCACGCCGAGAAAAATCCAAATGAGCAGCACGGGGTCCATCAGGGCAGATCCACAATCAGCCAACGGGTGAACACGACCTGGCACAAACCCGAAACTCCGCAGGCCGTCACCGCCAAGGCGCTCCAGCGCCGTTGCCCCCCGCGCATCAGCCAGGCACCGAGCGCGAACATGAACACCATCGTCGCAAAGACGTAGGCCACGCGCCCGCTTTGCAAGGCGAGCACATAAACACCCAACGACAAACCGAGACCCGCCAACGCCTTCAACGTTCCCGCTTCCATCGCAGCCGGTCGGCCGCCGCGCCAGGCCGCCACGCCTCCCACGACCACCAGCAGCATCCCGATCATCATCGGAAAATCCGGCAGCTCGATCGCCTGCCGCACGCTCAGCCGCGCCACCTTCGCGTCGCGCTCACCGATGAGCCGGGTCAACTCGGGGCCGGTCACAAACAGTGGATCCACATAAAGTTCCTTGAACTTCGCCGCAACCTCCGGCGTCGCCATGGCCTCCCGCAACACCGCCGCCAATCGCGCGATCCGTTCCGGCGGCGTCCCTTTCGGAGCCCACCAGTATTGGATCAAATCCCAATCCACATCGATCCCCTGCTCCCGCGCCGTCATCACCTCGGGAAAGGCGGGATGCCGCTCCGCGCCCAGCAACGCCACGGCCCGGAGACCGCCCGCCTGAAATCCCACGTACTCCGACACGGTGAAGGTCGATACGTCGAGATGCCCGCCCTTCATCGCCGCGAATCGTTTCGCACCACCGCCCGCCGGCACGAAGTTGAATTCCGCTCCCTCATAAACCTGTTCCAGCATTCGTCCCGCGAAATAGCTGGTCGCCCCGAAGTTCGCCCCGAAGGAAACGCTCCCCGGATTCTTCCTCGCCGCGGCCAGCACTTCCGCCAGGGTCTGATAGGGCGCTTCATCGGACACGCAGATCAGGGTACCGGAACGTCCCGTGGCCGCGATCGGCTCAAAGGCTTCCGCCCCGTAAAGCGCCTGCCCGCTGTGCTTCGCGGAGAGGATGCCGTCGTGAAGATTGAGAATCGTGTGCCCGTCCGGAAACGCCCCTTTCGCCCGCCGGCTGCCGATCGTCCCGCCCGCGCCCGGGACATTGATGACCGTAAACGGCTGTCCGAGGAGCTGATTCGCCTGAATGCCCGACTGAAGGATTCGCACAAAGGTGTCGCTCCCCCCACCCGGCGAAAACGGCACGATCACCTTCACCGGCTTGGTTGGAAAGGTTCCCGCGCGCCCGTGAAAGGCGAGCGTCAGCGCAACCAGCGAGAACCATCGGAGAAACACCGGGGCAGACTGCGGAACATTCGTTTTCTCGCCAGTCAAAAACCCGCCGACCAGACCTTTTCCGCCGCGCCTCGCCTTAGTGATTGGCGCGCCACGCGGACACGGCTACCAATTGCCGTGATTCGCCCAAACCAATGAAAACAGTGGTCTCCGAAAACTTCCGCCCTTCCATTCCGCGCTTGGCTGCCACCGCGCTCGCGCTCGCGTTCGCCTCCTTCGTGTTTCCCGCCGCGTCAGCCCAATCCCCGCCCTTGCGCGCGCTGCTCGTCGCGGGCGGCTGCTGTCACGACTACGCGGGACAGCACAAGGTTCTCTACACCGGCATCCAGGCGCGCGCCAACGTCCGCGTCGATGTCGTTTGGACGGACGACCGCTCGGTCGATCCGCCGCTGCCGCTGTACGAGGATCCCAATTGGGCCAAGGGCTACGACGTGGTCATTCACGACGAATGCGCCGCAGGAAACAAGAACCTCAAGGTGATGAAGCACATCCTTGACGCGCACCAGACCGTGCCCGCCGTTCACCTGCACTGCGCCATGCACAGCTTCCGCAACGGCACGGACCAATGGTTCAAACACCTCGGCCTGCAATCCACCAGCCACGGCCCCCAGGAGCCGATCAAGATCGCGTTCACGGACAAACAGCATCCTGTCATCGCACCCTTCAAGG
>JADHOF010000255.1 GCA_016779125.1 Verrucomicrobiia bacterium | reverse complement strand
GGACCGGTGGAGAGGTTTTGTCCCCGGTAGTCGGCTTCGAGTCTTTCCGTCGGGGACATCGGCTGGAGCAGGGTTGAGCCACTGTTTTCCATTCCGAAAAAAAGATCGTCGGGGTCGGGTTGCTTTTCCACCTGCCAGAGCGCGTTGCGGCGGTCGCCGGCGAGCGCGTTGAGGGCACCGATCTCCGCGAGCACGCGGCGCTCGTCCTTGTTGAGCCGGGTGCGGATGAGGAAATCTTCGAGAGAGGTGAACGGCTTATCCGCGCGGGCAGTCAGAACACGTTCGGCGGCGGAATGGCTCAGTTCATTGACGATGTGCAGCCCCAGACGCAGCG
This sequence comes from Verrucomicrobiia bacterium, assembly GCA_016779125.1. Classification (GTDB taxonomy): domain Bacteria; phylum Verrucomicrobiota; class Verrucomicrobiia; order Limisphaerales; family JAYPXF01. The sequence continues at coordinate 5,843 of JADHOF010000255.1, read as the reverse complement.
CGGAGTCGCTTTCAACCGTTGAGTGCCAGTCGCTGATCATCACATCGACCGGGCGCGTTCGGATGCCGTGGCGTTTGGCGTCCTTGATCAGGGAGTCGCAGCTGTAGAAACCCATGGGCTGGTTGTTCAGCAACGAGGTGTAGAATTCGACCGCGCGATGTGCCTTCAACCAGGTGCTGCAATAGGCGAGGAGGCCGAAACTGATGGCATGACTCTCGGGAAAGCCGTAGAGCGCGAAGGAGCTGACGCTGTTGATGATTTCTTCCTGAAGGGAGGCGGTGATCCCTTTGGCGGTCATCTTTTCCTTCAATCTGTCGACAACCTTGCGCATGCGTTCCTCGCTGCGGTTGAAGCTGATGGCGCGCCGGAGCTCGCTGGCCTCGTTGCCGGTGAAGTCGGCCATGATCATCGCGATCTGGAGCATCTGCTCCTGAAACAGCGGGATGCCCAGCGTGCGCTTCAGGATCGGCTCGAGACTTGGATGCATGTAGGTGACCGGTTTGAGGCCGTTGCGGCGGTCGAGATAGGGATGCGTCAGGTTCCCGGCGATCGGTCCGGGCCGGATGATCGCGACCTCGATCGCGACGTCGTAGAAATCCTTGGGCTGCATGCGCGGCAACGTCGCCATCTGGGCGCGGCTTTCGATTTGAAAGACGCCGACGGTGTCCGCCTGCTGCATGAGCTTGTAGGTGGCGGGATCGTCCTTGGGGATTCGGGCGAGATCGAATTCCCGGCCGGGCCCCCGCGCCATGCAAATGTTCCGGCAATCCTGAATGGCGGCCATCATGCCGAGACCAAGGAAATCGATCTTGATAATGCCGAGATCCTCGCAGTCGTCCTTGTCCCACTGCACCACGGTCCGTCCGGGCATGGCGGCGGGCTCAAGCGGGACGATGGTGTCCAATCCCCGGGTGCAGATGACCATGCCGCCCGAGTGTTGCCCGAGGTGGCGGGGCAGGCCGTAGATCATGCGGTAAAGTCCGGCCAGCGCGTTCATTCGAGGATGTTCCCGTGGCAGGCCCGCCTGCGAGACCTGTTCGATGAACTCCCGGGTTTCCGGATAGTCCCCGTGAGGAAAAAGATTGGAGAAGCGGCCGAGAACGTCGAGGGGCAGATTCAACGCCTTGCCGGTTTCGCGCATGGCGCTCCGGCCGCGATAGGTGATGACATTGGCCGTCATGCCCGCGCCGTTCGGGGCGAAGCGCCGGTAGACCTCCTGAATCACGCTTTCACGCCGGTCACCGCTGGGCAGGTCCAGATCGATGTCCGGCCACTTGCCCTGGCCTTCGCTGAGGAATCGCTCGAACAGCAGCTCGTGTTGGACAGGATCGACGGCGGTGATGCCGAGGCAGAAGCAGACCGCGCTGTTTGCGGCGCTCCCTCGGCCCTGCACCAGGATGTCGTTGTCCGCGCAGAAACGAATCATGTCGTGCACGATGAGGAAGTATCCCGCGAACCCGAGTCGCTCGATGATCACGAGTTCCTTTTCGACCTGATTCGCCACCTTGCTCGGGATGCGGCCGTTGTATCGGCTCTTCGCGCCGGCGATCGTTTCCCGTCGCAGCTTCGAGGGCATGCTGTCGCCGGATTCAACCGGGAACTCGGGGAATTCGTATCCGAGATCGGTCAACGTAAATTCGCAACGCTCCGCGAGGCGAAGCGAATTGGTGACCGCTTTCGGGTGGTCCCGAAAAAGCAGCTTCATTTCCTCGGACGACTTGAGATGCCGCTCGTCGTTTTGCGCGAGCAATGGGCCGGCATTGTCCAGGTGAACGTGGTTTCTGAGGCAGGTGAAGACGTCAAGCAGCCGGCGGCGTTCCGGTGTGGCGTACTGCACGCCATTGGTTGCGACGAAGGGCAGTCGCAGATGTTCGGCCAGATCGAGCGCGCAGCGAAGGATTCGCTCTTCCCCGCGCAGGTGATGCCGTTGGATTTCGACCGAGACGTTCGCCCGACCGAAGGTATCGACGAGGCGTGAGACGAACGATTCCGCCCCGTGTTTGTCGCCGCGCGCAAGGCACCGGTGGAGGCCGCCTTCCTCGTCGCCGGTGAGGCAGATCAGCCCCTTGGTAAACGTCGGGAGTTCATTCCAGGCGATCCGCGACTCGTTCTTGGCGGCCCTGAGTTTGGCCCGCGTGAGCAGGCGGCAAAGATTCTGATAGCCCTCGCGCGTTCGCACCAGAACCGGCAGGACTTCGCCGGATTCCATGGTGAGTTCCGAACCGACGATGCCGCGAATACCGGCCTCTTTCGCGCGTGCGTGGACGCGGGGTGAACCGTAGACGCCGTCGCGATCCGTCACCGCGATCGCGGGCAGGTCCAGCTCCGCCGCCCGACGGGTCAGATCCTCCGGGCCGCTCGCGCCGCGATGAAAACTGAAGGCCGAGCGGGCGTGGAGTTCGATGTATTCCGGCCGCGCCATTCGGCGGAAAGCCTACCCGGAGAGGCGCGTTAACGCGCTGAGTTTTTGAGATCGGACCGTCAGCGCCGGGCTGTCGGCTTGATCACCTCGGAGTGGTGGAAGATCTGACGGGTGCCTTCGAAGACGCGGGTCTTGACGATGCACACGGGGTCCGCGACGCCGGTGGGGATGTAGGCCTCCGCCGTGATCACGCGGCTTGCGCGCTCGATGCGAATCTTGGCGGGTTCTCCAGCGCGAAAGATCATCTTTGGGGTGGCGATGACGGCCGCCTGATCGCCGCTGCCTTCGCGGAGGGTGAAGTCGGCCTGGTAAGTTCCGGCTTCCGCAGTGTGATAGACGGTGGCCTCGCTTTGGAAACGAGGCGGGCTGAAGGTCTGGCAGCCGGCGCTCAGGAGGAGCATGACCGCCCCGATCAAGTTGAGGATGGAATCGCGTTTGTTCATGATCAGGAAATCCATTTGGGGAGAGTCTCGGTCGCCCAGATGTCCTCGACCTTCTGCCGAGCTCGCACGACCGCCGAGCGTTTGCCCTGCACGAGGACCTCAGCCGCCATGGCGCGGGAATTGTAGGTGCCGGACATGACCGAGCCGTAGGCTCCGGCGCTGAGCATGGCGAGGTGGTCGCCCTCCTTTACGGTGGGCATCGGGCGATTCTTGCAGAAGGTGTCTCCCGATTCGCAGATTGGTCCGACGACGTCGCTTTCGATCAGCTTTCCGGATTTCTTTTTCAGCGGAACGATCTCGTGGAAGGAGTCGTAAAATGCGGGGCGGATGAGGTCGTTCATCGCGGCGTCGACGATGACAAAATTCTTTTGGGTCGTCTTTTTGACGTATTCCACGCGGGTGACGAGAATGCCTGCGTTGCCGGCGATGAAGCGGCCGGGTTCGAGGACGATCTTCATCGCGAGCGGCTTCAACAGGGGGATGAGACGATCGGCGTAGGATTGCGGCGTCAGGATGTCCTTTGCCTCCGGGGACTTCCACCAGGCGGCGGTACCGCTTGCCAGCGCCGGATTGTAGATGATTCCGAGGCCGCCCCCGATGGAGAAGAACTCGAGCGCGTGTCGCTCTTTCAGCGTCGCGACGAGAGAGACGGCTTTGGTGACGGCTTTTTCGAAGGGCGTGACGGAGGTGAGCTGCGAGCCGATGTGCATCTGCACGCCGCGCAGCCGGATGTTCTTCAGCTTGGAGGCCCGTTGATAGACGCCCTCGATCTCCTCGAAGGGGATGCCGAATTTGTTTTCGTAGGTTCCGGTGGTGATCTTGGCATGCGTGCCCGCGTCGACGTTGGGATTCACGCGGACTGCGATCGGCGCCTTCTTTCGTAGACGGCCCGCGACTCGGTCGATGCGTTGGAGTTCCGGTTCACTCTCGACGTTGAAGCAGTAGATGCCCTTGCGGAGGGCGAAGGCGATTTCCTCCTCGGTCTTGCCGACCCCGGCGAAGGTGCACTTTTTGGGGTCGCCTCCGGCCGCGATGACGCGTTTCAGTTCGCCTCCGCTCACGATGTCGAATCCGCTGCCGATGTTGGCGAGCGTGCGCATCACCGCGAGATTGCTGTTCGCCTTCATCGCGTAGCAGATGAGGTGGTCCAGCGGTGAAAGGGCTTCGTCGAGTTTGCGGAAATGGCCCTCAAGCGTGCTCTGGGAATACACGTAGAGCGGCGATCCGTGCTTCTTCACCAGCTCTGACACCGGTGTTTCCTCGCAGTGGAGTTCCCCTTTTCGATACGCAAAATCGTGCATGACGGAATGTTATGCCAGAGCCGCGAGACGGGTGGCAATAAGCGCTTTCATTTTCACCCGCCCTTGTTACAAAACGGCCATGCCACGCCCCTTATCTTCTCTCGCGCCGGATTGGTGGGATTACACCACGCTCGACAAGGCGATCATCGACGCGGCCGCCAAACTGACGCCGAAACAGCTCGGGCAGCTTTCCCGGCCGGGCTTCCGTGTCGTGATGTACGACACCTTGGAGGATTTTTATCTGGCGGAGGCCTTGGAGTACATTTCGGCCTGGAAACAATCGACCGCCGACAATCCGGTCGGCATCTGCGGTCCCATCGGTCCCACGGAGCAGTTGCCCTTGGTCGCGCGCCTGGTGAATGAACTCGGGCTGGATGTTCGGGCCGGGCATTTCTGGGGCATGGATGAATGGGTCATCGACGGCAAGGTGGCGCCGGTCTCGCATCCACTCTCCTTCGAGCGATGCGACCGGGAGATGTGTTTTAATCGCATTCCGAAAAAACAGCGCATGCCCGACGCGAACCTGCATTTCCCCGGAGCGGATCCCGAGCCCTATCGAAGGACCTGGGATGCGGGCATCCGTTGCGCGGTGATGCAGGGCGGGCAGGGCGACATCAAACACTGGGCGTTCAACGATCCGCTTCCGCGAAAGGGCAAACACAAGAACGCGCCCCCGTCTGCGGCGGAGTACCGCAAATTGAAGACGCGGGTGGTCGATCTGCATCCGGTGACGATCGCGCAAAACGCGCGAACTTCCGGCGGCGGGAATGTGTCCTTGGTGCCCACGAAAGCCGTCACGGTCGGTCCTTATGAAACGTGGAAGGCGGACAAGGTGTCCATCTGGCATGCCGGCACCCATGACAACCCCTTTGGGCAACGGCTGACGGCGTTCATGATCTCCCAAGGCATCGCCGACAGTGCCGTGCCGATGTCACTGCTGGCCGAGCATCCGAACGTGCAGTTCAACTACTATCGCGGCGGGATTGGAAGCTGCGCGATCGAGATGCACTGAGCTGGCGTCGGACTGTTTCGACATCAAAAAAGGCCCTCGGCAAGGAGGGCCTTTTGGTTCCAATTGCCGGCTGCCATCAGGCTGGGATCATCCCGGTCTGGCGCGCGTAGTTGAAGAGTCCGCCGGCATCGACGACCGGCTTCACGTCGCCGAGGGGTTTGAAGCTGAACTGCTCGCCGGTGCCTTCGATCTTGATCGTGGCGTTGTCGAGATCGACGGTGACGACGTCGCCTGTCTTGAGACTGTCGCAAAGGCGGTGGGGGATTTCGCAGGGATAAACCTCGCCGGTGGCGACGCAGTTGCGGAAAAAGATGCGGGCAAAACTTTCCGCCAGCACGACTTTGCAATCGGCTGAGCCGAGCGCGATGGGAGCGTGTTCACGGGAACTGCCGCAGCCGAAGTTGCGTCCCGCGACCACGATCGGATATTGGCTGTCCAGCTGGCCTTCCTCGACGTAGCGGGTGGCGTAGAGCGATTCAGGCAGTCCCCACATGGCGAAGCTGCCGAGCTTTTCGTACTCCTCGGGAATGGTTGGAACGAGGTTCAAGAATTCCGCCGGAATGATCTGATCCGTGTCGATGTTGTCCTGTACCACGAAAACCGGGCCGCTGATCACGTTTGCCATAGGCGCGGGACAATGCCGCAAGGCGCGCCGGAAATTCAAC
>JADHOF010000254.1 GCA_016779125.1 Verrucomicrobiia bacterium | reverse complement strand
CCATGGGCCACGATGACGCCCTCGCCCGCGGTGGTTTCGAAACGTCCCGCGTAGCGAATCGTCCTGACTCCGGCGATGTGAGGGGCCGTGTTTCGCGCGAGATCCAATCGACCGTCGCCGTCAAAAATCCAGGATGCACCCCGCTTTTTGGCGCCATGGTTTTCAAAGCCAAACCGCCATCGACCGATCTGGATCGCGGCCGTGGGCGTTTTCGAATTCTTTTGCGCCGCGTTAAAGGCTTTGCGGGTTTGTTCAAATTCATCCGGGGAAAGAACCCCCACTTCCTCCGCCCAGGCTTCCCACTCACGTCTTAGCTTCGAGTAGATGTCCGGCTTCGCAGCGGAGCGGTCGTTCAGCTCCGAGCGATCTGTTTGAACATCATAGAGTTCCCACGGACCGTTGCGGCTCCCAACCAGTTTCCAGTCCCCGTCGCGCACGGCCCGATTGCCCTCGTGTTCCCAGAACAACTTGCGGGGCTCGACCCGGTCGGAGTCAAAATGCTTCGCGAGGCTTCTTCCCGGAAGCGGCTGAATCTGGTGCCCGTTGAACTGCTCGGGATAACGGGCACCCGCCACTTCGGCAAAGGTCGGCATCAGGTCGACAAGATGGCCGACCTGGCGCCGCAACGCCCCCTTGTCCTTTATCCGTTTCGGCCAGTGAACAATGAACGGCGCGCTGACACCGCCCTCGTGGCTTTCCCGTTTATAGCGCCGGAAAGGCGTGTTGCTGAGATTCGCCCATCCCTGCCCGTAGCTGCTGGACCAGCCGCCCAGCTTCCCCCATTCGGCGTGGTTGTTCACGGTGTTCGTGTCTCCCTTGATTCCAAACAAACCGGTCTCCTTCGTCCCGCCGTTGTCGGACACAAACACGATCAACGTATTGTCCAGTTCCCCGATGCTCTCGAGATGTTCGATCACCCGGCCGACGTTCCGGTCGAGTCGATCAACGATCGCCGCGAACAACGCCATCTTGAAATCCATGTCCTCCCGCTGCGCCGGGGTCAGCGACGCCCATTCCGGAACGTCGAGAGGGGACAATCGCGTGTCGGCATCGAGAATCCCGAGTTCCACAAGCTTGCGGTGCCGCGCGACCCGGATGGCGTCCCAACCTTCGCGATAGCGGCCGCGATACTTTTCGATGTCCTCGGGTCTGGCATGAAGCGGGAAGTGGGGTGCGTTGTAGGCGAGATAGAGAAAGAAGGGCTCGCGGTCCTGCTTGCGAACTTCTTCCATGAAATGGATGGCGTAGTCGGTGAAGACATCGGTCGTGTACCATTCCTCGTCGGGTTTCAGGTGATTGACCGGTTTGCTGCTGACGGGCAGGACGAGCTTTTCGCCCAGATAGATCTCCGTGCGCGGCACAATTGTGAAGTAGCTGTCGATGTAACCGCGCGTGCCATAAAAGTGCTGAAATCCGCGCGCCGTCGGACTGCCCTCATCCCGCCAGCCGAGGTGCCATTTCCCCGTCATGATCGTATGATAACCCGCGCCGCCCAGCACTTCCGCCAGCGTCACGGCGTTAATGCTCAAACGATCCCGATAGCCCCGCACCCCGAGATCTCCCGCCATGTGTCCGATGTCCGCCTGATGCGGGTACAATCCCGTGAGTATGGACGCCCGTGACGGACAGCATCGGCCTGTGTTGTAGAAACGCGTGAAGCGCAGCCCGTTCTCCGCAAGTCGATCGATGTTCGGCGTCTCAATCTCGGAGCCGAAACAGCCGATATCGGAGAACCCCATGTCGTCGGCGAACAGGACCACGATGTTCGGCCGTCCCCCCGCCCCGCCAGCAACCGGAAGGCACAAGGAAAGTAGAATGACGAATTGAAAAGTAAATTTCATGCTTTTCACAATCTTCGATCAGAAAACGCTCCCGCCCCTCATTTCAGGAGAGCGATCGTTATCGCCCCCAATCGCCACTGACCGGCGGGCTCGACTCCATAATGGCGTCCGCTATCCAGTCGCAACACTTCGCCCTTCCGCAGAACACCGACGTCGCTGATCACGCCCTGCTGCTCCTTCGCGTCGTTGTCGGCATCCACACAATAGATCGCCAGCGGCGCTTTTCCCCCGACCGTGTAGAACCCGCCGCAGATTCCGTTGCCCGCGACAATCGCGACCGATTCCACGACCACATCCCGGTCAAATCGGATCTCCAGAGCCTCGCCTGAATCCACCTGTTTGAAGTTGCCACCGGAGATCCCGAGTCCTCTCGCGTTCACGCTGAATACAGACCCGACCTCCGCCGACGCGCCGAGCGTCATGGTCACGCCGCCCGATTGCACCGCGACCGGCTGATCAACCTTTTCCATAAACCGGGCCGCGAGATTGGTTTCATCCCCGTCCTGCGTCTGCCAATCGAAGCGAATCGGCGAGCCCGCCAATTCACCGACCAATCGATGGCCGCCGGCGTTCCGGTGAAGGGTCGCCTGCCCGGTCAGAAACCGCACGAGCGGCTTCAAATGCTCGCGATCAATCAAGTTCGTCTCCTCACCCTGATCGGTCGCCAAATCATAAAGTTCGTAGGGCTTCGCAACGCCTTCACGCAAAAGCGAGGCGTCGAAAAAGATCTTCCACTTCCCTTCGAAGCGCACGCCGTTCACCTCGGGCGAGTCCAGCCGCATCGCCGAGGCTGCCGGATCCGCTTTGGCTTCCTTGTGATCATTGAAGAACATCGGCGGCCGCGAACCGATCAATCCACCTCGAAAGGCTTTCAACACACTGTGGCTGTCCTCGGCGCCTTTTTCACCGCGTCGCGGAGAGGGCAATGGACGACGAACAATTTCTGAAAACGTCGCGTAAAGATCCTGCAGCCCCATCGGAGACTCATTGGATTGCCCTCCCTTCACTCCACCGGCAGGCCACGAGACGAGGAATGGAACGCGATGCCCGCCCTCATAACAGCTGCCTTTGTGGCTGCGAAACGGCCCGGTCGCCAGCTTGCTGTTCTTTTCCGCGCCGTTGTCGCTGGTAAAAACAACGAGCGTGTTCTCGATCAATTTCCTGCCCTCATTCCGTGGATCGTCGGTCGATTCCAACCAGTCGAGCAGACGCCCCAGTGCCACGTCGTTCTCGTAGATAAAATCGTGCCGGGCGTCCATCGCCGCGCCGGACTTGGTTCTGGCCGCGCCCGCCACCGGCCGTCCGCCGATCGCCTCATCCGGCGTGTACGGCGTGTGATTGGAATTCACCGGGTAATACAGGAAGAACGGTTTGTCCGCCGTGTCCCGAACATGATCCGACAGAAACCCGATCGCGTTGTCTGAATGCCGTCCGCCCAGCTGGGTCAGCACATAGGCGTCGGGCCCCTCTGCAACCAACTCCCTGGCCCCAATCGCGCCCACAGCCAGCCGTCCGTGAATATGCCCCGGCCCGATCGTCTGCTGCGGGCCGTTTCGTTTGGCCGCGTTTCTATGGGGAGATCCCGCGTCAGGACCCGACGTGCCGTGCGATCGGGACGTGAACCGCGCCACGTCAAATCCGAAATCCAGCGGCGACGTGTGCAAGGGCCGCGTCAGGTCGGCATCCTCCCACCCCGCCGCCGGAGAACCGTCGCTTTGCCGATAGCGCAGCCCGACATGCCATTTGCCAAACATCGCGGTACGGTAGCCGGCCCCCTTCAACATCGTTGCCAAGGTCGGCCGGTCAGGTTCGATCAACGGATCGCCCTGCGCGCCGAAAAGCACCCACCACTTCATCCGACTCCGCCATGGATACCTCCCGGTCAACAGCCCATACCGCGTCGGTGTGCAACGCGATGCCGGCGTGTGCGCGTCGGTAAAACGCACCCCCATGCGGGCCAGCCTTTCCATCTGCGGCGTGCTCAGCTGCACGTCATCCGCGTTCCCGGTGAAATCCTGATACGCGCTCGAGTCACCCATCCCCATGTCGTCTGCCATCATGAGAACAATGTTCGGCCGGGACAGAGGAGCCTCACCGCAGGCCGAGAAGGTGACGACAAAGCAATACAACGCGCAGAGCGCCCTCAATCCGTGGGGTTTTGATAACAACATGGGTACACGGCGGACGATACCGTCGGCCGGCCCCTCAACAAGTTGGTTTTGCCACGCTGCCCCCCGTTCTCCCCGTTCGCACGCCAAAGTTCCCGCGTTGAATTCCGCGAAAGACCCGCTAAGACTGTTCCCATGATTTCGCGACAGATCGGAAAGATCATCCGTGGCAACGCCACCCCCTTCCAGCTATTCGCCGCCTGCGTCCTCGCCGGCATGCTTGCCTTTCTCCCCGGCATCAGCCAGGCCCCCGGCGCGATCGTCGCCCTCGTGTTCGGCCTGATCATTCTAAACGCCAACCTTCCCCTGGGCGTCCTGGTCGGTGTGATCGCAAAACTCGCAGCCATCGCCCTCACACCCGCCTCGTTCGCCGTCGGCCGCTTCCTTTTGGACGGCCCCACTTCGGGACTTTTCCAATCCGCGATCAACGCCCCCGTCCTCGCGCTGTTCGGGTTTGAGTATTACACGGTCACCGGAGGTCTGGCCGTCGGCGCGGTTTTCGGCGTCGTCTCCGGTGTCGTCATCGCGGGGGGACTCACCCGATTTCGCCGCAAGATGGCCACGCTTGAATCTTCCTCCGAGGCTTTCAAAAAGTTCTCGTCCGCTCCGCTGGCAAAGATCACCACCTGGATCTTTCTGGGCGGCGACGCCAAAAAGGGTTCCTGGGAAGAGGTCGCAGACAAAAAGATCGGCCTGCCAATCCGCCCGCTGGGCGTCGTATTCGTCGTCCTGGCCGGCCTGCTGATCTTTCTCGTCGTGCAGTTCGGCAAGGGACCAATCATGACCGCCGTACTGCGTGACGGACTTGAAAAGGCCAACGGCGCCACCGTGGATCTCGAAAACTCCGAAATCGATTTCAAGGAAAACAAGCTCACCATCACCGGCCTCGCCATCGCGGACCCGGCCAATCTGGACCTCGACATCCTCCGCGCCGCAAAACTTGAAGCCGACATCGGCACCGCCAGCCTCCTCAGCAAACGGCTTCTCCTGGAGCGGGTCGTCATCGACAGCGCCAAACACGCCGCGAAGCGAAGCACCCGCGCCTACCGTGTTGGCCCGCCGCCCGTCATCTCCGAGCCCGCTCCGAAGAAGCCGGAAGACGGCGACGCCAAATCCATCGACGACTACGTCAAGGAAGCCAAGGTCTGGAAGGAACGCCTCGCCAAGGTCAAACAATGGCTGGAGAAACTCTCCGGCCCCGAAGGGGAGGAAGGACAAGCCGAGCCTCCGAAACCCTCCGACGGCGAGGCCTTCGAGGACTGGCTCAAGCGACAAATTGAAATCGCGGGCTACGACGGCGTTCGCGCGGAACATCTTCTCACCGCGGCACCGACCTTCACCATCGGCGAACTGATCGTGAACGACCTCGAAGTGCCACAACTCCCCGAGGAGGCACTCGCGGTGAAGGCCCTCAATCTGACCACCCACCCCTGGCTGTTGAACGCCGAGAAATCCATCCGAATCACTTCAGCCAAGGACACACTCGGAGCAGCCATCCAGCTCGGCGGACAAAGCGCCACCAACAACGCGAACGGATTCAGCTTCCACTACCGTGGATTGCCCACCGATCAGGTTGCCTCCGGCATCAAATTCGGGGGCGAGCAGACACTGAGCGGCGGCACGATGGACGTCAGCGCGGCCGGCAGCTGGCACAACGCCGGAGGCCTCGTCATCGACCTCCCGCTTCAGGTAAACCTCCACAACGTAAACATCGCACTGCCCGGCGGCGCCGGCAGCCAGTCCATCGAATCGCTCAACATCCCGATCGGGCTTGAAGGCCCGCTCGACAACCCCCGGATCAAGGTTGATTCCAAAGCCTTCGCCGAAGTCGTCAAGCAGGCCGCTCTCTCAAAGGGGAAACAGATTCTCAAGGACAAGGTCGGCACCGAGATCGAAAAAGCCATTGGAGACAAGGTGAAGCTCCCCGGCGGAGCCAAAGGCCTTCTCGACAGCTTCCTCGGCGGCAAGAAATAGGCCCCTTACCCGTTGTCACCGACAAATCCATCTCGAGAACGAGGTCACCAAGAAAACAGCACGACATGCACGAATAGCCGGAGGCTCCGCCAGTTCCGCGAACCTCAAGCGCCCGTCTAAAGAATCCGCAAAAAACCGCGATCTTTGAAAACTGAAAATCGAGGTTCGCGCAAATACCGCTGGAACCTCCAGGTGGAACCAAGGCAAAGTCCCACGCGGTCGCTCCCTTCACGGGAGCGCGGATTGAAACTTTATCCATTACGGATACGTCGTCGCCGAGCTTGG
>JADHOF010000253.1 GCA_016779125.1 Verrucomicrobiia bacterium | reverse complement strand
AAAGTGGTGATTCCAGACGGGCTTGCCGTTGTCGAGCTTGAGGCAAACGAGATGCCCCTCGGCACCAAGGGTGTAGACCCGCTCGCCGTCGATCACGGGGGTTGCGCGGGGGCCTTTCGGATAACTGATCGTGTATGCGGCCGGGTATTCGTGTTTCCAGAGCAAAGCTCCCGTATTCCGGTCAAGGCAGACGATTCGTTCAGCCCCCGGGATGGAGTCGCGCTCGAAAGGGTCCGTCGGATTCCGCGCGCCCTTTGCCAGGGTGCGGTCCATGGCGATGACCATCTTTCCGGCGACTGCGGGTCCTGTGTAACCGGGCCCGATAGGGGTTCGCCAAAGCACCTTTAATCCGGTTTCCGGGAAGCGTTTGAGGATGCCGGTCTCGCGCCAGACTCCGTCCCGCCGGGGTCCGAGCCATTGGGGCCAATCGTCCGCCATGAGCGAGACCGACGAGATCAGGACGCACAGGAGTGCGATGGGTTGTTTCATGCAAGAAGATCGCGGACGACTTGGCCGTGAATATCCGTGAGGCGAAAATCGCGACCTTGGAAGCGGTAGGTGAGTTTTTCGTGATCAAAGCCGAGCTGATGCATCACCGTCGCCTGGAAATCGTGCACGTGGACCTTGTTCTCCACGATCTTGAAACCGAGTTCGTCGGTTTGCCCGTAGTCGTAGCCCGCCTTGAAGCCGCCGCCGGCCATGAACAGACAAAAACAATCGGGATAGTGGTCCCGGCCTAGAATGCTGCTTTTCGCGGTTCTGCCCTCGCGGAAGGGGGTTCTGCCAAATTCACCGCCCCAGACGACCAAGGTTTCGTCGAGTAGTCCTCGGGCCTTCAGGTCGCTGATAAGCGCGGCGACAGGTTTGTCGGTGGCGGCCATCTTGTTGGTGAGTCCGTCCGTGATGCCCGTGGCGGCCGCGGTTCCGTGGAAGTCCCAGCCCCAGTCGAAAAGATGTACGAAGCGCACCCCTTGCTCCACGAGCCTCCTGGCCAGCAGGCAATTGTTGGCGAAGGAGGCTCCGCCGGGTTCGGCTCCGTAGGCCTCGATCGTGGCGGCTGACTCCCGTGAAATGTCCATGACCTCCGGCACGGATGTCTGCATGCGGAAGGCGAGTTCGTACTGGGCGATACGGGTCAGCGTTTCGGGATGTCCGAACTCCTTCGCCTGGGTTTCGTTCAGGTCGCGGAGGGCATCCAGTGTCTTGCGCCGCAGGTCGCGGGTCATGCCGGCGGGATCCGAAGCGAACAAAACGGGATCGCCCTTGGAGCGGCATTGCACGCCCTGATAGACGGAAGGAATGAAGCCGCTGCCCCAGCAGCTCTGGCCTCCGCTGGGTTGGGTGCCGCTGGAGTTCAGGACGACAAAACCGGGAAGATTCTCGTTTTCGCTGCCGAGACCGTAGGTGACCCACGATCCCATGGATGGACGGCCCTGGCGTGGTGATCCGGTGAAAAGAAGGAGCTCGGCGGGGGCGTGATTGAACTGGTCTGTATACATGGACCGCACCAGCGTGATGTCGTCCGCGATGGCGTGAAAATTCGGGCAGGCGTCACTCATCCACATTCCCGCCTTTCCGTAACGCTCGTATTGGCGCGGTGTGCCCATCAGTTTTGGAACGCCGCTGGTAAAGGCGAAACGCCGGCCTTCGAGGAAGGAATCCGGGCAGTCCTCTCCGTCGCGCTTCACCAGTTCCGGCTTGTAGTCAAAAATGTCCAGATGAGGCGGGGCTCCGGACATGTGCAGATAAATGACGTTCTTGGCCTTGCCGAATCGGGGCGGATGTTTGGGCGACAGCGGGTTCAGGGTGAGATCTTGCCCTCGGGACTCCCGACTGAGCAGGCTGCCGAGAGCGATTGATCCGAGGCTGAACTGGCCTCCGGTTTTGAGAAACTGGCGTCGGGTGTCGGCCTGAAGTTGTTCGTGATGAAGCGGGTCGATGTGCATGGATGGATCCTGTTTTGAAATCAACGGCGCATGATCATTTCGTCCAGATTCAGAATCACGCTCGCGACGGTGGTCCAGGACGCGAGTTCGGGAATGTCCGCGCCGTTGTCTGCTTTTCCGAGTGGTTCCGTGGCCATCTGTCGGGCGAGTTCCGCGTCGGTGGAATACACCACCCGCGCCTGCTTGAGCAGGTCCTTCAGACGGGCGGATTCGTTCGGCCTGATCGGGCGAGAAGTTGAGGCAAGGAAGGCGAATCGCAGGCGCTCGTCATCGGTCCCGCCGCCTTCGGACAGGATGCGGCGGGAGAACGCCTGGGCTGCCTCGACAAAGACCGGGTCGTTGAGCGTGACGAAGGCCTGGAGCGGGGTGTTGCTGCGGCTGCGCCGAAGGGTGCAGACCTCGCGGCTCGGGGCATCGAAGGTGGTGAAGGATGGGTAGGGGCTGTTTCGCTTCACGAGCGTGTAAATTGAACGCCGGTGAAGATCCTCCCCCGTGCTGGGAATCCAATCGTTGTTGCCGCCGAACGCCGTCTTGAGACCGAGATTCGGGCGGACGGGGCGCACCGGTTCGCCGTAAAGTTTCGGGCTTAGAATCCCTCCAACGAACAAGCCCTGATCACGGAGCACTTCGCCGGTCGCGCGGAAACAGGGGCCCCGGGCCAGCAGCCGATTCTCGGGGTCTTTTGAGAGCAGTTCCGGACTTGCCTTGGAGCTTTGCGACCAGGCGGCGGAGGTGACGATGAGTTTCAATAGCCGTTTGGTGTCCCAACCACTCTCCATGAACTCGGAGGCAAGCCAGTCGAGCAGTTCGGGGTGGGACGGGAGCTCGCCTTGTGAGCCGAACTCCTCGCTTGTGCTGACGATTCCGACACCGAAGAGGCGCTCCCAAAAGCGATTCACCGTGACGCGCGCGGTCAATGGATTGCCTTTTGCGACCAGCCAACGCGCCAACGAAAGGCGGTTGGGTTCGGAGTCTTCCGGAGACGGGTTGAAAGCGGAGGGAAGGCCGGGGAGAACCTTGTCGGCGAGATTCTGGTAGTTCCCGCGAATCTGCACCCTTGTTTCGCGCCGCATCTTGTCATCCAACTCGCGCATGACCGGGACGGTCGTCTTTTTCTGCTTCGAGAAACTTCTCTCCAGAGCGGTCAGACGGTCGCGATCCTTTCGTGTGCCCGGCGCGATGTTGCGGAGGTAGTAGTCCCGAATCTCTCGCTGTTCGGCTTCGGAGCGAGCGGATTCCGCCTTGTGAAGGACGCTCAAAACAGGCTGAGGAATTCGGATCATCGTCGCCGCGTTGGCGTCCGCCGTGGCGGAAAGTCGAAAGCGACCGACGAGATGCTTGGGATACTTGGAGGTCTGACGAAGGGAAAGGCGCAGCTTGGAACCTTCGGGAACCGGGTAAGCCTCGTCCGTCAGGAGTGAGAGTTCATGCGCTTTGCCCGTCTGTCCGCCGACGGCCCAGCCGGTGTCCGTCTTCGTGGGCGGATCCGAGATGGTGGACGCTGCGTGGAATCCGTCCTGTTCGAAGTCCGCGATGGCGGATTTGAAGCGGACCGGAATGGGGCCGTTGACCGCAAACTCCTTGCTGACTGCGGGGCCGGACTTTTCGGTGCTGCTCCAGACCGTGCGGCGGTCCTCGTCCAAAAGCGCGATGGTGAAATCCTTCAGGCGCGACGCGGTGCCGCCGTCGGTCCGGTTCCAGATTGTGACCCGATCAACTGCGGTCGTATGAGGAAGTTGGACCTCCCACCATTCTTCCTTGGACTCGCCGGCGGAATGGGACACGGAGCCGTTTTTGTATTCCCCGTCCGTGTTGCCATCGATCGCGCGGGACGCCACGGCGTCCGCGTAGTCACCGCTCTGACTGGCCACTCCCTTGAGCGCGACATTTTCCTTGCCGCTAAAGACCTGCACTTCGGCGAGGTGAAGGAATGAATTCTTCCCGTTGCTCATCGACACACGAAGGAAGCGGCCTTCCCTGGCCCGCCTGGAATCGGGGACGATTTGCGCGGAGATCCGGTTGATCACGAAATTTCCACCATCGGAAAGACCGGGGCCGTTTTTTGGCAGGGAAGCGGACGGCAGGGTTTCGATACGCACTGCAGACAAGGCTTTATCCGCAAGGGGAATTTCAATGGTGTAGGTGTCCACATCCTCGGCTTCGGACGCGAGGATGCTTGAATCGTCCTGCACGGTCAGTTTTGTGCCCTTCTGTGTTCGCGCCAAGGAAGGGGTCGGGGTTGTCCATTTGAGGGGTTTTGAGAGTCGAGTTGTCCAGCCAGCCAGGCCGGCAAGCGCATCGGGTGTCGGGTTGGCCAATCGGGAATTGATGGACTCGATCTCCCGCTTCCATGTCGCTTGTTGCGCTTTCTGTTCCTCGGTGAAGAAGCTGTAGAGCGGGCTTTCGTCCTTCTTGTCGGCGTCAGCCGTGTTGTTGAGGATTGCGAAGAATTGGAAATATTCGTGCTGGGTGATGGGGTCGAACTTGTGCGTATGGCATTGCGCGCAGGCCATTGAGGTGCCCATCCAGACGGACATCGTCGTGTTCACCCGGTCAATGACAGCCTCGTTTCGGAACTCCTCGTCGCTGGTGCCGCCCTCGTTCTGCGTCATCGTGTTGCGATGAAAGGCCGTGGCGATGTAATTGTCCGGGGTCGGGGTGGGCAGCAGATCGCCCGCAATCTGATCGATTGTGAACTGGTCGAAGGGAAGGTTGTCGTTGAATGCTTTGATGACCCAATCGCGGTAGGCCCATATTTCGCGGCCGGGATCGCTGGGGTAACCGGCTGAATCGGCGTAGCGGGCAAGATCCAACCACATTCCGGCCCAGTGTTCCCCAAAGGCATCCTTGGCCAGGAGCTTGTCGACATAGCGCGAAAACGCTTCGGGATGTTGATCGCCTACAAATTCCTCCAGTTCGGAGATGGATGGCGGCAGCCCGGTCAGGTCAATTGCCGCCCGACGGGCCAACGTCCAGCGGTCGGCGGACGGGGACATGCGGAGTCCGTTTTCGCGGAGCTTCCGCAGGGCAAAATGATCAATCGGATTTCGGGCGGTTTCACCCTGTGCCAGAGGAGGCGGTTCCGGGCGATTGACCGGGGTGTAGGACCAATGCGTCGCATAGTCGGCACCTTGCGCGATCCAATCCCGGATTAGGCGCACTTCCTGTTCGGTAAGACGCTGTCCCTTGTCCGGCGGGGGCATGAGGTCGTCCGCGTCGCTTGTGGCAATCCGGTTGATCAATTCGCTTCGCTCCGGCTTGCCGGACACGATCGCGGCATGACCTTTCATGTCCCTGAACGCGCCCTCCTGCGTGTCCAATCGCAATCCCGCCTTGCGTTCCTCCTCGTCGGGGCCGTGGCAGGCGAAACACTTGTTTGAAAGGATCGAGCGGATTTCCCGATTGAAATCGACGCGGGCGGCGGTCATTCGCGTTTGTCCCAGAAGGAGGACCATGATCGCTGCGAATCCGGTGTGGGTGAATTTTAAGAAACGCTGCATCTTCGGGGGTGTCTTTGAAGCGGTTGAAAAGTGGGGGCGGGCCGATCGAACGGGAATGGGGAATCTTTCTTCCCGCATGTAACATTCTGGTTGCGGTATCACTTATTGGACAGGGTGCGCAGAAAGAAATCGCGGACGATGTTCCGAACCTTTTCGGTTTTAAACCCGGCTCCGCCGTGGCCCGCGCCTTTGACGACATGGTAGGTGGTGTCGACTCCTGCTTGTTTAAGCGCGGCGACAAATCGTTCGCTTTGGATCAAGGGGACGGCCGGGTCCTTGTCCCCATGCATGACGAGCACCGGCGGATCGTCCGGTGAAACATGATAGAGCCCGCTGGCGTTCCGGGCCTTGTCCGGCACGTCCCGCACGGTGGCTCCGAGGAGTTTGGCACCGTTGGACTTCGCGACCTGTTCCAAAGTGCGCGCGTCGGAAACCATGTTGGGCGGCATTGTAAGGAGATCGGTGGGGCCGAACCAATCGCAGATCGCCTGTACGCGGCTGGAAGTTGTTTCGCGATCCGGCGCGCTGATGGTGCCTAGAATGGCGACGAGATGTCCCCCCGCGGAGCTGCCCCAGGCACCGATTCGTTCCGGGTTCAGCCGATAGGTGTTTGCGTTCTCTCGCAGCCAACGGACGGCGTCGCGGCAGTCCTCGATCTGCGCGGGCCATTGGGCCTCCCGGGACAGACGATAGTTGATGCTGGCAACCGCGAATCCCTCGGCTGCGAGCCAGGCGGCCGGGCAGTTGTCTTTGCTTCCGTTCAACCAGCCTCCGCCGTGCACCCAGATGACCACAGGAAGGTTGCGATCGAATTTGGCCGGACG
>JADHOF010000252.1 GCA_016779125.1 Verrucomicrobiia bacterium | reverse complement strand
CGTTTTCTATCCCGATTTCCTCCCGCAAGATGAAACAGATACACTTCCTCGTCACGGCGCTGCTTCTCACTTCATTCGCCAGCCTGCGGGCAGGCGACTCGTCGAAGCCGTTGTTTGAGAAATCCGATGTCTTTCCCAAAGGCATGAACGGCATCGCCCGCTACCGGATCCCCGGAATCGTGGTGACGACGAAGGGCACCGTCCTCGCCTACTCCGAAGCCCGAAGGAACAACTCCTCCGACTGGGGCGAAATCGAAATCCATCTGCGGCGATCCACGGACGGCGGCAGGACCTGGGGGAAAAGCAAACACATCGCGCATCTCGCAAAACGGGACGAGGGCAATCCCCGGAAGAAGACCGGCGGTGAACACGAACAGACCGTGAACAACCCGGTCGCGATCGTCGATCGGGAGTCCGGTGCCATCGAGTTTCTTTACTGCATCAACTACGCCCGCTGTTTCTCGATCCGCAGCACGGACGACGGGCTCACATGGAGTAGGCCCGCTGAGATCACGAGAAGCTTCGAGCCCTTCCGCAAGCACTACGATTGGAAGGTCATCGCCACCGGACCGGGCCACGGAATTCAGCTCCGCACGGGGCGCCTGGTCGTTCCGATCTGGCTGGCATACGGCAAGGTGGGGGATCACAACCCGTCCGCCGCTGCAACGATCTACAGCGACGACCACGGCCGGACATGGCAGCCGGGCGATCTCTGCGTGCCCAACGAAGGCGTGTTTGGAAATCCCAATGAAACCATGATCACCGAATTGTCGGACGGACGCGTGATGTTGATCTCCCGAAGCGTCTCAAAGGCAAATCGCAAGATCGTCACCACCGGTCCCGACGGCGCGCGCAATTGGACCAAGCCTGTCTTTCATAAACAGCTTTGGGAGCCCGTCTGCATGGCCAGCATCATCGCCCACCCATCCCAACCCGGGACGCTGATCTTTTCGAACCCGCACAGCCTCAGTCGGAACAAGAACGCCGAGGAGATTCCCGCCGGTCGCGGCAAACGGCAGAACCTCAGCATCAAACTCAGCCGTGATGACGGCAAAACCTGGCCCTTGAACAAGACCCTGGACGCCGGCCCCAGCGCCTATTCCGATCTCGCCGTATTGCCGGACGGAACCGTGCTTTGCCTTTACGAGGCCGATCAGGACATCGCGTGCGCCCGTTTCAATCTGGCGTGGATCGAGTCCGATTAAGAAAAGACGCCTGAATGCCTCGCCACGGTCCCGCCGCTACGCGCCCGGCTCGTCCCGCCGGCGGGCGAATTGTTCGGGTGACACGCCGTAGACCGCCTTGAACGCGCGGGAGAAATGGAAGGGATCGGCAAATCCCAGGTCGCCGGCGATCTCCTTGACCAGCACGGGCGGGCTGAGCAAACGCGAGGCGGCGTGGCTCATCTTCAACCGCATCAGGAATCGATAGGGACCGACCTTGTGAAACCGCCGGAAGACCCGCGCCAGGTAGGCGGGATCCACCCCGGTTTCCCGCGCCACCTCCCTCATCGTGCGAAGGCGCAGATGGTTCTCCTGAATGTGCCGGCGTATCCGCTCATAGGTCGCCCAAGCCCGATGATCCGTGCCGCCGCCGGTCACGGTCTGCTCGGTGATCTTGAGCAAGAGCGCCTCCACCAGCGACGAACAGATCCGCGCGCTTTGTTCCGACTCGTTCATCGCAGTACGGATCAACATCTCGAACAGGTCAACAATTTCCGCCGCGCCGCCCAGACGAACGATCCGCCCCCCTCCAACGCTGCTTTCCTCGAAGCGTTCCCTTGCCGCGATTCCGCCGCAGTCGAGGAAGTATTTCCTCATCGGCCGATCGCTCGTGTTCCGAATGCGATGCCGGATTCCGGGGCCGTAAGAGAACACCGCTCCGGGTTGTAGAGAATGAATGCGGTCCTGCAATTCGAGGCTGCCTTCTCCTTCTGCCACGAATTCCAGCCCCTGAAACTCAAAGGTGTCCCGTTCCACGACGTAGTCCGGCAAACAGCGTTCGCATCCGACGCTGACCGTGACAATTCCCCGCTCGGCGGGCTTCGGAAGAGCCAGGAACCAGCGGCGGGCGTCCGTGACCTGCGTGGAGAAGTATTCGGGTTCCTTGGGCATTGAACGACGGCACCACTCCAAGACAATCCCCAGAGGAAGTCAATAATCGGCATGCACTGGTCAACTTCTCCCATTCCCGTCTGGCGTCCGACATGTAATCTGTCGGACACTCAATTCGGCAATTCACCAAACAAATATGGAACATCGCAAACTCGGTAACACAGATCTTGAACTGCCCGTCGTCGGCTTCGGCGCATCCTCGCTGGGCCAGGAATTTCGCCAGGTGCGGCTGGACGAGGCTCTGGAGAGTGTGCGCGTCGCGCTCGATCTCGGCATGAACCTCATCGACACGTCGCCCTTCTACGGACGCGGCATGAGCGAGGTGCTGCTCGGCATCGCCCTGCGCGATGTGCCGCGCGACAGCTATTCCCTTTGCACGAAGCTGGGACGCTATTCGCTGGAACACTTCGACTTCTCCGCCAAACGCGTCGAGGAGAGCATCCACGTGAGTCTGCACCGGATGGGCACCGATCACCTGGACATCATCCTGGCTCACGACGTCGAGTTTGTGCCCATGCAGCAGCTCGTCGACGAGACCATCCCCGCCATGCTCAAGGCCAAGGAGCAGGGCAAGGTCCGCTACGTCGGCTTCAGCGGGTACCCGCAAAAAATATTCAAATTCATCATCGACCAGATCGGCGTCGACTGCGTGCTGAGCTACAACCAGTACACCCTGCAGAACACCCGCTTCGCCGACGAGTCCGTCCCTTACCTCAAGGAAAAAGGCGTCGGCGCCATGAACGCCGGACCGTTCAGCGCCCGCCTGCTCACAAACGCGCCGCTGCCCGACTGGCTGAAGGAACCGCAGGCCGTGAAGGACGCCGCCCGTGCGGCCGCCAAGCTCTGTGAGGACAACGGCGTCGATATCGCCCAGCTCGCGCTGCAGTACTCCATCGCCAATCCCGACATGAGCACCTGCATCGCCGGCAGCGCCAACCCAAACAACATCCGCAAATGGGCCGAATGGGCCGCCAAGCCGATCGACGAGGCGTTGCTGAAATCAGTCCTCGCGATCTTTGAACCGGTCAAAAACCTCGGGCACAAAGAAGGTTTGGCGGAAAATAATTAAGGGCTCAGCATGGAGCATGTTTCCGGTCAATGTCATTCACGAAAAAGCGGTCGCGGCAGGATTGGAATACCTGCTCATTGGCGGGCATGCCCTGAACGCCTACGGCACGCCCCGCGCCACGCTCGATGTGGATTTTCTTGTCCGAAGGGAAGATCAGCAACGATGGCGGGAACTTCTTTCCCGGGAAGGCTTCCAACTGCAACACGACGGTGGGAACTTCCTCCAGTTGTCGCCACCCTACGGAGTCGAATGGCCCCTCGATCTCATGCTTGTCGCCGAGGATTCATTCCGGAAAATCTGGGCGGATTCACGCGAGCTGTCGTGCCTCGGCGTGACAACGCGGGTTCCGGGTCCGTTGCATTTCATCGCGCTCAAACTACACGCGCTGACCCATGGACCCGCATCGCGAAAGGCGAAAGATTTCGGAGATATACTCACCTTGTCCCGAGAAATCACATCTCCCACGGAATCGGCTGAATTGCGGGAGATTTTCTTAAAATTCAGCAACGAGACGATCTATGGCGAATTCCAACAAGCCCTGGGAAACCCCGACAGACCCGAATCTGGTTCGTGAATCGGCGGGCAAGTACGATCTGGATCTCCCCATCGCGCCCGCCTGGTTTTCAGAAAGGCCGACGGGATCGTGGCTGGCGGGCTATGAACTGAGTTTGGCGGCCCTTCGCGAAACGAAATCGGGTCCGGAAATGCTGACCGAACGCGCCCGCCAACGGGTGGACGCGGAATTCATCTTGTAAGTTATTAATCGATAAATGAAAGCACTCCAACTGGAAGAACCCCGCTCCTGGAAGCGGATCGAAATCGAAGATCCCGGTTCCCCCGGCCCGGGCGACGTGCTCGTGCGCGTGGATCGCGTCGGCATCTGCGGCACCGACCTCGGGGGTTACCTCGGCAAGATGCCGTTCTTTTCCTACCCGCGTATTCCCGGTCATGAACTCGGCGTCGAGATTCTCGCGGTCGGCTCCGATGTCACGAATGTGAAGGTCGGCGACCGCTGCTCGGTCGAGCCCTATATCAACTGTCAGGAATGTTACTCCTGCCGGCGTGGTCACACGAACTGCTGTCTGCATCACAAGACCATCGGCGTGATGTGCGACGGCGGGCTGACCGAGCGGATCATCCTGCCGGCCCGCAAGATGCACCCCGCGAACCAGCTGTCCTCGGAGCAGTGCGCCCTCGTCGAAACGCTGGCCATCGGCTGTCACGCGGTGGATCGGGGCAATCCGACCAAGCAGGAAAGTGTCCTGGTGATCGGCGCCGGTCCGATCGGCCTGAGCGCGGTCGAGTTCGCCCGCATTTCCGGCGCAAAGACAATCGTGATGGACATGGTCGAGTCCCGCCTCCAATTCGTCCGCGAGAAACTCCACGTGCCGCACACGATTCAGGCGGGATCCGGCAACGAACTCAAGGAACTGGAGGCCCTGACCGACGGCAACCTGGCCGATGTGGTCATAGACGCGACGGGCAACAACCGGTCCATGGCGAACGCGCTCAACTATTGTGCTTTCAAGGGACGCCTCGTCTACGTCGGCATCACCCAGGCCAACATCGAGATTCCGCATCCACCCGCGCTGCATCGTCGCGAGCTGGACATCCTCGCCAGCCGCAACGCCCTTTCGCGGGACTTCACGCGCATCATCAAACTGATCGAGGAAGGCCAGATCGACACCAAACCCTGGATCACGCATCGCACCTCGTTCGACGACATGATCGGCGAATTTGAAAGCTTCACCAAACCCGAGACCGGCGTCATCAAGGCCGTTGTCGAAGTACAATAAAAGGCGTTGATCAACCGATCAGCGGTCGAAACCAAAACGAAAACCAAATTTAGAACAGCATGTTGAAACTCGAAAAATACTCCATCGGTGTGGGCGACCGTTTCGCCCACCAAGCCAAGGCGCAGTTGAAGGCCTTCCAGAAACTCGCGGCAGACGGCATCGACGCCGTGCCGGTCTGGAACAAGTCCAATCGGGAACACACCTTCATCGGTTCGGAACCCGCCTCCGTCATCGCGGCGGCCAGGGAGGCGGTTGAGACGCTGGGCTGGAAGGGCGGCTGGCACGTGGACGCCGACCACATCGGACTCGCCACCGTCGACCGCTTCCTGCCGCACTCCGATTTCTTCACCATCGACGTGGCGGACTTCATCGGCAAACCCGCCGACCCGGCCGCCGTCAAGCCCTTCGCCGACAAGCATCCCGAGCTGATCGGCAGCGTTCAGATCGAGGGCATCGACGGCGCGCTGGAGATCAGCCGGGCGGATGTCGAGCGCGTGGCCGGGCAGTTCCTGCTCGCGGCCAAGGGCGCGGGCGAGGTCTACCGCCACATCAAGGCGAAGAAGGGCGGCAACGATTTCATCGCCGAGGTTTCCATGGACGAAACCGACGCGCCGCAGACACCGCCGGAACTCCTGATCATTCTCGCAATGCTCGCGGACGAGGAGATCCCAGCGCAGACCATCGCACCGAAGTTCACCGGCCGCTTCAACAAAGGCGTCGATTACGTGGGCGATCTCGCCCAGTTCGAAAAGGAATTCAATGACGACCTCGCCGTCATCGAGCACGCGGTGAAGGAATACGGGCTGCCGGACAACCTGAAACTCAGCGTCCACAGCGGCAGCGACAAGTTCAGCCTCTATCCTATCATCCGCAAGGCGCTGCAACGCACCGGCGCCGGCGTGCACCTCAAGACGGCGGGCACGACCTGGCTCGAGGAAATGATCGGTCTCGCCGAGGCCGGCGGCGACGGGCTCGCCCTCGCCAAGGAAATCTACGCCTACGCCTTGACACACGTGGACGAATTCTGCGCGCCCTACGCCACCGTGATCGACATTGATCGCTCCAAGCTGCCTTCCGCCGATGAGGTCAGCGGCTGGGAAGGCGCGCAACTGGCAAACGCCCTGCGTCACATTCAGGATCACCCGGGCTTCAACGCCAACGTGCGCCAGCTCGTCCACATCTCCTTCAAGGTCGCGGCCAAACAAGGTGACCGCTATCTCGACCTGCTCAAGGCCAACGAGGAAATCGTCGGCAAGAACGTCACGGAAAACATCTACGACCGGCATTTGAAGCCTTTGTT
>JADHOF010000012.1 GCA_016779125.1 Verrucomicrobiia bacterium | reverse complement strand
ATCGTCCTCTCCGCTCCCGCTCCGGCCGAGGAGAGCGAAGCGGAGCCTGAACCCGTCGAGGAGGCCTTCTCCGAGGATGCCTACGAGCCGCCCGACGTCACTCTCCCCGCTTCCGCCACCGACGTGGCCCCGTTCGAAGAGCAGGTGACCGTCGCTGAAATGACGCAGTCCGCCTCTTCGGAGGAACTGTTCGAACTCGGCAAGCGCTACCTCGTCGGCAAAGACATGCCGCGCGATCTCATCGCGGGCGGCATGCTCATCCAGCAGGCGGCCGAGGCCGGCAACGCCGACGCCCAGTTCAACCTCGCCGAGCTCTGCCATCGCGGCGAAGGCGTTCCGCAAAATTTTGCTGATTCCATCGTCTGGTATCACAAGGCCGCCGATCAGAACCACATCAACGCCCAGTACACACTGGCCTCAAAATATGAAAGCGGTGAAGGCGTCCCTCAGGACTACGCCTCGGCCGCCCGGTGGTATCAGCGTGCGGCGGAACGCGGCAATGCCGCCGCCCAATATTCCCTCGGCGCGCTCTACGCGAAGGGCCAAGGCGTGGTGCAGGACCACGCGATCGCCGCGAACTGGTTCCAGCAATCCGCCGCCCAAGGCAACGTCAGTTCACAATACCGTCTGGGTCTTTGTTATCAGCGCGGTTTGGGTGTCGAGGAAAACGCCTCCAAGGCCGCCGAGAACTACCGCAGCGCCGCCGGCGAAGGCCATCTGGAATCCAAGTATCTGCTCGGTCTGCTCCACATGGACGGCAAGGGCGTTCCGCAGGATCGCAAACAAGCCGCGGAACTCTTCCGCGCCGTCGCCGACAACGGACACCCGGCCTCCCAATACATGATGGGCCGCTGTTACGAGTTCGGACACGGTGTCGCCCAAGATTACCAGCAGGCAACCGGCTGGTATCGCCTCGCCGCCGATCAGAACGAACAGAATGGCCAGTTCCGACTCGGCTACTGCACCGAGCTTGGCCGCGGTGTCACCCAGTCGCACCCTGTCGCCGCCGGTTGGTATCGCAAGGCCGCCGATCAGGGCCACGCGGAAGCCCAAGCCCGGCTCGGACACTGCCTTGATCTCGGTCTCGGTGTGACTCAGGACTTCGCCGAAGCCGCGAAGTATTTCCGGCTCGCCGGCGAACAACGCATCGCAGAGGCCCAGGCGCGCCTCGCCGAATTCTTCGACCAAGGCCTGGGCGTCAAACAAGACCAGACCGAAGCCGTGAAATGGTACGCCCGCTCCGCCGAACAGGGCGTCGTCCGGTCCCAGGCGAGGTTGGGCCAGTTCTACGAGGCGGGTGAAGTCGTTCCCCAAGATTACGCCGCCGCCGTGAAGTGGTACCACGCCGCCGCCAAGGAGGCGCATCTGGACTCGCAATTCCGCCTCGGCAACTGCTGCGAACTGGGTCGCGGGGTGAAGCAGGATCTCGTCGCGGCCTACAAGTGGTACAACCTCGCCGCCGCACTCGGTCACAAGCGCGCCATGGAGGCGCGCGACAAGGTCGCCAGCCAGATGAACCCCTGGCAGATCACCGAAGGCCAGAAGGGCGCCTCGGAATCCTACGCCGCGATGCGGGCCAAACTCGTCGCCAGCCGCGACACCACCGATCGCCTGCGGAAGGCGCTGGCCAAGGAGCAATAATTCGCTCCAAACAACTCTCCTCCAAAGCCCAGGCGTGGATCTCGGTCCGCGCCTGATTTTTCCCCGCAATGCCAAATCCCACCAAAGAGACAAGCGATGAGAAGTTTCACCTTCACGTGATCGGGGTCTTTCTCGTCTGCCTCGTCGGTTACGGCCTGCTCTATTCCTGCGACAGCCGATTGCGAAATTCCAAGGGCCCGTGGGCGGTCCGATTTGAGGCGACGGAAAGCGGTACGCCCCGACTCGTGATCAATCAGCCGGCCCTGGGCGTCACGAACGTCGCCATCACCTTCCCGGGGGAATCGGTCACGCTGACGAACGGTCCCACGAACATCCTCTTCTCGAGCCCGACCATCGAACCGCCCTTCGGCGAACTGCGCCACCACGACCTGATGTATCTGCCTGGCGTGATCACGCTGATTGCCTTCAACCACGAGATAGAGCTCATCTCGCGCGGCCTGTTTATCGACCGGCAGGAATTCAAATGGACGGACGCGCGAAGTTTCAGCCTCGCTCCCACCAACCAGGCCCCGAGCGCGCATGTCGTGCGCAAGCGGACCAAGGACCTGCAATAGCAGGCACGACACTTGACCCCGCCGGTGTTTTGCCTCAGACAGGCGAGACACCCGCGATGCTTTACCGCCTCCAAATCCCCTTCCTGCTCTGCTGTTGGATCGGCCTGTCAACAAACGCTCATGCCTGTTCCGTCCCGGTGTTTCGCTATGCCGTGGAACACTGGCCGCCCGATGTCTACGAAGCCCTTGTTCTGCATCGGGGCAAACTGTCCGAGACAGACAAGGCGGTGACGGATCACCTGCTCGCCCGATCCCCAAAAAATCCCCGGCCAAATCTCACAGTTCAAATCTCCGACCTCGACCTTCCCGATTCCGCCCCGGCCCGTCAGCTTTGGGAAAATCTCGGTTCGCCTTCACTACCCCGGCTGATTGTTCGCCCGAACCCCCGCGCGGGGCTCACCTGGTTGAATCTGTCCCTGCCTTTGACACAAGAAAGCGCCGAGCTTCTGGAGAACTCCCCCGCACGCACCGAAATCGTCAAGCGCATCGCGAACGAGGACAGCGTCGTCTGGGTGCTCCTGGAGAGTGGAAACAAAACGGCGGACGCCGACGCCATGAAGGTTCTCAACGCACGTCTGGCCTACCTGCTGTCCGTGTTGAAGCTGCCCGAACTCAGCGCGGCCGACATCGCGAACGGTTTGGTTTCGGTCGGAGCGGACGGCCTGAAACTCCGGTTCTCGAGCCTGTCCGTCTCCCGCACTGATCCGAAGGAAAGCATCTTTGTCCAAACCCTGCTTGGTCTCGAATCGGACCTCAAAGACATCGACGAGCCCATGGTTTTCCCCGTCTTCGGTCAGGGACGCGCGCTCATGCCCATGGTCGGCAAGGGCATCAACAACTCGATGATCGACGCGGCGGCGATCTTCCTGGTCGGCAAATGTTCATGCGAGGTGAAAGATGAAAACCCCGGCGCGGATCTGCTGATAACCGCCAACTGGGTTGAAATGGTCAAACGTCAGGCGGCCGGTGCGTTGATGGCCGCGGCCAAACCGGAAACGAATTCGCCCCCGGCCCAACTCGTTCCGGAATTGGTGACCTTCTCGGGAGACACGAAGCCCGACACCCCGCCGCCCGTCACCGGAACTCCGTCCCGATTCCAAATCGCCATTCCACTCTGCGCACTCCTGCTCGGCGGCATTTTGATCATGCTGCGAAAACACACGTCGAATCCCTGAACCGCGTCCCTCCTCACACCTCCGCTGAACCGATGAAAAAACATTCACTCCACCTGACCGCACTGCTGATCGCCCTGACAATCCCCTGTTCGGGCGCGCAGTCTGGAAACAACATCGTCAAGGTTCTCGAAACGTCCGGCATTCACGGCGGCCTGATCGTTCAAATCGGGACGGGCGAAATGGCGACCGCCACGGAGCTTGCCACAAGCGGACGATACCTTGTGAACGTTCTCGACCGCGAACCGGCGGCGATCGATCAGGCGCGCGCCAAGATTCAAGAGGCCGGCAGCTACGGAATTGCCACCGCTGAAAGATTCCCCGAACCCTCGCTCCTGCCCTACACGGAGAACCTCGTGAACGCGCTCATTCTCGGGCAATCCACCATCCCGCTGCAGGAGATCTTTCGGGTGATGGCGCCGGACGCCGTCCTGATCGTGCCGGACACGACGAATGGCTCCGCCGAACAGCTCGCGTTGGCAGGCTTTGCAGCCATTCGAAAAATGGACGGCATCCTCACGGCCCGCAAACCGCGTCCGGCAAATATCGACTCCTGGTCGCACCCTCGACACGGGGCGGACGGCAACGCGGTTTCCACGGACACCGCCGTGGGCCCGCCCCGCCGCATCCGATGGGTCGCCGCGGCAAGAAACGAAGTTGAGGGCATGGTCACCGCCGGGGGCAGAAACTACTACGGCAGCCTTCTGGCGCGGGACAGTTTCAACGGCCTGCGTCTCTGGCACTACGACATCAGTCAGAACCGACACAACCAGGGCGACTTTGACCTGCCTCGCTTGTCATCCAGCCAGGCCCGCCCGATCGTTTCCGAAAAATACGTCTTCACGATCGTGCAGACCAAACTCGTCGCCCTCGACGCGACCACCGGCGATTTGGTCCGGGAATTCGGAGGTCTCAATCGACCCCGCGAAATCGCCCACCATGAGGGACACGTCATCGCGTCGGACGAGGACTCGATCCGGGCCTACAACGCCGATTCCGGAAGGGAGCTTTGGAGTTTCAAGGGTGGAGAAATCAACAACGTCGTCGCCGGTCACGGCATCGTCAGCTTCCTCCACGGACGCCCCAAGCGCGGGGAAAAACTGGAGGCGGTCACGCTCGATCTCTCCGATGGAACGGTGAAGTGGCGGAACAATGAATTCGACTTCCTCCCCCTGGTCACCCGCACGGTGCTGCACAAGGACCAGTTGGCGTTCGAGCTTTCATCGCTCAACGACAGCGACGCCGGCAACGAGCTCAAGATCGTCAATTCCCTGACCGGGCAACCGCTCTGGGAAAAGGCCTACCCGCCCGGCATGAACCATCGCCGACAGGCTCGCGCGATGTACCTCGACGACAAGCTGTGGATCCTTCACGGCGGCAAGACAAACTACATCGACCGGGAAAACATGAAGCGACTGCCCGTCCAGGTCTCCTCGCTGGACCCAAAAACCGGATTGATCCTCCAGACTCACGACGCGGGCCTCGCGCATTGTTTCCCTCCCGTCGCCACCCCGAACTTCATGTTCGCAGGCACGCTGGACATGACGGATCTGCGCTCCGGCAATGTCGTGGTCAACCGCATCACCAAGGCGAATTGCTCCCGCGAAAACGGATGGATTCCTGCAAACGGATTGGTCTACACGACCCCGAAACACTGCACCTGCTGGCCCATGCTGCGCGGCTTCGTCTCCATGGCACCCGCCGGCGGCCACACCGAACGCGTCAATCGGCCCGTCGCCGAATTGGAATTTCCGCTCGAAGTGGGACCGGGAACCTTGAACCCCGAAGCCGCCGAGCCCGGAGCCGCCGATTGGCCGCTCTACCGCAACGACCGCTGGCGCAGCGGCAGCACCAAGGCGTCGGGACCGGATGAGCTGAAACAGGTCTGGTCCGTGAAATTGGCCACTGATTCCGACGTCGCGGCCTTCGGCGGCGAACCAGGCGGCCCCATTCTCCACGACTGGAGGGAAAACCCCGTCGTCAAGGGCCCGCTCAGCGCCCCCACCATCGCCAACGGTCTCATCTACGTCACACGACCCAACGCGCACGAGGTGATCGCGGTAAACATGACTTCCAGCAAGGTCCGATGGCGCTTTACCGCCAACGGCCGCGTCGACACACCGCCGGCCATCCACAAAGGTCTCGCCCTCTTCGGAACCAGCGCCGGTTCGGTCTATGCTCTCCGGGCCGACACCGGGGAGCTCGTCTGGAGACTCCAAGCCGCGCCTTCAAACGAGCGCATCGTCGCTTATGGTCAGGTCGAATCTCCCTGGCCGGTGCCCGGTGCCGTTCTCGTCATCAACGACATCGCCTACTTCGCGGCCGGACGCCAACCCTTGGCCGACGGAGGCATCCTCGTCTTCGCGGTCGATCCCCTGACAGGCAGCCGTCATTGGGTTCATCGGATCGACACCATTCCGCAAAAGGGGGACTACGAAAACTCGGGCCTCGATTTCGATCCCTTCGACCTGCTCCACGCCGAGGGAGACGGCATCGCGCTTTCCCGTTGGATCATTTCCAAGGACGGCAAGGACATGCAGGTCGACAAATGGAACGCCTTCGCGAAAATCGACACTGGTTCCGGCACCTGCTTCGTGCCCCGAGGCTCCTGGACCTACGGAGCCCGCCATCAACACCGATTCCCAGGCGAGGCGAGGCGGCGTCCGTTGACGGTTTTCCGGGACAGCCAGGTCTACGGTTCACTCAACGGGACGACCGAGGTCTTCCGGCGGGACTACGATCTGGAGAACGGCGAGAAGTTTGACAGCAAATGGATCACCGGTTGGGAAGCCTCCAAACAATCCCGCGCGGGCGGCACACCCTACCGCACCTATCGCATCGCTGAGAAGGCGAAGTGGCTGGCCGACTTTTTCACGCCCGCCGAAATCAAGGCGACGCCGTTGCCGAAAGGAGCCCAGCTCTACAACCGCATCCACGCACTGGCACTCGCGGGCAATGACCGGCTCTACGCGGCGCATGAAGACGGACGTCTCGTGAGTCTCGACGCCAAGACAGGCAAATCCCTGACCGAAACGCGAATCCCCACCCCGTCATGGGACGGCTTGGCGATCGCTTCGAAGCGCCTCTTCCTCACCACCCAGACGGGAGAGCTCATCTGCCTCGGATCGCCTTTCAACGAGGCGCTTTGAAAGCGATTTGATCAGTCCCGCACACCGTCGGCGTTCCGGTCCAGCACTCCCGACATCGGATTGTTGACGACCGCCTGCCAGGCGATTCGCCGGAAAATCCGATCCAGTTCGGGCCCGGGAAAATCCGAGCGTTCCAGCTCCGGGATCTTTCCCTGGATCAGTTCGGGCGAACGCCCGTAAACCGTCGCGTAAAAAACATATCCCTCCAACCACTCGAAGCCCGGGCCCAGATGCCCAAGATGATCGCGCCAGAGCGATCTCTCCTTCTTCCCGATGATCCGGTGAATGCCTTGGACGCCCGGCAGGTCGCCGCGCAGAAAATGTTTCGCGGCCAGCACCATTGCGTCGGACGTGGGCATGATAAAAACCCGGTCCGGATGTTTCTCGCGCAGGGTCGTCACCAGCTGCTTGTAACCGGCCGTGCGCTCGGACCCCATGCGGTCAAACACTGCCTCCGTAAAATAGTCTTCCGATGCGGGCACCTCCCCGAGCTGATAGAGCTGGGGCCAGGCGTCCGAAAGGAAGAACTTCATCCCCGGATGATACTTGAGACAAAACTCGATCCAGCAGGCGTAGAACTCCGGACGATCCTGAAAATAGGGCCCCCACATCATCGCGTCCCATTCGGCGTTCGCGATCGAGGCAAGCAGCTTTGGCTTCGGTTTCCCGTCAAACTGAAAGATGCCGTTTTCCTCCTCCCATTTGTAGCGGGCGCTGCCCGTCATCCCGCCACCCGTGTGGGTATAAAGCGGCTGGCTGATCCCGGCCGCCGCGCAGATCAAGGGCATCGTCTTGAATCCCGGAGCCATGAAACTGTGCCCCGTCGCCACGATCCGCAACGCGCCATCCGTCGGCTTCGGATAGGAAACCACCGCCTTCTGTTCCCCCACCTGTCGGGCGTAAAGCTCTCGAATCTTCTCCGCTGAAAGATACGAAACGGCGTGCTCCGGGAAACTGGATTCCTCCCAGCCGGAATTGATCTCGAACTCGCGAGGCGCGCCCTGTTGTCCCCGCTGCGCGTTCGGCTTGCGATCCCCCGTCATCTCCCGCCGAAACGCCTCCGCCTCCGCCATCGAGAGTTTTCCGTCGCCGTCTGTGTCCGCCTTCGGAAAACGCTTCAACCACGCCGCCAACTGTTTCCCGGAAAATGCCGGTGCGGAGAGAACCGAAGGCGCAAACAGCGCGATCAGTGCGGGAAGAATAAGGATTCGGATGAACTTCATATCGACTGCGGCCTGTATCGGGCCAGAGCGCCCGGCTGTCAACGATCCCGCCCCACCTCAGGCCATTTCAACCTCAATGCCAGGAACGCCAATTTGAAATGACACCAAATCCTCGAACCTTCAGGGTCCGAAACATGGATCGACGATCGTTTTTGAAACACGGTTCGACAGCAACCGCCCTGCTCACGGCGACTCCATGGTCAGGCGTCCACGGGGTTCCCGCCGCCGACGAAACCCCGGTCCACAGCTGCGACGTGTTCGTTTACGGATCAACGCCCGGCGGACTGGCGGCCGCGATCGAGGCGGCGCGGCGCGGATGCAAGGTCGTGTTGGCATGCCCCAAAAGGAACCCGGGCGGAATGACCGCAAGCGGCCTTTGCACGACGGACGCGGTTCGACGGGAATTGTTCGGAGGACTCGTGCTGGAATTCATCAACGCGGTGAGGGCTGTTTATCGCGACGAACTGGGTGAGAATTCTCCCGAGTGGCCGCTTACGCACGACGGCTGGTTTTACGAGCCTTCCGTGGCCGAAAAGGTCTTCGAGCGAATGCTCGCGGCAGAAGCGGATCAACTGACCTTTCTCCGCGGACACCCTCTTGTTGGAACGATAACCGAAGCCGGAAGGATTCACGCGGCAACGATCGAATCCCCCGACGGCACCACTCACAAAATTCAGGCCCGAACCTTCATCGACGGCACGTATGAAGGCGACCTTGCCGCCGCGGCCGGAGTGCCATGCCGCGTCGGCAGGGAGGGACGGGACGAGTTCGGGGAATCACTCGCCGGCATCCACTACATGAACTGGAAGACCGGCAAACAGATCATCACTTCAGATACCGGTGAAGCGTCGCCCGCCATTCAGGCATTCTGCGCGCGTTCCATCTTCACGACCGATCCCGGGAAACGTGTCCCGCTCGAAAAACCGGACACCTACGATCTCCACCTGCCGGATCTCCTTCCGCTTCTCGACGATTTCAAATCACGCCGCGTAACACGCTGCACGCTCGGGTCAAAGCTCGTGCGCCGGAAGTTCCAACTGAACGGCTCCATCGTCCGCCATACGAGCGTGAATTGCCCAGGCGTCAGCTGGGCCTGGCCGGAGGCGGAACGTCATCACCGCGCGAGGCTCGAAAAGTTTCACATCGACCACGCCGCCAGCTACGCGTGGTTTCTCCAAAACGACCCGCGGGTTCCGGATGAGACCCGCGCCATCTGGCGTCCCGCCGGTCTTCACCGGGACGAATTCCCGGACAACAACCATTGGCCCTGGCAGATCTACGTCCGCCAAGGCCGGCGGATCGAAGGGCGGGAACGCGTGACGCAGCACAACTTCATCGTCGACCCGAAAACCGGCCGAACGCCCAAGGTCAACAATCCGATCGCAATCGGGGAACACTCCTTCGACGTGCACCCTTGCCACGACCGGCGCTTCGCCGTCGACGGCTGGATGGAAGGCGTCCTCTGGTATCCCAAGAAAGCCTTCGGACCAGCCCAGCCGGGACAGGTTCCCTACGGCGCGATGCTGCCCCGCAAGCTCGACAACCTCCTCGTGCCGGTGGCGCTGTCCAGCACCCACATCGCCATGTCCGTTCTGCGCATGGAACCCCTGTGGATGACCACCGGCCAGATCGCCGGCCTCGCCGCCTCCATCGCAAAAGAATCCAGCACCCACGTCGCCAACCTTGATCCGATTCCCCTGCCGGGCATCTTGAACATCAAAACCGATCCCGGGGAAAAGCTACGCCCCGAGTGAGACGAACAAGAATCAATTGATCCGAGTAGGAGCCACCATCTACGGGGAGGTACCATGGAAAAAGGTTACGCTCGCCGAGCCGGAAATTTTTGACATCGACGAACTGGCGGACTCCACAGTGCTGATCAAGGGCCGGTTTCGAACCTCGCGATCGCACCGTCAGGAGGGACGAATCATGACGCAGTCGAACTCGATCACGGCACCGCACTTGTCGACGTGAACGGGGTAGAGCCCGGCGAGTTCGAAGCCATGGCTCTGGTAGGCGGCGATGGCTTCCGCGTAGGGAGGCATGTTTTCGTAGATTGGCTTGACGGATACCTCCGACTGAAGCGCGCGCACGTGCTTGAGAACAGGCTCGGCACCTTTCAACACCTCAAGATCAAAACCCTGAGTGTCGAGTTTGAGGAAGATGCGCGGATCGGGTACGAGTTCCTTCAACTCGGGCAACATGGCGGCCACGGTCCGGACATCGACCGCTTCGGTGCCGGTGATGACCGCGTCCTCGGT
Organism: Verrucomicrobiia bacterium; assembly: GCA_016779125.1. Lineage (GTDB taxonomy): Bacteria > Verrucomicrobiota > Verrucomicrobiia > Limisphaerales > JAYPXF01. Next base: position 19,680 of record JADHOF010000012.1, on the reverse strand, counting down.
GAACTCGCTTCTGGCATATTCGTTCGGCTCGCGAAACGAACTCATCGCGCTGCCGGCCGTGACGTTGATCTTCAAAGTGGCCGGCTCGGAACCGAGGGCCATGTTGAACCCCTTCCAATATTTGTCGCCCCGCCGGTTGGCCGAGATGGTCCTGAAGTTTTCAGCAACGGGTTCGAAAGAGGTGATCCAACCGCGATAGCCGAGTCCGCGAAGCTCACCGGAGTATTCTCCGTGACGGGCTCCGACGTCGCACACCAGATTGATGTCGGCATCGCGGAAGAGCTCCTGGAGATGTCGGCCAAGCGAACCGGGATGGGGAAGACGAACGAGATCGTAGCCGAACTGTCCCAGGATTTTTTTGACGAGGTTTTTCACGGGATCACAGAAGAACTCCTCCTGTCGCGACTGTAACGTTTTGGTCCGTCGAAAAAAGGGAATCCTTCACCGGCTGAAAAATTGGAATGACTCCACGGCCAAAGTTTCGTGAGATCGGCGGCCGTGAAATGAAACGGCCCCTCCTCCAAAATGAAGCTTTCCTCAAGGATGTGAGGGAAGCACCCCAAGATCGCCGGCAATTCAATCTGTGGTGGCTGGGCCAAAGCGGCTTTCTGATCCAATCGCAGAAGCATCATGCCCTGATCGATCCCTACCTGTCGGATTCACTGACGACGAAGTATGCATCGACCGAAAAACCCCACGTCCGCATGACTGAACGGGTGGTGGAACCGGATCAACTGGACTTCATCGACGTGGTCACATCCAGCCACAATCACACCGACCATTTTGATCCGGAAACGCTCACCCCGCTGATGGAGAAGAATCCCCGGATGCAGATCGTCATCCCGGAGGCCAATCGCGTCGTCGCGGCAGAACGGCTCAAGGTCAACGCCGGTGTCTTCATCGGGATGAATTCCGGCAAGATGAAATCCGCCGGCACTTTCCGCTTTCAGGGCGTGCCCGCCGCTCACAACGAATTCAACAAGAACCCCTGGGGCGAACATCCCTACCTCGGTTACATCATCGAGATGGGCATGTTCCGCATCTATCACGCCGGTGACACGCTGCTGTGGGATGGCCTCGTCGATTACGTGCGCCCCTTCAAGGTGGATGTCGCGATTCTCCCCATCAACGGCAACCGCCCGGAACGCCGCGTCGCCGGCAATCTCAACGGCGCGGAAGCCGCCCGGCTGGCAAAGGAGATCGGCGCCAGAATCGTCATCCCCTGCCATTTCGACATGTTTGAGTTCAACACGGTCGAACCCGATGAGTTCACAGCCGCCTGCGAGGCGCTGGAACAACCCTTCAAGGTTCTTCGGAATGGTGAGCGTTGGAGCAGCTCCGAACTGGACGGGGCGGGCTGAATGCCGGGCTAGACGAGGATATCCTTCACCACATGTCCGTGAATGTCGGTCAGGCGGAAATCACGTCCCTGATAGCGGTAGGTCAGACGACGGTGATCGATGCCGAGGAGATGGAGGATGGTCGCGTTCAGGTCATGGATATGCATCGTGCCGGGCGTCCAGCTTTCCTTGTCCGGCCGCATCCTGTTTCCATCCGCGTCCACGATGTTGTAGCCGTAGTCGTCGGTCTGACCGTAGGTGATGCCCGGCTTCACCCCGCCACCCGCCATCCAAGTGGTGAAGCAGCGGGGATGATGATCCCGACCATAATTTTCCCGGGTCAGCTTGCCCTGACAGTAGGCGGTGCGCCCGAATTCCCCGCCCCAAACCACGAGCGTCTCGTCCAGCATGCCGCGCTGTTTCAAATCCTTGATCAACGCGGCGCAACCCTGGTCAATGTCCCGGCATTGATTGCCATGTTCACGGGGCAGCCCTCCGTGGGCGTCCCAGCCGCGATGAAAGATCTGTATGTTCCGCACGCCGCGTTCCGCAAGACGGCGGGCGTTCAGACAGCATGCGGCGAAGGTCCCCGGCGTGCGGGCATCCTCGCCGTACAGACTCATGGTGGACTCGCTTTCACCGGACAAATCCATCAGCTCCGGCACCGACATCTGCATGCGGTACGCCATTTCGTGCTGACGTATCCGTGACAGCACTTCGGGATCGGCAAACTGCTCATACTGCGCCTGATTGATGGCGGCCAAGGCATCGAGCTGCGCGCGTCGATTGGCCCGCGAGACGCCGTGGGGATTGCTGAGATAGAGCACCGGATCGCCCTGGCTGCGCAACAACACACCCTGATGATCGGAGGGCATGAAGCCGCTCCCCCAAAGTCGGTTGTACAAGCTCTGCTCCGCGTGACTTGTCCTGGCGTGCATGACCACGTACCCGGGCAAATTCTCGTTCAACCGACCCAGACCATAGCTCAACCACGCGCCCAGACTCGGACGCCCTGGCACCTGGCTGCCCGTCTGGATGTAGGTGATCGCCGGATCGTGATTGATCGCCTCCGTGAAGGTGCTGTGAATCACGCAAAGCTCACCGGCCACGGTCGCCGTGTGCGGCAGCAGCTCACTGACCCACACGCCCCGGTCGTTGTTGGCCATTCTGGTAAACTCATATCTGCTGGGACAGACGGGCAGCGTCTTCTGGCCGGATGTCATCCCGGTGATCCGCTGACCGTCCCGAACTTCGGCGGGCAGGTCCTTCCCGAACATCTCCCGCATCTTCGGTTTGTAGTCCCACAAATCGTGATGACTCGGACCACCGCTCATGAAGAGATAAATCACCCGTTTGGCTCTGGGCGTGTGATGCAGTCCACCCTCGGCCAAGCGCGCCCCGTCCGCCAGCAACCGGGGGCCCAACAAATTCGCCAAGGCTGCCGTACCCACGCCAAGCGCCGACCTGCCGAAAAACTGACGTCGGGTCCGCAGGAGATCGTATTCGCGATTCGGTGTCATGATAGCGGTTAATAAAGAAGGATGGCTACGTCGCTCGCCAACACCATGGCCGCAACCTGCGACCAGGCCGCGAGTTCGGCGGGTGCCACTTTGACGTCACTTTTCGCATCACCCACGGCCAGCAAGTCTTTGGCATCATCAGGCTTTAGCCGATACAGATCACGCAGTTCGCGCAACAGCTTGAGACAGGACTGACGCTCGACGTCATTGGGTTCCCGGCAGGCAAGCAACATGAAGAGATCATCCAGGCGCTCGTGATCGCCGGATTTCCTCAACAAACGCTCGCCCAATTTCCGCGCCATCTCGAGGCGTTGGACCTCATTGAACAACCCAAGCGATTGCACCGGCGTGTTGCTTCGTGAACGCCGCACGCAACTGGTCTCGCGACTTGGTGCGTCAAACAGGGTCATCATCGGATGCGGACTCGTCCGCTTCCAATAAACATAAAGGCTCCGGCGATAGACCATCCGCCCTTCATCGGCCTCGTAATTCACCGTGTTGCTGGCCGGATGCGTCAGCGCCTTCCACATGCCGGCGGGCTGATACGGCTTGACGCCTTCCCCTCCCACATGCGGATCCAGCAGAGCGCTGGACCAGAGCCCGATGTCGCGCAACACCTCCGCGTCAAGACGATACCTCGGGCCACGGGCGAAGAGCCGGTTCTCGGGATCGTCAAGCCCCCTGCGCCACGATGACGATTGCTTGAAGACCCGGCTGTTCAACATCAGCCGAATCATGTGCTTCTGGTCCCATCCGCTCTCGCGCAACTCGACCGCGAGCCAATCCAACAATTCCGGATGCGTCGGATACTCTCCCTGCCGGCCGAACTCTTCCGGAGTCCGCACAATTGCGACCCCGAAAATTCGTTGCCACATGCGGTTCATCAACACACGGGACACCAAGGGATGATCCGGCGAAGTCAGCCAGCCCGCCAATCCCAGTCGATTCCTCGGGGCTCCTTCCGGAAAGGTTCTCATCGCTTCCAGAACACCGGGTTCCAACGGGTCCCCGGCCGGCAGATGATACTCCCCACGCAACAGCAGTTTCGTCTCCCGCGGCTTGCCCAAATCCTTTGCGATCAGTGAGGTCGTAAAATCGCCTTCCGCAGCCGTGGCCGCGCGAAGCAAGGGGCCCGTCTGCGCAGCCAGATCTCCAATCGGCGGTCCCTTCACATCGCCCAGCATCCGCAGCTGATCCGTTTCCGCGCATGAGGTCCAATCCGCCGTCTTGGCGAGAGTCTCCCAGGCATTCTCCAACTGAACTTCGACCGCGTACCGGTCCGGCGATCCGACCAATTTGATCCGTACGTGATGCTCGTCGGCCGACAGGACCAGCGGCACGATTTTGCCCGCATTCGGAATGGCTTCACCATCCAGCTCGACCCTTGAGCCCGGCCCGCTGGAGAAGCTCAACCAGAGCGTCTGATAGACCCGGGCCGAGATGTTGAATGAAACCCATCGCGCCTGATTCGATTTCGGCAGCATTTCACCGGTCCTGCCCGGCAGACCCGCCGCCGCCTTGTAAGCCGTCTCCTCGGGCGGCTTGTCCGACGCCACATTGCCGCTCAGCTTCCAATCGCTGGTCTTCCAGTCAGTCGTCAATTTCGCGTGGGCAGCCAGCATCGTCCGCTGAGGGGCGGTCACCTTCCCCACCAACTCGGAACGCCTCTTGCTGATTCTCTTCCAATCATCCCAGGCCGCCGCGTCCTTCGGCACCTGCACCGTGGGGCCATATCGGTAGGCGTTCCGATCCAGGGCCGGCTCCGCGGTGCTGTTGAAGAAGGCCATCATCCGATAATATTCCACCTGCTCGTAGGGATCGTATTTGTGCGTGTGACATCGCGCGCAGACCAGTGATGCTCCCAGCAGCGCGGTTCCGAGGGTTTCCACACGATCCATATTGTTCTTCGCCTGAAACTCCTCCTCGATCGCGCCGCCCTCGCCGGTCGTCGGATTCATTCGGACAAATCCCGTGGCCACCAGCATTTCCATGCTTGGATCCGGCATCAGATCGCCGGCGACCTGCCATTCGATGAACTTGTCGAGCGGCAGATTCTCGTTGAAGGCCCGCACAACCCAGTCGCGGTAGGGATAAATTCCCCGCCGGTTGTCCAGGTGCAAACCATGCGTGTCACCATAGCGAACCGCATCCAGCCAGTAGCGCGCCTGGTGTTCGCCAAAGCGCGTGCTCGCCATCAAACGATCGACAAATCTCGCGTAGGCGTCCGGCCGGGAATCCGCCAAAAACTCGGCCAACTGTTCCGGCTCGGGAGGCAACCCCGTCAACACCAGAGCCGCCCGCCGTGCCAAGGTGTTCGCATCCGCCTGCGGTGCAAAGTCGATGCCCCTTCCCTTCAACTGACGCTCCACAAAGAAATCAATCGTTCGATCCGCCACACGCGCCGGAGACACAAAGGCCCAATGCCGGCTGTAGCCTCCGCCCTGCAGGATCCACTTCTTGAGCAACTCCTTGTCTGCCGGGGAAAGTTGACGTTCCGCGTCGGACGGCGGCATTGGATCGGCCTCGTCAAAGATCCGCTTCAACAATTCACTCTTTTCCGGCTCGTTCGGATCAACCGCCCTGTAGCCGCCACGGTCGGCCGTGGCCGCCGCCGGCGAATCCAGGCGAAGCTCGTTTTTCTTTTTCGTGTCCGGCCCATGGCAGGCAAAACACTTGTCCGAGAGAATCGGCATGATCTCCCGGGAAAAATCCACCGGCTTGTCCGCCGCTCGGGCGAACGAGGTGACCAACGCCAAGACGACGGGAAACATTCGATTCAACATGAATTGCCGATAATTTGAGTCGGCGACCGAAACCCTGTCCACCGATTAAATTCAAGACGCATCAATCAACACGCGGGGCATTGGTTGACGAAACAAGACCGACATGAGGAAGGCCGCTCATCCTTTCCATTCCCATCCCTTGCGGTAAGGACGCTGGATGAGCGACTTCAGGTCGGGGCGGCCTTTGATTTCCATTTTCTTCGCGTTCCATTCGAGCTTGGTCTTCGGATTCCGTTGGGCGATGACACCGAGAAGGACAACCTCGGTGAAGGGGCCCGAGTGGCTGAAGTCGGATTGGCCGCGCGTGACCTTGCCGGCGATGGCGTCAATCCATTCGCGATAATTGTCGTTGCTCTCCGCGCGCGGAATGGATTCCTCGGGATCGAACATGTCACGGCGCTTGTTTGGTTTCACAACCCAGTTGTCCTTGGCGCGATGGAAGAAGAGTTTGCCTTCCGTGCCGACGATGACGCTGCCGAAATCCTCGAAGCTGTGGCCTTCCAGAACGTCCTCGCTCGGGTGGTTGTATTCCTGACTGTTCTTGACGAGCAGCCATTTGTCGCGGTCGAAATGGGCGTCGAGATAACCGTCGTACCAGTGATACTTGAGGCCGTCCTTGCCCGTGTACTTCGATTTGCCAAATTCCCAGGTGATCTTCGAGTTGATGGGCGGCGAGAGTTCTGTCGCGCCGTTCTCCTCGGCATAAACCGATTTCGGGGCACCGGGTTTGAGCGCCCAGTAGCCCATGTCCATGATGTGACAGGCCATGTCACCCAGAGCGCCCGTGCCGTAGTTCCACCAGCCGCGCCAGGCAAACGGGGAAATATACTCGCTGTAATCGACGAAGGGCGCGGGACCGCACCACTGCTCCCAATCGAGCCATTCCGGCACGGGTTGCTTGTCGGGCGCTTTGGCGAATCCTTGGGGCCAGATCGGCCGATTGGTCCAGGCGTGAATCTCGGTCACCTTGCCGATGATGCCGGCCCGGATGAGTTCAATCACGCGACGCATGTGGGAATTGGCGTGCGCCTGATTTCCCATCTGCGTTTTGACACCCGTCTTCGCGGCCAACTCGGTGAGCGTGCGGGCTTCCCAGATGCCATGGGTCAGCGGCTTCTGACAATAAACATGCTTGCCCGCCTGCATCGCCAGGGCACTGGCGTGAAAGTGATGATGGTCGGGGGTGGAAACAGTGACCGCGTCGATCTTGTCCCCCATGTCCGCGATCATCTCCCGATAGTCCGTATAGAACTCCGTGCCGGAAAACTGGTTCCGCACGTCCTCCATGGACCGGTATTTCTTGTTCGATTTGGAAACTCCGGCGGCCATCCTGCGGACATTCACGACGTCAGCGAGCGCGACGACCTGAAAGCCCGCCTTGTCGGAACCCCCAAGATCCGCCCTGCCCTTGCCTCCGGCACCGATGCCGGCAAGCGCGGGCTTCGAATTGGCTCCCCAGACATGACTGGGAACAAACTGAAAACCGAACACGGCGGCGGCGGATGCGCCGGTTGATTTGATAAAGCGACGGCGGGACGCGGGCACTTGTTTCACGGGCTTGGACATGGATCGAATCTTGAGCAATTGCCTCCGGGAGGGAAGTCGTTAATGGGGCTCGATGACGCACGCAAAAGCTCCGTCACAACCATCACCAAAGGGCGTCAACTGTCGGGCTGAGCCGGAATCACCGCTGATTCCGGCATTCTCAAGCGGATCAATGCTGCACGTGCTGTAGACGATGCGCCCCCCGGGTTTCAGCCACGCCTTCGCTTCGCCCAGCAGCTCGCGTTGCGTTTCCACAAGGCGCTGCAGCTCGGCTTCCGTAAGCCGCCAGCGCAGGTCGATACGACGACGCATCACGCCACTGTTGGAACAGGGAACATCGAGAAGAATCTTGTCGAATTTGACTTCGCCCAACTCCTTCTCCCGATCGACCGATGTGATGAACTTCGAAACACTCGTGACGCCGAGCCGCTCGCAGTTCTCCTGAATCCGTCGGAGCCGCTTCATGTGGTGATCCTGCGCGACGATGTCCGCCTGATTGTTCGCCATCTGGGCGATCAAAGTCGTCTTGCCTCCGGGGGCGGCGCAGTAATCGAGAATCCGCTCGCCCGGCCGGGGATCCAGAAGCAGGCAGGCCAACGCGGTGGAAGGATCCTGCACGTAGAAGCAACCTCCCTGAAAGGATTTCAGCTGCGCAATGGGTGGATTGGACTTGAGCTGAAAGAAAAGTTCCCCGGGCAACCAATCGCGCTCGACCGCTTCGAATTCGACGGATTCCTCCTCGCTCCAACGACGGGTGAGTTCCGCAGCGGTGGTCTTGAGCGTATTGACCCGGGCAAATGTGGGGGCCGGCTGGTTGTTCCATTCCAGCAACGCCCGGGTGTTTTCCAAACCGAAATCCGAGGTCCAGCGCTCGATCAACCAGCGCGGATGCGAAAATCCGAGCGCGAGGTCCGATTCCTTCCATTCCTCCACCTGCCCGCGAATCGCCTCCAATTCGCGCCCGTAATGTCGCAATACCGCGTTAATGAAGCCTTTTTGGCGCGAGCATCCATGGGTCGAGGCCATCGCCACGGTTTCATGCACCGCCGCATGAGGAGGAATCTTGGTCAAAAAGATCAGCTGATAGAGCCCGAGCCTCAGCAAGGCACGCACGGCGGCGGGTTGACGACGCCCGTCCGTCCGCCGGTCAATCAGCTCGTCAAGCGTCAGTTGCCATCGAACACAACCGCTCACCAGCTCGCGGCACAGGGCCCGATCGGCCGCGCTCAGCCCGGCATCTTGAAGGGATCGATCCAGGATGTTCTCGGTGAAATGACGACCAGCTTCGCGCTGGATCAACACGTTTACGGCAATTTCTCTTGGTTTTTGGGTTTTCAAAATTTAACGTCAGCGTTCGCTCAGCGCAGGGTGAGCCAAAATGGCATATGAGAGAAGAATTCGAAAAACTTGTTTTTGCCGGAAAGATCAAGCCTGAACAGGTGGATGCTTTAATCGCGCTCGCCGAGGTGAGCTATTGCATGCACAAAAGCTGGGGATTTGGCCGCATCACCGCGATCGACACCGTGCTGAGCAAATTCAATATCGACTTCGTCAACAAACCGGGGCACGCGCTGGACCTGGGTTTTGCCGCCGACACGCTTGAGGCGATCTCCCCCGATCACATTCTCGCACGCAAAATGGCCAATCTTGAGGAAATCCAAAAGATGGCCGCCCTGAACCACATGGATTTGATCAAGCTCGTGCTGAAGAGCTTTGGCGGAGCCGCTTCCGTCGACAAGGTTCAGGAAGTGCTCGTGCCGGATGTCATTTCATCTGATTGGAAGAAATGGTGGGACTCCTGCAAGCGGGAAATGAAGAAGAGCGGTCACTTCAAGGTGCCCTCCAAAAAATCCGAGGCAATCACCTACACGGAGTCGGAAGTCACCCTACAGCAACGTCTCCTGGCCGAATTTGATGCCGCGAAGGGACTTCGCAAGAAGACCGATGTCACGGCCGAGGTTGTGAAGGTTGCCGGCGAACTCGACGATCTGGTCGGAGCAACCACGCACATTTGCGATTCCCTCAACAAGGAGATCAACAGCCATCGCCGCACCCAACCCGCCAACTCGCTGGACGGCGTCTTCTTCCGTGACGAACTGCGGGCCGCCGCGAAAATGGAAGGCACCGAGGGCGAGGCCACCGAGGCCAACATCTGGGGGCAGGACGTATCCCTCGCGGCCATCATCAGCAAGCTCCCCGCCGCCCGCCATCGACGGGTGTTGGAATCCTACCTGAACGCAAGGCCCCACGACTGGTCGGACGCCGTCGTGCTGCTCGCCAACGACGCGACGCCCAAACTTTGCGGTGAATGCGTCAATCTGCTCGTTGGAAACGGCAAGTTCGGTCTCTTTAAGGAAACGCTCGCGCGCCTGGTCAGCCAACACCAGGCCAGCACGGATCTCTTGCTCTGGCTCGCCAAGGATCGCTCCGACACCTTCGCCGACATCATCGGACCGGAAGTCTTCCGCGCCATGATCACGGCCATTGAGCGGGATATTTTCAATGAAAAGAAGTCGGTGAAGCTCACGGACTACATCATGAAGGATCAGGAACTCCTCCCGACCCTGATCGAGTCCGCCGATATCGAGGTCGTCAAAGATGTGACCCGGAACGTGCAATCGACGCACGCCTTCGACGACATGGACAAGCGCTCCCTGCTTGCGCGCATCGTGAAGACCTTCCCGTCCGTTCAGGAACTCATCTCCGGCGACTCCGGCAAGGAAGATAAGACGCTTGTTGTTTCGTGGGTCAGCCTCAAACGCCGGCAGGGCGAATACGAGGAGATCATCAAGGTCAAGATCCCCGAAAACCGGAAGGATATCTCCATCGCCCGCAGCTACGGCGACTTGCGGGAAAACCACGAATACAAGTCCGCCAAGGAAATGCAGCGCGTCCTTATGCAGCGCAAGGCGGAACTCGAACGCGATCTGGGTCTGGCCAGGGGCACCGACTTCTCGGACGCACAGACCGGCAGCGTGGGTGTCGGCACCCGCATCAAGGTCACCAATCTCAATTCGAACGAGCAGCTCGACTACGACATCTTGGGCGCCTGGGATGGCGATCCGGATGCCGGCCGCCTGAGCTACCTGAGCCCCTTGGCCCAAAAGTTCTCCGGCAAAAAGGTCGGCGACGAGGCGCAATACACGGCCGGAGTGGAAACCACCCGCTACCGCATCGACTCCATCGAAAAGGTGGAGCCTTGGATCATGCCCGCCGAGGCCGCGGCTCCCGCGCCCGCACCGGCGACCGCTCAGGACGGCGAATAGGAAATCAGTTTCCGTTCACGACTTCCGCAACGGCCGCCTTCTGGGCGGCCGTTTGCTTTATCAGGACCACGAGTTCCTCTGCCTGCCAGGTGTTGCCGACATAGATTTGCCGGACCTTGCCATTCGGATCGATCACAACCGTGCGCAGATTGTGATTGAAGGTCACGCCGCCGCCTTCCCGGGCGAAATACATCCCGAAGCGCTCCGTCAGGTCGTCGATCTCGATCAGGGCTCCGGTCGCGAAAGTCCAATCCATCGGATCCGCCCCATACTGCTTCGCGTAGGCGGACAGGACGGGTGGCGTGTCGAAATCGGGATCGAAGGAAACGGACATCAAATGCCAATTCGTCGGAGCCTCGGAATCGGCCTTCAGCAACTGAAGCGCCCGCTTGAGATTCTGACTCATGCGTGGACAAAAATCGGGCAGCGGACACCGGGTGAAAATCAGGGTCACCACCAACACCTTGCCCCGGTAATCCGCCGTGCTGAACGCCTTTCCAAATTGGTTCGTCAGCGGATAATCCGGAAACGCGTCCCCGATCTCCAGCGGCTCGACATCCCTCACAAGCCGAAAATCCTTCCGCCCCACATCGGCGAGATTCATCACCTCACCGACCTTCGTCACCTGATCAATCCAGCTTCGATCTGTCTCCACCACCAACCTGAAATGCACCCGATCGTTTGTGGCAATCGTCGCAAACTCGTTCGTGTCACCCACGTTGAACGGCATGGTCATCGCATCCATGAAATCGGCGATCGCCTCGTGCTCCACGACCACCTTGCTCTCGCCAAGTCGCAGTTCTTTCACATTGCCCAGCACGTAAAACACCCGCGTGGCGCTCGAGACCGGCGCTTCAACCGGATCGGCCGATTTTTGAACGGGTGCCGACAATTTGGGACCGCAAGCGGTCAACCCCGCCATCAAAGCGATTGAGAAGAATCCAACGAAGGTTCGCATGCGGCGAGGGTAGCGCGGCGCGTGAATTCTGAAAACCAGACTTGTGGAGGATGTTACGGCACCAGCCAGATGGCTGAGTATTTTTCCCCGGTCCAACGCACCGACGCCCGCCGGCTTCCATCCGCGCCAAGCCACAGCCAGTCCATCACATCCACCTCACAGGCAACGGCCGCGAAATTCGCATACCCGCCTTCGAGCGCCTCGGCCGTCAGGTCGGGGCCTTTCAGTTCCGGGGGAATTCCGTCCCCGCCTTCCGGCAAGGCGCTGCCCGGCGCGGCGGAGGCGCAATAGTTGAGCCGGCTCGCCAGCGGCAATCGATCCCAAAACTCGCGAGCCATGGCGTCTTGCCGATAGACCATCGCCGAGGACGTCGCCCGAATCTGAACCCCCTGCCTGGGATGCAGAAACATCCACTGCACCTGCTCGTTCGCGTGTATCTCGCGGATCTTTGGTGCGCGGAGATCGGAAAAGAAAACCAATCGGCGATACTCGGGATCCGCCTGACGCAGGACCACCGTCCTGACATGGCTGTCAAAGCGGTTGGTCGTGGCAACAGCGGGCAGCCGAAACGGATGATCCGGACGGCCGGCCGCCTCCCCCAACGCGGACCAGATATCCACCGCAAGACTTTCCAAGGTCGAATCGCGCCAGTTCATGTGCTCAACAAATCCCGCCGTCGGGACATCCAGCCGTTCAACTGATCAAACACGACCGCGAGAATCACGGCGCTCCCGATGATGATGCGGCTGTAGTCCGAGTTTATCCCGAGAATGATGATGCCGTTGTCCAGCATCTTGATGATGATCGCGCCCAGCAACGCGCCCAACGCCGTTCCCCGTCCGCCGCTCAGGCTCGCGCCTCCCACCACCGCCGCGGCAATCACGTCGAGTTCATACCCGTTGCCGTCTCCCGAACTGGCCCCGCCGTAATATCCAAGAGCAAGCAACGAAGAAATGCCGGCGGTAAACCCGGCCACCACGAAGACTCCCAGCTTCACGCGCCCCACGGAGATCCCGCTGAACCGGGCGGCCTCCTCGTTTCCACCGACCGCGTAGACCCGCCGCCCCGCAGCCATGCGGGCCAGGCAGATCGTTCCGATCACGGCCACCACGACCATCACGATCAACGGCACAATGCTCAGCTGCGTTGATTCATCCCCCCTGATCATCGTCCGAAAAACTTCCGGAAATTGAGAGATCGACTGCCCCTGCGTGATCACGTGGGCCAGTCCTCGATAGATCGCCATCGTTCCAAGCGTGATGATGAAGGGATGAACCCGCAACGCCACAACCATCCCGCCATTCAACAAACCGCAGGCCGTGGCCGTGGCCACGCAGGCCAGCATGCCGAGACTCACCCCCAACCAGGCAGACGCCCCGGCCTTGGCGCCTTCTGGACCAAAGGCGTGAAAAACCAGCGCCCCGATCACCGACGAAAGCGCATAGATGGCCCCCACGCTCAGGTCGATCTGGCCCGCCACGATGATGAAGGTCGCCCCCACCGCCATGATCGCGATGAAACTCGCGTCCTTCGCCAGGTTCGTCAGGTTCTCGGCACGCAGAAACTTGTTCTTTTTCTCCATCACCAGCTGCCGGTTTCCGTCGGAGTCCTCCGTGAAAACGCGCCGGGGTTCGCCGTTCTCGTCCACCTCCAACTTCGGCATCTCGACCGAACCGCCGAAGATCGAGAGCAGCGTGCCGAGCACGAAGATCACCAGCAACAAACCCGCCTCCTGCAGCCGGCGGGGACGTGTCGGTTTTTGCTTCATTTCGGGGTGCATAGGCAAGGGCGCGGACGCTATCAAAGGCCTGCGGGCAGGGCAAACACTCGGACACCCGCCCCGGTCAATCGAAAGTCAGAAACATCGCCTTCAGATACTCGGCCTCCGCGAAACTGGCCGGATGATCTGCGGCGTGCGCCGAGCGCTCCAACTCACGGAACCGCCTCCCGGAACGAAGCGCCTCATCGCGGACCAATTGGTAAAACTCCTCGGCCCGAACATGGGCTGAACACGACGCGGCCACCAGAATTCCACCCGAAGCGACCCGACGAATCCCCGCCGAAAAAACCTGCCGGTAGGCCTTCAACGCACCCTCCCGATCAACCGCCTTGCGGGCAAGCGACGGCGGGTCGATGACAACAATCCCAAAGTGCCCCGCCGCCTCGCCGTTCAGCCAGTCGAAGACGTTCGCCAACACCGTCACGTGCCGTGCTTTGGCGACCGCCGCTTCGCCGCAGTTCAGTCGAAAATTTTCCCGCGCCGAGCGAAGGGCGTGCTCGCTGATATCCACATCCGTAACGGATCGAGCCCCTCCCCGCGCGGCATAAAGCGAAAATCCGCCCGAAAAACTGAAGCAGTTCAAAACGTCGCGCCCAGCCGACAATCGCTCCACACGTTGCCGGTTCTCCCGCTGATCCAGAAAGAAACCCGTCTTCTGCCCGCGCCGAACATCGGCATGAAAAAGAAGTCCGTTCTCGCGAAACACGACCGTTTCGACCGCCTCCGTCCGGGCTTGGCCTTCCACAATTGTCTTTCCGTCTTCCAAACCCGCCCGCGCCCGGGCGATCTCCTTAAGATTGCGCGCCAACCGCAACACCACGCCGCTCGCCGGGCAGGATTCCCGGAGCGCCGCGATCACGGTCGGCAAATGCGGAAGCCATGCGGAGGTGTATAGCTTCAACACCAATGTGGTGTCATATCGATCCAGAACGAGCCCCGGCAGACCGTCGCTCTCACCGTTGATCAACCGAAACCCGTTCGTGTCGTCTCCAAACAAGCCTTCCCGTCTCTGAAACGACGCGAGAATCCGCCCTCGCCAGAAGGCACCGTCGAGCGCGGTCGGTTTCCCCACGTGAGCCACGCGGATTCGAAGCGGCGAGTCCGCGTCGTACAACCCCGCGCCAAGAAACTTGTCCCGTCTGTCAAAGATCACCGCCAAATCCCCAGAAACACCCTCACGACTCTGCTCACGCAAACTCTCGGCGAACACCCACGGATGCCCGCGCCGCACAATACTTTCCGCGACCGGCTTCAAACGGACCCGGATCGGTTTCAGGGACGGAGTGTCCAACGGGTTCATGGCTTGGTGGGGAACTGTCGGCAGGGAGGAAGGATGGTGCGCGGTACTGGGTTCGAACCAGTGACCCCCTGCGTGTGAAGCAGGTGCTCTACCGCTGAGCTAACCGCGCGAACGGGCGCAAACGCTAGGCGGACGCCGAATCAGGTGCAAGTGATTTCGATTGATCAAACACGGAGGCACTGCCAGCCTTTTCGGCTGACGAGTTATCGTCTCAAAAACTTCTCGGATACGCGGGCATGAAACATCATCTGGAATTTGAAAAACCGCTCATCGAACTGCAACGCAAGCTGGCGGACCTGAAGGCTCACAACGATTCGAGCCAACTGGGCGTTGGTTTTGAGGACGAGGTCGCGGGGATGGAGGCAAAGATCGAGCAGACGCGTCGCGACATCTACTCCAACCTCAGCCCGTGGCACCGCGTGCAGGTCGCCCGGCATCCGATGCGGCCCTACTCGCTCGACTATTGCCGCATGGTCTTCGATGAATTCAGCGAACTACACGGCGACAGACTGTTCTCAGACGATCGGGCCATCGTCTCGGGGCTCGCCTATCTGGACGGCCGCAAGGTCATGGTGATCGGCACCCAGAAGGGCCGGGACACCAAGGAGAACATTCTGCGGAACTTCGGCTCCGCCCATCCCGAAGGATATCGCAAGGCGCTGCGCCTGATGAAAATGGCGAACAAGTTTCGGTTGCCGATCGTGACCCTGATCGACACGGCCGGCGCTTTTCCCGGCGTGGGCGCCGAGGAACGACATATCGCGGAAGCCATCGCGGTAAACCTTCGCGAAATGGCGCTCTTGGACGTACCGATCGTCGGCGTCGTGCTGGGCGAGGGCGGCTCCGGCGGCGCGCTTGGAATCGGCGTCTGCAACCGGGTTTTGATTTTCGAAAATGCGTACTATTCCGTCATCAGCCCGGAAGGCTGCGCGGCGATCCTGTGGAAAGACCGCGCCGCGGCGCCAAAGGCGGCAGAGGCGCTCAAGATCACGGCCAACCACCTGAAAGACTTGACCTTGGTCGATGAGATCATTCCCGAGCCTCTCGGCGGCGCCCACCAGGATCCGGCGACTGCGGCGAAAAACATGAAGGAGGTCTTGATACGGAACCTCGACGAGGTGACGGCCATGTCTCCCCAGGAACGCCTTAAACAGCGCTACGCGAAGTTCCGCGCCTTTGGCCACTTCGCGGAAAACGCGGCAGGTTGAGACAGATAGATTCTCCGGGACGGATTTCGGCGACGGCCGTGTTGTGTTTTGGAAACGACACCCCTTCGTGGTGAAGCGAACTTCAAGGGACAGCCGCACCGGGATTTCTCAATCCAAAAGTGGGAGTCTCTTGCACGCGAGGATCAGCCCTCGTCTCCGTGGGTGATCTCCTCCAAATGATGCCGCTCGCGGAAGGTCGCGTAAACCACACCACCAACCAGGCTCCAGAAAAGACTGCCCGCGTAGCAAAGAAGGGAGAGCGCCAAGGCCTGGGACGGCGTGTCTCCAATCTGCGGTGCAACCAGCATGTAGACGAAGAGGTTCTCCCGCACGCCCAGCCCGCTCGGCGAAATCGGCAGTACGATGAAGCAGCTGATGATCGGCACAATCGTCAGCATCTGGACGAAGGTCGTGTGCGAACCCATTCCCCACCCGACGGTCTGCACATGAACGACCGCGACAAAGTGAATCAAAAGGGAAAGCATCAATGTCGTCAGGAGCAGCTGCCTGTGTTTTCCAAACACGAGGAAAGAATCGCGAAGGCGCTCGATCATGTCGCCCTTCGGCAGCTTTCGGATAAGTTCCCGCAATTTGAACACCCCCAACGACATCCCCCCGCGGAAGGCGAAAAAAGTGGCGACGAAACCGCCCGCCGCCATGGCCATCACAAACAAAGCCAGCTTCTGGTACACCGGATCACTTCTCAAAAGCGGAACGTTCAACGTCATCGTCACACAGGCAAACAGGAGCAGCGCGAACAAGCCGATGATTCGGTCCACAAAAACCGTCCCGACCGCCTCGACCTTTTTGTGGTGTGTTTCCCGGGCGGCGTAGTAGGCCTTGATGAGATCGCCTCCCGTCGCGCCAAGAAGGAACGAATTGAAGAAGTGCGCCACGATCGAGATCTCCATCGCCCGACCAAATGAAAGACGCAGGCCATGCACTGAAAGCACCATACGCCAGCGAATGACGCTCAGAAAAATGGTCACCCCCATGACCACGAGGGAAATCGCGAATGCACCGGGCTTCACCTGCCTGATGTTGCGCCACAACTCGCGTGGCCCGTGTTCCCATGAAATCTCGAGGCGTTCATTCCGCGAAAGCTCGTTCCAGGAAACCCCGTTCTCCTGTTGTTCCCAAAAGCGCTTGCCCTCGTCCCAAAAGATGGACTGAAAGATCCATGTGAGCAGCAGCAGGCAGACCACGATCCGAATCAGGGTCGCAAGCAGGCCTTTTCGTTTCACAGGGTCGGCGGTCATTGGTGAAGCGGCCAAGGGAGCCACATTCGGACGGGCTGTTTCAATCCGGCAATCACCCCACCCTATTCCGCACCCCACACAGACTTGATGTGGGCGACGCCCTCAAGGACCTCCTCGGAGGTCAGCGCGGGATTCATTTCAAAGACCTTGATATGCTCCGGCTTCACAAAGGGCTTCAAGGCTGCGTAATCAATCATTCCCTTGCCTGGCGGTTGATGATCCTTGCCCGGAAAAACAACATCATGAATGTGAAACCCGCCGAGACGTTCCGAGAGCCCCTCCACATGAAGCCGATGGTTGATGAATCCGATGTTCTCCTTGATCTGACCATGCCCGCAGTCATGCCAGTAACGAACCGTATCCGCCGGCAGAGCATCCAGAAACTCGCCCATGTCCTGATCCAAGGGAATCTCCTCCAGCGCCTCGCGATTCTCAATTCCCAGAAGGAGATCGTGCTCCGCGGCCTTCGCCGCGATCGTGTTGATCATTTCCAACGATCGACGAACCGCGTCCGTCTTGAATTTCTCCTGGTTCTCCATCGCTCGCGCCACGAGCTGATTGAACTCCTCGGTCCCCCCTTTCCCCTCCTCCAGCAGTTGGACGAGATGATCCGTGAACTCCTCCTGTCCATCTCCGAACAGGTTTGCCCAAAATCCTTTGATGAACCGCATTGAACCGCAGTGCAGGACGATCAGCTTCGCCCCGACCCGGGTGGCAAACTCGATCGTCTTGAAGGTGTGCTTCAAGGCGTATTCCCGCTCCCGGCGATCCTGACTTGAAAATTGGTAGATGTTAGGTGCCGCGTGGTTGATCCCCATCGGCAAGGGACAGAAATTGTGCAGCGTCGAGACTTTGATGACCCCGGAATCGACCGCATCGAGAATGCCGGGAAGAAGGCTGACGCGAATCCCGTGACTCAACTCAGCGTAATCGAAGCCAAGGTCGGCAATTTCTCGAAGCATTTCTCCGCCATCCTCGTGACGATAGGAATTCCAACAGGTGGAAAAGGAATACATCGGCTGGTAAACGGGAAAACTGATCACAAAAAAGGCCGGTGGGGAATGGATTCCACACCGGCCTGTCGAAAATCGGAGCTTACATGTCCGCGTAACGTGCTCGGAGCATGGCGGAAAATTTCGCCACTTTCATCTTGCGACGCTTCTTTTCGCTCGGTTTCTCGTAACGGCGATGGTTGCGCACTTCACGCAGCGTGCCTTCACGATCGAGCTTCTTCTTCAGCCGTCGCAGAGCTTTTTCTACTGATTCACCTTTTCTAAGCTTTATCTCTGTCACAAATACTCACATCCCTTCTATTTACGCGTTACCCCCCGGGGGCCAGTGAGCGGCCGTTTCCCGAAAGGGCGCAAACAGTAGGCGCGGGGAGTTCCGGGTGTCAACGGGGAAGCCGGCTTTTTTTCACGGGCGATTAGTCTTCCCATTCGGACCCCAAATGGCCAGATTTTCCCCATGGCTGCCCCCGATGCACCTGTGACGTTAACGCCTGCGGAGATTGAACAGATCAACTCCCGGCTCTCGGAAGTGCGTCACAACATCAACAACCACCTCTCCCTGATTATCGCCGCCATTGAATTGATCAAGCGCAAGCCCGACTCTGCTGAGCGCATGACGGCGACCATCGCGCAGCAACCGGATAAAATTATCGCAGAAATGCGCGGTTTTTCTGCCGATTTCGAAAAAACGCTTCAGATCAGCCACGACTGAACGGCTCTCTCCCGGTCGCCGCCACGATCCGCCGGCGATATTCCTCCTCATCTTCGATCTCGATCGCTTTGGCCTGACATTTCGACTCGAAGCCATCAAATCGCCACAGATTGGGAAAATCTCGGCATTGCTGCGGCTTGGCCGGCTGAACTCGGCAGTTTTCCCCGTCGAGAAAGGCACATTCGCCGTTTTCCTTGTCACGAAGCGAAAGCCCCCGCCGATCTGGTCGAATCCGGGTAAACCTCTCGATGAAATCGGATTCGGCCATACCCAGATGTCCCGCCATCGCGGAGATCTCCGCGTCATTGATGCGGACTTGTCCCGGCCACCGGCAACACGCGGTGCATCGTTGGCAGTCATAAAAGGTCGGCATGGGGACGGATTTGAAGGCGGGCATCCGGTTTCTGAAAGCGAAAAGCTCTGCACCGGGTCGAAGTCTTTCATCCGGCTACGGTTGAATTGACTCACAACCGGAGCTAGCCTGCCCGCTTTCGGCCCCAAGACTATGAACAGCGAGAATCGTGGACAATGGAACAGCCGGCTGGGCTTTATCTTGGCCGCAGCAGGCAGCGCGGTGGGCCTCGGCAACATCTGGAAATTCCCCTATGTCGTCGGCATGAATGGCGGCAGCGCTTTTCTGGTCGTTTACGTGCTGCTGACGATCTTCCTGGGACTGCCCATCCTCGTCGCCGAGATCATGTTGGGCAAAGCGACCCAACGGGATCCGGTCGGGGCGTTTCGTCAGCTGGCGGGGCACAAATCGCCGTGGCAGATCGTTGGTTTCATGGGGGTCCTGGCTGCCTTCATCATCCTTTCTTTCTACAGCGTGGTGGCGGGTTGGTGCATCGAGTTTATCTGGCAGGGTGTGCGCGGGGCCTATTCCTCCAGCGGCACGCCGGAAGCGGTGCAGCAGATTTTCGAACAGCTCACAGCCTCCTCTTCCTCGCAAAGTTGGTATCACGCGATTTTCATGATCATCACGGTCGCGATCGTTTTCTC